>NZ_JBHWGP010000003.1:256312-358408 GCF_042733155.1 Streptomyces sp. NPDC059740 | reverse complement strand
TGTTTAACTCGGGCTCTACGCTCAGGCCTGGGGCCCATTCGCCCCGGGGGGCGTTTCACCTTGGGGGTGCCGAAGGCGGGCGGGGCCGCGCCTCCTTCGGGAAGCGCGGCACGGCCGTCGTCATGTGTCTGCCCGTACGCGGAAGACGCTGGTCGGGGGCGACCGGGACCAGGTCCCGGAAGCCGCGCTCCCGCGTACGGCGATCAGGGGGCACCAGGCCTAGCGGCGCTCGCCGCCCAGGTGGTGGACGCGCACCATGTTGGTGGTGCCGGGGACGCCGGGGGGCGAACCGGCCGTCACGATCATCGTGTCGCCGTGGTTGAAGCGCTGGAGCTTGGACAGCTCGGCGTCCACCAGTTCCACCATGCCGTCGGTGTTGTCCACGTGCGGGACGACGAAGGTCTCCACGCCCCAGCTCAGCGCCAGCTCGTTGCGGGTGGACTCCTCGGTGGTGAAGGCGAGGATGGGCTGCTGCGCGCGGTAGCGCGAGAGACGGCGGGCGGTGTCACCGGACTTGGTGAAGGCCACCAGCGCCGCACCGTCCAGGAAGTCGGCCATCTCGGCGGCGGCGCGCGCCACCGAGCCGCCCTGGGTCCGCGGCTTCTTCCCCGCCACCAGCGGCTGGAGGCCCTTGGAGAGCAGCTCCTCCTCGGCGGCCTCCACGATGCGCGACATCGTCTTGACGGTCTCGATCGGGTACGCGCCGACGGAGGACTCCGCCGAGAGCATCACCGCGTCCGCGCCGTCCAGGATCGCGTTGGCGACGTCGGACGCCTCGGCGCGGGTCGGGCGGGAGTTGGTGATCATCGACTCCATCATCTGGGTCGC
Organism: Streptomyces sp. NPDC059740; assembly: GCF_042733155.1. Taxonomy (NCBI): domain Bacteria; kingdom Bacillati; phylum Actinomycetota; class Actinomycetes; order Kitasatosporales; family Streptomycetaceae; genus Streptomyces; species Streptomyces sp. NPDC059740. The sequence goes on along the minus strand of NZ_JBHWGP010000003.1, from coordinate 357,580 downwards.
CACGATCACCGGCTTGGCGTTGCGCCGGCACATCTCCACCAGGCGCTTCTGCACCATCGGGACCTTCTCCAGCGGGTACTCCACGGCCAGGTCGCCGCGGGCCACCATGACGCCGTCGAACGCCGCGACGACGCTCTCCATGTTCGCCACCGCCTGCGGCTTCTCCACCTTGGCGATGACCGGCACCCGGCGGCCGACCTCGTCCATGACGCGGTGGACGTCGTTGACGTCCTTGGCGTCGCGCACGAAGGACAGCGCCACCATGTCGCAGCCCATCCGGAGGGCGAACTTCAGGTCCTCGATGTCCTTCTCCGACAGCGCGGGCACGTTGACGGCCGCGCCGGGCAGGTTGATGCCCTTGTGGTCGGAGATGACGCCGCCCTCGATGACGATGGTGCGCACCCGGGTGCCGTCCACCTCGGTCACGCGCAGCGCGACGTTGCCGTCGTTGATGAGGACCGGGTCGCCGATCGAGACGTCCCCGGGCAGACCCTTGTAGGTCGTGCCGCAGATGGACTTGTCGCCCGCCACGTCCTCCGTGGTGATGGTGAACTCGTCACCGCGGACCAGCTCCACCGGTCCGTCGGCGAAGGTCTCCAGGCGGATCTTGGGGCCCTGCAGGTCGGCGAGCACGCCGACGGCGCGGCCGGTCTCCGCGGCGGCCTTGCGGACGCGGTGATACCGCTCCTCGTGCTCCGCGTGGCTGCCGTGGCTCATGTTGAAGCGAGCCACGTTCATGCCGGCCTCGATCAGCGTCTTCAGCTGGTCGTAGGAGTCGACGGCGGGGCCCAGGGTGCAGACGATTTTGGAACGGCGCATGGGCTCTATCCTATCGTTTTGTTCCGTAGCGGAATATTCCGGTGGGTGGAAACGCCAAGGCGCTCCGGAAGGTCGGGCGTTGACCGTTGTACGTCACCGGCCCGTCCCACGGTGCGCGCCACGTGGCTCAGGAGCGAACCAGCTCGTACGTCTGGCCCGCGATCTCCAGCTCCTCGTCGGTCGGGACCACGGCCACCGCCACCCGCGCGTACTCCGGCGAGATCAGGCGCGCCCCGTCGGCACGGGCCTCGTTCAGCGAGGCGTCGACCGCCAGCCCCAGCTCCTCCAGGCCCGCGACCGCCGCGGCCCGTACCGGCGCCGCGTTCTCCCCGACGCCTGCGGTGAACGCCACGGCGTCCACCCGGCCGAGCACCGCGGTGTACGCCCCGATGTACTTCTTCAGGCGGTGGATGTAGATGTCGAAGGCGAGCCGGGCCTTCTCGTCGCCCGCCTCCACCCGCCGGCGGATCTCCCGCATGTCGTTGTCGCCGCACAAGCCCAGCAGACCGCTGCGCTTGTTGAGCAGCGCGTCGATCTCGGGCAGGTCCATCTCCGCGTTGCGGGCCAGGTGGAAGATCACCGCCGGGTCCAGGTCACCGGAGCGGGTACCCATCACGAGGCCCTCCAGCGGGGTGAGGCCCATCGAGGTGTCCACGCAGCGACCGCCGGCGACCGCGGAGGCCGAGGCCCCGTTGCCCAGGTGCAGCACGATCACGTTGACCTCCTCCGGCGCCTTGCCCAGCAGCTTCGCCGTCTCGCGGGAGACGTAGGCGTGGGACGTGCCGTGGAAGCCGTAGCGGCGGATGCGGTGGGCGTCGGCCAGCTCGGTGTCCAGGGCGTAGCGGGAGGCGGCCTCCGGCATCGTCTGGTGGAAGGCGGTGTCGAAGACGGCGACCTGCGGGAGGTCGGGGCGGAGCCGCTGCGCGGTGCGGATGCCGGTGATGTTGGCCGGGTTGTGCAGCGGCGCCACCGGTATCAGGCGCTCGATCTCCGCCATCACCTCCTCGTCGACGACGGTCGGCCGGGTGAACCGCTTCCCGCCGTGCACCACGCGGTGGCCGATGGCGGCCAGCTCCGGGGAGTCCAGGCCCAGGCCGTCCTCGGACAGTTCCGTGGCGACCGCCTTCAGCGCGGCGTCGTGGTCGCCGATCGGCTCGATCCGCTCCCGCTTCTCGCCGCCCGCGGCGAGCGGGGTGTGCACCAGACGCGCCTGCTCGTCGCCGATCCGCTCGACCAGGCCCACGGCCAGCCGGGAACGGTCGGCCATGTCGAGCAGCTGGTACTTCAGCGAGGAGGAGCCGGAGTTCAGGACGAGGACACGGGTGGGGTTGCTGGTCATGGAGCGACTTTCGTTCGGATAGGTGGGGGCGGGGGAGGGGCGGCGGTCAGCCGACGCCCCGGGTCGCGGCGGGGGCCCCGCCGGGGGTGGCCGTACCCTCGCCCTGGGCCTGGATGGCGGTGATGGCGACGGTGTTGACGATGTCCTGGACCAGCGCCCCCCGGGAGAGGTCGTTGACCGGCTTGTTCAGGCCCTGCAGGACCGGGCCGACGGCGACGGCGTGCGCCGAGCGCTGGACCGCCTTGTAGGTGTTGTTCCCGGTGTTGAGGTCGGGGAAGACCAGCACGGTCGCCCGCCCGGCCACCTGGGACTCGGGGAGCTTGGTGCGGGCCACCGCGGCGTCCACCGCCGCGTCGTACTGGATCGGGCCCTCCACCAGCAGGTCGGGGCGCTGCTCGCGGACCAGGTCGGTGGCGCGGCGCACCTTGTCGACGTCGGCGCCGGAGCCGGAGGTGCCGGTGGAGTACGACAGCATCGCGATCCGGGGCTCGACGCCGAACTGTGCCGCCGTGGTCGCCGACTGGATGGCGATGTCGGCGAGCTGCTCGGCGTTCGGGTCCGGGTTGACGGCGCAGTCGCCGTAGACCAGGACCCGGTCGGCCAGGCACATGAAGAAGACGGAGGAGACGATCTTCGCGTCGGGCCGGGTCTTGATGACCTCGAACGCCGGCCGGATGGTGGCCGCGGTGGAGTGGACCGCGCCGGAGACCATGCCGTCCGCCAGGCCCTCCTGCACCATCAGGGTGCCGAAGTAGGAGACGTCGGCCACCACGTCGTAGGCCAGCTCGTAGGTCACGCCCTTGTGAGCGCGCAGCTCGGCGTACCGCTCGGCGAACCTCTCGCGCAGCTCGGAGCTCTGCGGGTCCAGCAGCTGGGCGTCGGCCAGGTCGATGGAGAGCTCGGCGGCCCGGCGGCGGATCGCGGCCGTGTCGCCCAGCAGCGTCAGGTCGCACACGTCGCGCCGGAGCAGCACGTCGGCGGCGCGCAGCACCCGCTCCTCGGTGCCCTCCGGCAGCACCACGCGGCGCCGTCCGGAGCGGGAGCGCTCGATCAGCTCGTGCTCGAACATCATCGGGGTGACCCGGGCGGAGCGCGCCACGGAGATCCGGTCGGTCAGCTCGGCGGTGTCCACGTGCCGCTCGAACAGGCCCAGCGCGACCTCCGCCTTGCGCGGCGAGGCGGCCGTCAGCCGGCCCTCGATGGTGAACAGCTCCGCGGCGGTCGGGAACGAGCCGCCGGGTACCGAGAGCACCGGGGTGCCCGGGGCGAGGCGGTCGGCCAGCGCCAGGATGTCGGCGTCCGGCCGCTCGTCGAGGGTCAGCAGCACGCCGGCGATGGGCGGGGAACCGGCGCTGTGCGAGGCGAGCGCCCCGATCACCAGGTCGGCGCGGTCGCCGGGGGTGACCACCAGGCAGCCGGGTGTCAGCGCGGGCAGGAAGGTCGGCAGCATGGCGCCGCCGAAGACGAAGTCGCGGGCGTCCCGGGCCAGGCCCGAGTCGTCGCCGAGGAGGATCTGCGCCCCCAGCCGCTGGGCGATCTGCGCCACGGTCGGGGCCGCCAGCGACGGCTCGGCGGGCAGCGCGTAGCAGGGCACGGGTATGCCCTCGCCCAGCAGCGCGGCGACCGCCGCGTGGTGCTCGGGCTCCACCCGGTTGACGATCAGCGCGACGACGTCGCAGCCCAGCGACTGGTAGGCGAGGTAGGCGTTGTGCGCCTCGGTGCGCACCGAGGCCGGCTCCTGGCCCTGCGCACCGACCACCGGCAGCATCGAGGCCCCGAACTCGTTGGCCAGCCGGGCGTTGAGCCCGAGCTCGGCGGGGAGGTTGGTGGCCGCGTAGTCGCTGCCCAGGACGAGGACGTACTCGTACTCGCGGGCCACCGCGTGGAACTTCTCCACCAGGTGGGAGACCAGCTCGTCGGTGCCCTTCTCGGCCTGGAGGGCGCCGGCCTCCTCGTAGGTCATGCCGTAGACGGTCGCCTCGGGCTGGGTCAGCCGGTACCGGGCGCGCAGCAGCTCGAAGAGGCGGTCGGGAGCGTCGTGCACCAGTGGCCGGAAGACGCCCACCCGGTCGACGTGGCGGGTCAGGAGTTCCATGACCCCCAGCTCCACCACCTGCCGGCCGTCGCCGCGGTCGATTCCCGTCACGTACACGCTGCGCGTCACGCGTGCTCTCCGATCATTCCGTAGCCGCAGGGCAAAATCCCTATATCGACAGGCCTGCCCCCCTTGACAATACCTGCGGGGGTGGGTAAGTCGCTCCCGCAGGTGGGCCCGCCCCGCAGCCCGCAGGGGCCGGGTGTCTGGGAGTGCGGTGACCGCCCGGACGCGGCAACCGGACGGGTGGAGGCGGGATCGGCGCAGCTCACGGGTGGGCGTCCGGGCGGTGGGGGGACGGCGCCGCCGCGGGGCTTCCGGCGCCCCGCGCGTGACCGATGCCTCACCCCTCGTCCCTCCGTCCCGGCCGGGCCTGTCCCCGTGTGCACGAGGGAGAGGCGAGGGAGAGAACCGGTGACGGCGGGCTCCTCCGGGGCGTGAAACAATCGGACTGGCTCAGGGAACCGACAGCACCGCCAGCCAAGCAACGGGAGACACAGCACGATGCGTATCGGAGTCCTCACCGCAGGGGGCGACTGCCCCGGCCTCAACGCTGTGATCCGGTCGGTGGTCCACCGCGCCCTCACCGGCCACAACGACGAGGTCATCGGCTTCGAAGACGGCTTCAAGGGGCTCCTCGACGGCCGCTTCCGGAAGCTGGACCTGGACTCGGTCAGCGGCATCCTCGCCCGTGGCGGCACCATCCTCGGCTCGGCCAGGCTGGAGCGCAACCGGCTCCGTGAGGCCTGCGAGGCCGGCAAGGACCTCGCCCGGGAGTACGGCATCGACGTGCTCATTCCCATCGGCGGCGAGGGCACGCTCACCGCGTCCCGGATGCTCTCCGACGCGGGGCTCCCGATCGTCGGTGTGCCCAAGACCATCGACAACGACATCTCCTCCACCGACCGGACCTTCGGCTTCGACACGGCCGTCGGGGTCGCGACGGAGGCGATCGACCGTCTGAAGACCACCGCCGAGTCGCACCAGCGGGTGATGGTCGTCGAGGTCATGGGCCGGCACGCCGGTTGGATCGCCCTGGAGTCCGGCATGGCCGGCGGCGCCCACGGCATCTGCCTGCCGGAGCGGCCCTTCGACCCCGCCAGGCTCACCGACATGGTCGAGGAACGCTTCGCCCGGGGCAAGAAGTTCGCCGTGATCTGTGTGGCCGAGGGTGCGCACCCCGCCGAGGACACCATGGACTACAAGAAGGGCGAGATCGACCAGTACGGTCACGAGCGCTTCCTGGGCATCGGCAACCGCCTGGCCACCGAGCTGGAGAACCGCCTCGGCAAGGAGGCCCGCCCGGTCATCCTCGGCCACGTGCAGCGCGGCGGAACCCCGACCGCCTACGACCGCGTCCTGGCCACCCGCTTCGGCTGGCACGCCGTCGAGGCCGCCCACCGCGGTGACTTCGGGCAGATGACCGCCCTGCGCGGCACCGACATCAGGATGGTCCCGCTGGCCGAGGCCGTCACCGAGCTCAAGCGGGTCCCGGCCAGCCGCATGGACGAGGCCGAGTCGGTCTTCTGACCCACGCCACCCGGCGCCCGCGGCCCCCGCCGCCCGGCGCGGGCACCCACCCGGCGAAGGGGCGGGCCACCGGAAGGCGGCCCGCCCCTTCGTGCGTCCGCCTTCCCCGCGGTGGCCTTGTCCGGTGGGGTGACCCCGCGTGCGGCGGCTCCGGCCGGGTGGCCGGTTCTCCCCCCTCAAGGCCGGCTTCGGGAGGTGTACGCACCGCGCACTATTGACGTGCCCATGCCTTACTGTTTCGCTTCTCCGCAGCCCGCCGGGCCCCGTCCGCCGCCGAGCCCCGTAACCGGACCACCCCTCGCCCCGTGAGGGCGGGCGGTGCCCGTCGGCACCCGCCACGTCGTCGTCGAAGGTGTCGCGCGGCCGGGAATGGGAGCGCTCCCAGCTCCTCGTCACCGGTCTCCCCGCACCTGTGAAGAGAGGAACCAGCGAGTGCTCACCTCACTGCGCCGACTGCGCAGAGCCGCCACGGCGGCCCTCGCGGTCACCGCCGCCGTCCTGCTCCCGTTCACCCTCACCGCCCCCGCGGCGCAGGCGGCCCCGCAGCAGACCTCCGTCACGGCCGGCGAGGGTCCCTGGCACACCAGCGGCCGGCAGATCCTCGACGCGGCCGGCCACCCGGTGCGCATCGCCGGCATCAACTGGTTCGGCTTCGAGACGTCGAACTACGTGGCCCACGGCCTGTGGGCGCGGGACTACCGCGCGATGATGGACCAGATGAAGACGCTCGGGTACAACACGATCCGGCTGCCCTACAGCGACGACATCTTCAAGGGAACCCAGCCGAGCGGCATCAACTTCTACCAAATGAACGCCGACCTCCAGGGCCTGGACTCCCTCCAGGTCATGGACAAGATCGTCGACTACGCCGGCCAGATCGGCCTGAAGGTCATCCTCGACCGCCACCGGCCCGACGCCAGTGGCCAGTCGGCGCTCTGGTACACCGACGCCACTCCCGAGTCCACCTGGATCGCCGACCTCAAGGCGATCGCCACCCGCTACCGGGACTCCGACGCCGTGGTCGGCATCGACCTGCACAACGAACCCCACGACCCGGCGTGCTGGGGCTGCGGCGACACCAGCAAGGACTGGCGGCTGGCCGCCGAGCGCGGTGGCGACGCGGTCCTGTCGGCCGACCCGGACCTGCTGATCTTCGTCGAGGGCGTGCAGACCGCCGGCGGGATGTCCACCTGGTGGGGCGGCAACCTGGCAGCCGCCGGGCAGTACCCCGTCGAGCTCAGCGTGCAGAACCGGCTGGTCTACTCGGCGCACGACTACGCGACCAGCGTCAGCCAGCAGCCCTGGTTCAGCGACCCCAGCTTCCCGGACAACATGCCCGCGGTGTGGGACAAGTACTGGGGCTACCTCTTCCGGCAGAACATCGCCCCCGTCTGGGTCGGCGAGTTCGGCACCACGCTCCAGTCCGCCACCGACCAGAAGTGGCTCGCGAAGCTCGTCGCGTACCTGCGCCCCACCGCCGGCAACGGCGGCGACAGCTTCTCCTGGACGTTCTGGTGCTGGAACCCCGACTCCGGCGACACCGGCGGCATCCTCCAGGGCGACTGGACGACCGTCGACACCGTCAAGGACGGCTACCTGGCCTCGGTGAAGGCCCCGTCCTTCGGAAGCTGAGGCCCCGGACCAGCTCCATGGCCGTGACCCGCACGAACACCCGGCCTTCGGGGTGATCGTGCGGGTCGGGTCGTACCGGCGTCAGCCGGCGGCCCCGCCGCCCGACCGCCCCTCGCCGCCGGGGGTGCGGCCCGCCGAGGTGGTGTCGGGTTCCGCCGCCTCCCCGCTCGTCCAGCTCGCCAGCAGCCCCAGCGACTGGGCGGAGGGTGAGCCGGGCTCGGCGTGGTACGTCACCAGCTGCTGGTCGCAGTCGGCCGGCAGCGTGAACGACTCGTAGGAGAGCGTGAGGCGGCCCACCAGGGGGTGGCGCAGGTGCTTGACCCCGTACCCCTTCTCCTTCACGTCGTGGGCGGCCCACATCTTCCGGAAGGCCTCGCTCTTGACGGACAGTTCCCCGACCAGCTCGCTCAGACGTGGGTCGTCCGGGAAGCGGCCGGCGTCCAGCCGCAGGAACGCCACGACCTCCGTCGCCTTGCGCTCCCACTCCTCGTACAGGTCGCGGGCGGCGGGGTCGAGGAAGATCTGCCAGGCCATGTTGCGCCTCTCCCGCGGCAGCTGCGTGAAGTCGCCGAGCAGCGCGCGGCCCAGCCGGTTGCCGCCCAGGATGTCCAGCCGCCGGCCGACGACGTAGGCGGGCACGTTCTCCATCGCGTCCATGAGCTGCTGGAGGGCGGGTCGGATGCGCTGCGGCGGGCAGGAGGTCCGCCTGGCCGCCCGCGATACGGGCTTGACCAGCCGGTTGAGGTGAGCGCGCTCGGTGGCGTCCAGCCGCAGGGCCGTCGCGATCGCGTCCAGCACCGCCGAGGAGACGTTCTGCCCGCGGCCCTGCTCCAGCCGTGTGTAGTAGGCCACACTCACGCCGGCCAGCTGTGCCAGCTCCTCCCGGCGCAGGCCGGGGACCCGGCGGCGGCCACCGAAGGGGGCGATGTCCACGTCCTCCGGGCGCAGCCGGGCACGCCGCGAGCGCAGGAACTCACTCAACTCGGTCCGCTGGTCCATACCTCCAAGTATGCGGGTACCGCCGTCCCACCAGGGTGGTTCTGCTGGTGGTAGGCACAGTGGACCTACGTTCAAGGGGGCGCTGGCCCCCCTTGGAGGCGTTGGGCATCCTCGGAAACATGACCGAGAACGTGATCACCGCCTACGCAGCCCCGACCGCCAACGCCCCGCTGGAGCGCACCACCGTGCCGCGCCGCGAGGTGGGGCCGCGTGACATCGTCATCGACATCAAGTACGCGGGGATCTGCCACTCCGACATCCACCAGGCCAAGGACGAGTGGGGCGGCGCCATCTTCCCGATGGTCCCGGGCCACGAGATCGCCGGCGTGGTGGCCGAGGTCGGCAGCGAGGTCACCCGGCACGCCGTCGGCGACCGGGTCGGCGTCGGCTGCATGGTCGACTCCTGCCGCGAGTGCGAGAACTGCCGCGCCGGCCTGGAGCAGCACTGCACCGGCAACCCCGGCACCGTGATGACCTACAACGGCCGCCACCACGACGGCACCCCGACCTACGGTGGCTACGCGACGCAGGTCGTCGTCGACCAGGACTTCGCCCTGCGCATCCCGGAGTCCCTGTCGCTGGACGTCGCCGCCCCGCTGCTGTGCGCCGGCGTCACCGTCTACTCCCCGCTGAGCCGCTACGGCGCCGGCCCCGGCAAGCGCGTGGCCGTCGTCGGCCTCGGCGGCCTGGGGCACATGGCCGTCCAGATCGCCCACGCCATGGGCGCCGAGGTGACCGTGCTGAGCCAGTCCCTGCGCAAGAAGGAGGACGGCCTGAAGCTCGGCGCCGACGAGTACCGCGCCACCTCCGACGCGACGACCTTCAAGGAGCTCGCCGGCTCCTTCGACCTGATCGTCAACACCGTCTCCGCCGACCTGGACCTGGACGCCTACCTCGGGCTGCTGCGGGCCGGCGGCACGATGGTGCAGGTGGGCGCGCCGGAGAAGCCGGTGAGCCTGTCGGTCTTCTCGCTGCTGGGCGGCGGGAAGTCGATGGCCGGCTCCATGATCGGCGGAATCCCCGAGACCCAGGAGATGCTCGACTTCTGCGCCGAGCACGGCATCGGCTCGAAGATCGAGCTGATCGAGGCCAAGGACGTCAACGAGGCGTACGAGCGGGTCCTCGCCGGCGACGTCCGGTTCCGCTTCGTGATCGACAACGCCACGATCTGACCGGTCACCGGGTTACCGGGTCACCGGCTGACGGGGTGCCTGGCGCTGCGGCGTCCACGCCCCGCCCCGGGCCGCACCCCGTCGCGGGCACCTGAAGCCTCCGCCCGCCAGGCCCGCCGCCGCCCCTCGGGGCGGCGGCGGGCCTGCGGCGTGCCGGGCCGGCGGACGCCGCGCGGGGCCTCACCCCGCCCCCATCCCCAGCCGTTCCCAGAAGTGCCGCCGTACCTCGGAGAGGTACTCCCGGCCCGCGCGTGCCGCCTCGCCCGCGCTGCTTCCGCCGCCCCAGTGGGCGGTGGCCACGGTCCGGCGGTGGTACTCGTCGTGCAGGTGCTCCAGCGCCTCCCGCACCCTCTCCTGCTCCAGCGCCAGCATGGTGCGGACCGGCTTGACGTACGCCTGCCACCTGGTCGTCGCCGCGTACCGCAGCAGCTTCTCCAACTGCTCGCCCCGGCCCGTGAGTTCGACCAGGGTCGGCAGGCCGAGGCCCAGGATCTCGCCCAGCAGCACCGCCTGCCGGGCGTCCCCCGTCCACCGCCCCTCCGCCTCGACGCGCTCGTACGCCGCCGCGCTCATGCCCAGGCGCAGCGCCACGTCGCTCGCCGCCACACCGCGGGCCGTCCGGTGCTCCCGCAGCGTGCGAGGCTCGCCCAGCAGGTCACCGGGCGCACACCACAGGGCCCCCGCCAGGGCGAGCAGCTCCCGCCGGTCCGGCAGCGACCGGGCCGCCTCCCAGGACTCGACGGTGGACGGCAGCACCCGCAGCCCGTAGGCGGCCCACATGCCGTGGGCGACCTGGGCGGGGGTCATGCGCAGGGCGAGGCGTAGCCGGCGTGCGGCGCCGGCGTCGAAGGCCGACGGCCCGGGGGAGTCCCCGTGGGGCGTGCTCATCGGCACACCGTAGGAAAGCGGACGGGTCGGGGTCCACGGTGCGAAACGCCGAGCCGCAGCTCCGTAGCAACCTACGGACACCCCGCCGCCCCGCAGCCCACGGACCTCCCGGTCGCCCGGGCGCGGCGCGAGCCCCCCGCCGGGCCGCCGCCCCGAGCACCCCGCCGAGGCGATCTTTATACGAACGCAACCCGGACGAGGGTGACGGCGGCGGCGCTGACGTGCATAGTCGCCGGGACTGCCTACCTGCGAAAACGGGAGGTGGCGCCCTGGGAGGTACCGGGGCGTGTGTGCGGAGTCCTCCCACCGTGAGCGCCGGCCAGGCACTGGCCCCGGCCGGCACGGTGGCGAGGAATCCCGAGGAGAGACTCAGAGGAGAGAGCCGTGGCCCCACCGACACCGTCGCCCCGACCCGCCCCCGCCGACGAGCCGTCCGGCGCCGGCGGTACCCCGCCCGCCGGGAAGGCGGCGGCCCCGCGGGCCAGGCGCGACCGCACCCACTACCTCTACCTCGCCGTGATCGGCGCCGTGATCCTCGGCATCGTCGTCGGGCTCGCCGCCCCCGGCGTGGGCGTGGCACTCAAACCGCTCGGTGACGGCTTCGTGAGCCTGATCAAGATGATGATCTCGCCCATCATCTTCTGCACGATCGTGCTGGGCGTCGGTTCGGTCCGCAAGGCCGCGAAGGTCGGCGCGGTCGGCGGACTGGCCATCGGCTACTTCCTCGTCATGTCCACCGTCGCGCTCGCCATCGGCCTGGTGGTCGGCAACATCCTGGAGCCCGGCTCGGGGCTGCACCTGACGGAGGCGATGCGGCACGCCGGGCAGGCCCAGACCGAGGGCGGCGGCGAGTCGGGCACCGAGTTCGTGCTCGGCATCATCCCCACCACCCTGGTCTCCGCCTTCACCCAGGGCGACGTCCTGCAGACGCTGCTGGTGGCCCTGCTCACCGGGTTCGCCCTCCAGGCGCTCGGCAGCGCCGGCGAGCCGGTGCTGCGCGGCATCGGGCACCTGCAGAAGCTGGTCTTCCGCATCCTGTCCATGATCATGTGGGTGGCGCCGGTGGGTGCCTTCGGTGCGATGGCGGCCGTGGTGGGGGCGACCGGCGTGGACGCGCTGAAGTCCCTTGCCGTCATCATGGTGGGCTTCTACATCACCTGCCTGCTCTTCGTGGTCGTCGTCCTGGGCACGATCCTGCGGCTGGTGGCGGGCGTGAACATCTTCCGGCTGCTGAAGTACCTGGGCCGGGAGTTCCTGCTGATCCTGTCGACCTCCTCCTCGGAGTCGGCGCTGCCGCGGCTCATCGCCAAGATGGAGCACCTCGGGGTGAGCCGGCCGGTGGCGGGCATCACCGTGCCGACCGGCTACTCCTTCAACCTCGACGGCACCGCCATCTACCTGACGATGGCCTCCCTGTTCATCGCCCAGGCCATGGACAAGCCGCTGGCCCTGGGTGAGCAGATCTCCCTGCTCGTCTTCATGGTCATCGCCTCCAAGGGCGCCGCCGGCGTCACCGGCGCGGGGCTGGCCACGCTCGCCGGCGGTCTCCAGTCCCACCGGCCCGAACTGGTCGACGGCGTCGGCCTCATCGTCGGCATCGACCGCTTCATGAGCGAGGCGCGCGCGCTGACCAACTTCGCGGGCAACGCCGTGGCCACGGTCCTGGTCGGTACCTGGACGAAGGAGATCGACAAGCCCCGGGTCGCCGAGGTGCTCGCCGGCCGCCTGCCCTTCGACGAGGCGACCCTGGCCACCGAGGGCCAGGCGGAGCCCGCCGAACCCGGAGCGAAGCCCGCGCCCACCGGGTCGGACACCGACGACGCGGCGGAGCCGACGGCGGTGTGACCCACCGCCGGGCACTGCCCGCAGCCCAGGCGCAGGGACCGCGACCACCGGTTGCGGTCCCTGCGCCTATCCTGCTGCGGTGCCGCACCTCGTCGCCCACCTCACCGACCGCGTCCGCATCCGCCCGCTGGTGCAGGGCGACGCCCCCGCGATGCTCGTCGCCTACCTGCGCAACCGGGAGCACCTGCGCCCCTGGGAACCGGACCGCAGTGCGGAGTTCTTCACCCTCGCGGGCCAGCGCGCCTACGTGGGGCACCGGGTGGCCGAGCAGGAGGCGGGACGGTTGCAGGGCTGGGTCCTGCTCGACGGCGACCGGATCGTCGGCACCCTGACCCTGTCGGGCCTGGTCCGCGGCCCGTTCCGCAGCGCCGATCTCGGCTACTGGGTCGACGCCGAGTACACCGGCCGGGGGCTGGCCACCGCGGCGGTCGACCGAGTGTGCCGCGCGGCCGAGGCGGACCTCGGGCTGCACCGCATCCAGGCGGGTGTCCTGCCCGTCAACGCCGCCTCGCAGAGCGTCCTGGAGCGCTCCGGCTTCACCAGGATCGGACTGGCCCCCGACTACCTGCACATCGCCGGCGCCTGGCGCGACCACCTCCTCTACCAGCGCATCCTGCACACACGGCCGCTGCGGTGAGGGCGGCACGGGGGCGCGGGACCCGCCGCGCGGCGCCGCCGGCCCCCGGCCACCCCTGCCGCTGCCCTCAGCGGGTCGTGTGCGCCCCGCCGTTGACGTGCACGGTCTGCCCGGTGAGGTGGCGGGCCCCCGGCGAGGACAGGAAGTACACGGTTTCCGCGATGTCCTGGGGCGTGCCGGCCCGGCCGTTGTGGGTCTCGGCGACCAGCGCCGCCTCGCGCTGCGGGGTCAGACCTCCGCCGAAGAAGCCGGTCTGTCCGACGTAGCCGGGGGAGACGGTGTTGCACGTGACGCCGTGCGGGGCGAGCTCCGCGGAGAGGGCGGCGCTCCACGCGCCCAGTGCCGCCTTCGCCGCGCCGTAGGAGCCGCCGCGCCGCTCCGCCCCGATGGAGCCGATGCTGACGACGGCACCCGGTGACCGCAGCCGTCCCCGTACCGCCTCGGTCGTCAGTACCGCGCTGAGCAGGTTCAGTTCCAGCTGCGCCTGCCAGTGCGCCCGCACCCGTCGCAGCGGATGGTCGTCCTCGCCCTCGGGCACCAGCCCGCCGGCTGCGTTGACCAGCACGTCCAGCGCCCCCTCGGCCGAGGCCCGGTCCAGGGCGGTGCCGAGGGCCGCCACCTGGTCGGGGTCGGTGGCGTCGCAGCCGATGCCCACCGCCCCCACCTCCTGGGCGACCTCGGCTGCGGTCTCCGGGTTGCGGCCGGTGAGCAGGACGTGCGCGCCCTCCATGACGAAGCGCTCGGCGACGGCCCGGCCGATGCCGCTGGTTCCGCCGGTGACCAGCACGGTGCGGGACACAGTGCCTCCTTCCGCGGGCCGCACTCCGGCCCCTCGATGCTAGGTTTAGGTCTAAACGTAACCTCGGGAAGCAGGGACGGGGAAGTGGTGGACGGATCTTCGCAGGACCGCGGCGGCGACGAAGGCTCCCGCGACGGATGGGTCCCCCCACCGCTGACGCGTGACCGGCCGCCCTACCCGGCCCGGGAGGTCGCCGAGGCCTGGAACCGCGAACGGCCCGGCACCCCTACCGGGTCGATCGAGATCGTCACGCCCATCTGGTGGCTGGGCAAGCTCTTCGCCGCCGACCGCGACCGTGCACTGCGGGCCGCCGGCATCGACGCCGCCACCCTCGACCTGCTCTCCGTCGTCCGCCGCGCCGGTCCGCCCTACTCCCTGAGCACCCGTGAGATCGCCGCACGCTCCCTGGTGACGCCGGGGGCGGTGTCCCAGCGGGTCGCGCGTGCCGAAGGCCAGGGACTGGTGACGCGGGCTCCCGGTACGGGCCGACGCACGGTCATGGTCTCCCTCACCTCCGCCGGGCACGCCCTCGTCGAGTCCGCCGTGGACGAGGTGCTGGGGCGTGAGGCCGCGCTCGTGGCCGGGCTCACCGAGGGGGAACGCGACCAGCTCGTCGGCCTGCTGGACCGGCTGCTGACCGAGGTCTCCGCCCGCCTCCCCCGCCCGGCGGACTGAGGGGTCCTCAGCGCCCCGCGTCCGCCGTCGCCCCGGCCGTCCCCGTCGTCCCGCGCACCGCCGGGCCCGCCAGGGCCAGGACCGCCATGTCGTCGTCGCGCACCTCGCCCGTCCAGTCGTGCACCGAACGGAACAGCAGGTCGATCAGGTCGGCGGGGGCCACCTGCGCCGGCGGATGGAGCCGGGCGAGCGGGTCGTAGAAGACGCCGTGGTCGTCGCGGGCCTCGGTGACACCGTCCGTGACGCACAGCAGCACGCCCCCCGGCGGGACCGAGAAGGCCTCCACCCGGGGGCCGTCGGGGGAGAGGGCCCCGAGCCCCAGCGGCACCCCCGGCTCGGCCGCACTCAGCTCGGTCAGCCGCCCGCCGTGCGCCAGGTAGGGCGGCGGGTGGCCGCAGTCGACCAGCCGGAGGGTGGTGCAGTCCCGGTCGACCTCCCCCACCAGTGCGGTGGCGAAGCCCTCGTCGAAGGCCGGGCTGCCCGCCCCCACGTCCTCGGTGATGTTGCGCACCACCGCCTCGTCCAGCCGCCGGGCCACCGCCACCAGTTCCTCCTCGGTGCCCGCCCGCTCCCGGAAGGCACCGGTCAGGACGGAGACGGCGGCCACCGCCGAGAGGCCCTTGCCGCGCACGTCGGCCACCAGGAACCGCAGACCGCCCCCGGGCGCCCGGCGCACCGCGTACAGGTCGCCGCCGATCTGCGCCTCCGCACTGGCCGCCTCGTACCGGCAGGCCAGCCGCAGGGCACCCACCGTGGTCGGCGGGACCGGGATGATGGCGCGCTGCAGGCTCTCCAGTGCGCCGTGCGCGAGGGAGAGCCGGTCCTGGGCGCTGGCGAGCCGTCCCCGCTCCAGGGTCAGCCGGGCCGACTGCCGGGCCAGCAGCCGGTTGATGGCCAGCGCCAGGAGGGCGGCCAGCACCACGTTGGCCAGCAGGGTCGCGTCGTACTCCGCGGAATCACGCTGGAGCACACCCGAGGCGACGGCCAGCGTGACGCCGATCGCCGCGGTCCAGGCGGTGTAGCGGAAGGAGAGCGCCGCCGCCGCCGTCATCGCCGCCAGTGAGGCGAGCGGCGCCCCGGTGTACGGCTCCGGGGTCAGGGCGTCGGTCGCGACCGCCGCCAGCAGGAGGAGGGGCGGCACCCAGGGGATGACGCGTGACAGGCGACGCCACGTCCGATCCATGCGGGCAGTTTATGCCGTACGTGGTGGTGTGCGAGGTATGTCGCCGTGCGGGGGACGGACGCTGCCGGCCGGCGGGGGCGGGGCGGCCGGCAGCCGTGGACCCGCCCCCGCCGGGCAGGTCACCGGGCGGGACGGAACCAGACGGTGGCCAGCGGCGGCAGTACCGGTGCGATGGAGGCCGGACGTCCGTGCTGCGGTACCGGCTCCGCCTTCAACGGCTCCGGGTTGGTCACCCCGCCGCCCCCGTACCGCGACGCGTCGGTGTTGAGCACCTCCTGCCAGGCCGCCACCGTCTCCGGCACCCCCAGCCGGTAGTCGTGGCGCACCACCGCCGAGAAGTTCGAGACGGCCAGCAGCGGGGAGCCGTCCGCGTCGATCCGGAGGAAGGCCAGGACGTTGTCCTGGGCCGCGTCGCCCTCGATCCAGGAGAAGCCGGCCGGGTCGGTGTCCAGCTGCCAGAGCGCGGGGGTGTCGCGGTAGGTCAGGTTGAGGTCGCGCACCAGGTCGCGCACGCCCCGGTGGTCCGCCTCGGCCGCGTAACTGGGGTCCAGCAGCCACCAGTCCGGTCCGTGGCTCTCCGACCACTCCGCGCCCTGTGCGAACTCCTGCCCCATGAACAGCAGTTGCTTGCCGGGGTGGGCCCACATGAAGCCCAGGTACGCCCGGTGGGTGGCGCGCTGCTGCCACCAGTCGCCCGGCATCTTCGAGACCAGCGACCGCTTGCCGTGCACCACCTCGTCGTGCGAGATGGGCAGCACGTAGTTCTCCGAGTAGGCGTACACCATGGAGAAGGTCATCTCGCCGTGGTGGTGGCTGCGGTGCACCGGGTCGTGCCCCAGGTACTGGAGCGAGTCGTGCATCCAGCCCATGTTCCACTTCAGCCCGAAACCGAGGCCGCCGAACCCGCCCGGGCCGACGTGGTGGGTCGCCCGCGTCACCCCGTCCCAGGCCGTCGACTCCTCCGCGATGGTCACCACCCCGGGGCAGCGCCGGTAGACGGTGGCGTTCATCTCCTGCAGGAAGGCCACCGCGTCCAGGTTCTCCCGGCCGCCGAACCGGTTGGGTGACCACTGGCCCGCCTCGCGGGAGTAGTCCAGGTAGAGCATGGAGGCGACGGCGTCCACCCGCAGCCCGTCGATGTGGTACTCCTCGCACCAGTAGACCGCGTTGGCCACCAGGAAGTTGCGGACCTCGGTGCGCCCGTAGTCGAACTCCAGCGTCCCCCAGTCCGGGTGGGCGGCCCGCTGCGGATCGCTCGGCTCGTACAGCGGCCGGCCGTCGTACTCGGCCAGTGCCCACTCGTCGCGCGGGAAGTGGGCCGGCACCCAGTCCACGATCACGCCGATGCCCGCCCGGTGCAGCGCGTCCACCAGGAACTTGAAGTCGTCCGGGGTGCCCATGCGGGCGGTCGGCGCGTAGAAACCGGTGACCTGGTAACCCCAGGAACCGCCGAACGGGTGCTCGGCGACCGGCATGAACTCCACATGGGTGAAGCCCAGGTCCCTTACGTAGGCCGGGAGTTGTTCGGCCAGCTCGCGGTAGGTCAGCCGGGGGCGCCAGGACGGCAGGTGTACCTCGTACACCGAGAACGGCGCCTGGTGCACAGGCCGTTCGGCCCGGCGCGCCATCCACTCCCCGTCCTGCCAGGTGTGGTGGGAGACGTGCACGACGGAGGAGGTCGCCGGCGGGCACTCGGTGCGGCGGGCCAGCGGGTCGATGCGGACGGTGTGGGTGCCGTCCGGCCGGGTGAGGTCGAACTTGTACAGCTCGCCCTCGCCGACGCCCGGCACGAACAGCTCCCACACCCCGGTGGCGCCCAGCGAGCGCATCGGGTGCGCCGTGCCGTCCCAGTAGTTGAAGTCACCGACCACCCGCACCCCGCGGGCGTTGGGCGCCCAGAGCGTGAACCGGGTGCCCGACACCCCCTGGTGTGTGGTGGGGTGCGCGCCCAGCGCACGCCACAGCTCCTCGTGACGGCCCTCGCCGATCAGGTGCAGGTCGAAGTCGCCGAGCGAGGGCAGGAAGCGGTAGGGGTCCTCCAGGCACACCTCGTCCCCGGCGCCGTAACGCACCGACAGCCGGTAGGGCGCCGCTTTCTCGTCCCCCGGCAGCACCCCGCCGAAGAAGCCGTCCCCCTCGTCCAGCAGTGGCGCCCGCAGCCCCTCGGCGACCACCGTGACCGCCTCCGCGTACGGCCGCAGGACCCGCACCAGGGTGCCGCCTTGGGCGGGGTGCGCCCCCAGCACGCCGTGCGGGTCGTGGTGGGTGCCCTCCAGGAGGCGGCTGCGGTCCCCCGCGTCCAGTGACGGCGCGGCGGACACCTCGACGGTCCGCCGGGCCGCCGGGCCGGCCTCCGTGTGGGCCCCGTCGGCGCCTGCCGGTCCGGCACCGGCGGGCGAGGTGCGCTGGGCGGGCGGGTGGTCGCCACCGGCCGCGTCCCGGTGTGCCGCGGCGGTCGCGTCCTCGCGGGGCGGGGCGGGGGCGGCGGCGCCCCGGGAGCGGCGCCCGCCCGGCGCCGGGTCGGCGGTCGGCCGGGTACCGGAGGCCGCGGGCGGCGGCGCGGGGGCACGGCGGTGTGCGGCGGGCTCGCGGCCCGCGCCGCTGGGCGGGGGAAAGGACGGGGGACGGGCGGTCACGACGGGGTCCTCCTCGACGGGGGAACGCGGAAACGGGGAACTCGGAGCCGCACGGGGGGCGCGGGCCGCCACCGGAACACGGCCGGGCCGGGGCGACGCCCGCCCCGGCCGGAAGCCGCGCCGGCCCACCGGACGGACCGGGAGCGCCGGACGGACCGGGCCCGCCGCGCGGGACGGCGGCCGGTGACGGGCGGCGGGCGGCGGCGGAGCGCGGCCCGGCGGCCCGGCCGCGCCTGCCCGGGCCTCACGAGGCCGGGCCGGTGGGCGGCGGCGAGGCGGGGGCCGCTACACCGGCCGGGGCGCCCGCCCCCACGGTGTCGGCCGACTGCCCGCCGGCCGCCGCCGCGAGCCGGCGCACGGCCGCCAGCGGCACCGGCAGCCAGTCGGGGCGGTGGCGTGCCTCGTACAGCACCTCGTAGACGGCCTTGTCCGTCTCGTAGGCCCGCAGCAGTTCCGGCACCGCCCGCGGGTCGGGCCCGCCGGCCTCCGCGTAGCCGTCGCAGTACGCCTCGCGGGTGGCGCGCGCCCACTCCAGGGACCAGGCGTCACCACCCGAAGGTCCGCTGGAGGCCGCGTAGTCGAAGGATCGCAGTATCCCGGCGATGTCCCGCACCGCGGGCTCAAGGCGGCGCCGCTCGGCCAGCGGCCGGGACGGTTCGCCCTCGAAGTCGATCACGGCCCACCGGCCGTCGCCGGTCCGCAGCGTCTGCCCCAGGTGCAGGTCGCCGTGGATGCGCTGCGCCGCCCAGCCCCGCTCCTCGCCGCCGAGGTCACGCAGCGCGTCGAAGGCCCGGCGCAGCCCGTCGCAGTACGGCCGCAGGGCCGGCACCGCCCGGGCGGTGGCCTCCATCCGTTCGGTCATCCCGGCGGCCACCGCGTCGAGTTGGGGCCGGCGCAGCCGCACGGTGGGCAGCGAGCGGGCCAGCTCGGTGTGGACCTCGGCCGTCGCGTGGCCCAGGGAGCGCGCGGCTGCGGTGAAGTCGGAGCGGACCGACAGGGCGTTCAGCGCCAACTGCCAGCCGTCGACGGAACCGTGCAGGAAGGGCTGGAGCACCCCCAGCGTCGTGGGCTCCTCCGCGGCGGCCGGGCCACCGCCCGCCGCCGGCGCGCCGGCGGGCTCCGCCTCGAACCACGCGGCGGGGGCCGGGACCCGCCCGCACCCCGCCCGGGCCAGGGTCAGCGGCAGCTCCAGGTCCGGATTGCGGCCGGGGGAGACGCGTCGGAAGATCTTCAGGATGTACGCGTCCCCGAAGACCACCGAGGAGTTGGACTGCTCGGCCGTGAGGGGCCGCGCCAGCAGGCCCGGCGGCACGGTGGCCGCCGCCTCGCGGTGGAAACGCAGCGCCCCCAGCCGGCCGGGGGCGCGCAGCCGCTCCATCAGTACAGCGCACAGCCGCGGGTCCAGCAGTGCGTCGTAGACCGTGAGGCCGGCCAGCGGGCCGCCACGCGGCCGGCCCACCAGGGCGCTCGCCAACCGCGGCGGCAGTGTGTCGTGGACCCCGAGCAGGAGTTGGTAGCAGTCGGGCGTCCCCAGTGCCTGCGGCGGCCCGGACTGCTCGGCGCGGATGAGGAGATGGAGCAGGCCCGGGCTGCCGCCGGGGCCCGGGCAGGGCAGCACCTCGGTGGCCGAGACCGGCTGGAACCCGGTGACGGGGCGGCCCTTGCCCGCGAACCAGCGCTGCCTGGGCAGCCACTCCCGCAGCAGCGGCTCCAGGGAGGGCAGCAGGGCGGGCGTGGTGGCGCCGCCCGTTCGGTGCGGCGGCGCGAGTCGTTCGGTGGCGTGGGTCGAGGCGGTTTCCGACATGCGTCGAGTCCTTTCCCCGGGCACACGACAGTAGGGCAGAGTGTCCCGGAATGCGGCCTTGGCGTTGCGGCGGCACGGTGGGGGTACCCCCAGACGGAGTCCGGGCGGGGCACCCCGGAGGGGTGGGGCGGGACCGGAGGGGACCCGCGCGCGGTGGTCGCCGCACGTGGGCGAACCGGCCCGGGCCGAGCGGATGTAGGGAAGCGTGCCCGGGCAGCGCAACGGAAAACGCCCGTACGCGAGCTCGCGTACGGGCGGGGGGAACTGGCATCTTCCGAAGGCACGCGCCGGACCGCGCGGCGGCGGCCCGGGCCCGGGTGGGGGTCAGGTGCGCTCCGGTGGTGCGGGCGGCCTCGGGGACGGCGCGCCCGCGGACGGCGGGACGGTGGGACGGGCGGGTGGGGTGACGGGGGTGGCGGGCCCCTGGGCCGCGGCGGGTGCGACCGCCTCGGCCGGGGCGGTGCCGGACGGCTCCGAACGCCGCAGCCGGAACCAGTAGAAGCCGTGCCCCGCCAGCGTCAGCAGGTAGGGCAGTTCACCGATGGCCGGGAAGCGCACCCCGCCGATCAGCTCCACCGGGTTGCGGCCGGCGAACGCCCGCAGGTCCAGTTCGGTGGGCTGCGCGAAACGGGAGAAGTTGTGCACGCACAGCACCAGGTCGTCCCCGTACTCGCGAAGGAAAGCGAGGACGGCCGGGTTGGAGGACATCAGCTCGGTGTAGGTGCCGAGGCCGAACGCCGGGTTCTGCTTGCGGATCTCGATCATCCGGCGGGTCCAGTGCAGCAGCGAGGAGGGGCTCGACATCGAGGCCTCGACGTTGGTGACCTGGTAGCCGTAGACCGGGTCCATGATGGTCGGCAGGTACAGCCGTCCCGGGTCGCTGGAGGAGAAGCCGGCGTTGCGGTCCGGGGTCCACTGCATCGGGGTGCGCACCGCGTCGCGGTCGCCCAGCCAGATGTTGTCGCCCATGCCGATCTCGTCGCCGTAGTAGAGGATCGGCGACCCGGGCAGCGAGAGCAGCAGTGCGGTGAACAGCTCGATCTGGTTGCGGTCGTTGTCCAGCAGCGGTGCCAGCCGCCGGCGGATGCCGATGTTGGCGCGCATCCGCGGGTCCTTGGCGTACTCCGCGTACATGTAGTCGCGCTCCTCGTCGGTGACCATCTCCAGGGTCAACTCGTCGTGGTTGCGCAGGAAGATGCCCCACTGGCAGCCGGAGGGGATCTCCGGCGTCTTGGCGAGGATCTCGGAGACCGGGTAGCGCGACTCCCGCCGCACCGCCATGAAGATGCGGGGCATCACGGGGAAGTGGAAGGCCATGTGGCACTCGTCGCCGCCCCTGGCGTAGTCGCCGAAGTAGTCGACGACGTCCTCCGGCCACTGGTTGGCCTCCGCGAGCAGCACGGTGTCCGGGTAGTGCGCGTCGACCTCGGCCCGTACCCGCTTGAGGAAGCCGTGGGAGGCGGGGAGGTTCTCGCAGTTGGTGCCCTCCTCGGCGTAGAGGTAGGGCACGGCGTCCAGCCGGAAGCCGTCGATGCCCAGGTCCAGCCAGAACCTGAGGGCGGAGATCATCTCCTCCTGCACCGCGGGGTTCTCGTAGTTGAGGTCCGGTTGGTGGGAGAAGAACCGGTGCCAGTAGTACTGCTTGCGGACCGGGTCGAAGGTCCAGTTGGACGCCTCGGTGTCGACGAAGATGATCCGGGCGTCGCTGTAGCGCTTGTCGTCGTCAGCCCACATGTAGTAGTCGCCGTAGGGGCCTTCGGGGTCCTTGCGCGACTCCTGGAACCACGGGTGCTGGTCGCTGGTGTGGTTCATGACGATGTCGATGATGACCCGGATGCCCCGCTGGTGGGCGGCGTCGACGAACTCCACGAAGTCGGCCAGGTCGCCGAACTCCGGGAGCACGGCCGTGTAGTCCGACACGTCGTAACCGCCGTCCCGCAGAGGGGACTTGAAGAACGGCGGCAGCCAGAGGCAGTCCACCCCCAGCCACTGGAGATAGTCCAGCCTTGCGGTCAGGCCCTTGAGGTCACCGATGCCGTCGCCGTTGCTGTCCTGGAAGGAGCGGACGAGGACCTCGTAGAAGACGGCGCGCTTGAACCAGTCCGGGTCGCGGTCCCTGGCCGGTGTGTCCTCGAACTTGTCGTGGACGGGATCGTTGACGATCAATTGGGTGACCCTCCGATCGATGAGGACGGCCGCAGGGTGAGGATGTGCGCGGGCGCTGGGCAGCGGCCCGGCTCCAGACGCACATAGTTGTCCCTGCCCCAGTGGTAGGTGTCGCCGGTGAGCTCGTCGCGCACCGGGAGGGACTCGTGCCAGTCCAGCCCGAGTGCCGGCATGTCCAACGAGACCGTCGCCTCGTGGGTGTGGTGCGGGTCGAGGTTGACCACGGTGAGGACGGTGTCGGCACCCTCACGCTTGGAGTAGGCGATCACCGCGTCGTCGTCGGCGTGGTGGAAGTGCACGTCACGCAGTTGCTGGAGCGCCGGGTGGCGGCGCCGGAGCCGGTTGAGGGTGGTGATCAGCGGGGCGAGCGAGGTGCCCTCGCGGGCGGCCCGCTCCCAGTCGCGGGGCCGCAGCTGGTACTTCTCGGAGTCCAGGTACTCCTCGCTGCCGGGCCGCACCGCGCTGTTCTCGCAGAGCTCGAAACCGGCGTACACCCCCCAGGACGGCGAGAGCGTCGCGGCGAGCACGGCCCGGACCGCGAACGCCGGCCGGCCGCCCTCCTGGAGGTAGGCGTGCAGGATGTCGGGGGTGTTGACGAAGAAGTTGGGCCGCATGTACGCGGCGGTCTCCTCGGCAAGTTCCCGTGCGTACGCGGTGAGTTCGTCCTTGGAGTTGCGCCAGGTGAAGTAGGTGTAGGACTGCTGGAAGCCGACCTGGGCGAGCGCCCGCATCATCGCCGGCCGGGTGAAGGCCTCGGCCAGGAAGATCACGTCGGGGTCGGTGCGACCGATGTCGGCGATGACCTTCTCCCAGAAGGCGACCGGCTTGGTGTGGGGGTTGTCCACCCGGAAGATCCGCACCCCGTGGTCCATCCACAGCCGCAGTACCCGCTCGGTCTCGGCGACGATGCCCGCGAAGTCGGTGTCGAAGTCGACGGGGTAGATGTCCTGGTACTTCTTCGGCGGGTTCTCGGCGTAGGCGATGGTGCCGTCGGCACGGTGGTGGAACCACTCGGGGTGCTCCTTGACCCACGGATGGTCCGGCGAGCACTGCAGGGCGAAGTCGAGGGCCACCTCCATGCGCAGCTCCCGCGCCGTCTGCACGAAGTGGTCGAAGTCCTCGAAGGTGCCGAGGTCGGGGTGGATCGCGTCGTGGCCCCCCTCGGGGGAGCCGATGGCCCACGGCGATCCGACGTCGTGGGCGCCGGCCGAGAGGGAGTTGTTGGGGCCCTTGCGGAAGGCGGTGCCGATGGGGTGGACGGGCGGCAGGTACACCACGTCGAAACCCATGGCGGCGACCGCGGGCAGGCGGGCCGCCGCGGTGCGGAAGTTCCCGCTGACCGGCGGCCGGCCCTCCTGGAGCACCGCCCCCTCCGAGCGCGGGAACATCTCGTACCACGACCCGAACAGCGCCCGGCGGCGCTCCACCAGCAGCGGCACCGGCCGGGAGGCGCTCACCAGCTCGCGCAGCGGGTGCCGGTCCAGGACCGCGGAGACCTCGGGGGTGAGGACCGCGGCCAGACGGGTCGCCGCCGGCAGTTCGCGGTCGCGCAGCACGTCGACCGCGGCGAGCACCGTCTCGCGTCCCGCCCGCTTGGGCACCCCGGCCGCGGCCCGCTCGTGCAGCGCGGCGCCCTCGGTCAGGACGAGTTCGGTGTCGATGCCCGCGGGGACCTTGACCTGGGCGTGGTGGCGCCAGGTGGCCACCGGGTCCGACCACGCCTCGACGACGTAGGACCACCTGCCCTCGGCGGTCGGGGTGACCTCCGCCCCGAACCGGTCGGTGCCGGGGGCGAGTTCACGCATGCGGGTGGATCCGGCGGTCCGCCCCGAGGGGCCCCGCAGGACGACGTCGGCCGCGACCGCGTCGTGTCCCTCGCGGAAGACCGTGGCGCTCACCTGGAAGGTCTCCCCGACCACCGCCTTGGCCGGCCGGCGACCGCAGTCGACGAGGGGGGCGACGTCCAGGACGGGGATGCGGCCGATCATGGGACCACCTGCGGTTCGTGGCGTTTTAGGGGGATTCGCTCTTTGTATCTTCTCCGTGGGGGCCGTACGTGCGGGCATGGACGCTCCTGTGCGCTTTCACTCGGTTGGCGGGGCGGCAGGGCTGCGCGGGACGTACACCGGGGGAGCCTTCCCACCCGCGGCGGGAGGGCAATCCGGCCCTTGCGTTAACTTCTGGTACGTAACCGGCCATCGACCCACGGGTGTCGGGCCGTGGTGCCGAGTGCCACCCGCCCGGAACGACCCGGGTGGGCACGGTGGAGAACCCCGGGCCCGGTGGGCCCGCGGGGGGCGGGGGCGCCGGTCGGACGCGCCGCTGGATGACCGCCCCGGCCGGCCGGGCCGACGCCCCCGTCTTCTGGGTACCACCCCTGCCCCGGATCACACCGGCAGGAGCAGGCCAAGTCCGCCTGTGACACCCGGTGATGGGGAGACCGGTCCGTTGGGTGCGCGTCCTGCGGCCCGGGAGGCCCGCTCTGCTGGACACTGCGCCATTGATCTTTGGCCAATGCGTTGCTGACTGTGCGTCAGGCTAGGGAAGGAGGGGTACGAACGCGCGGAAGTGACGGCCGGTTCGCCGCGTGAGAGCTGCCCGGCGCCGCACCGGGAGCTACCGTCGAAGGGTGAAGGCCATTCGTCGTTTCACCGTGCGTCCCGTCCTGCCCACCCCCCTACGACCCCTGGACGACCTCGCCCGCAACCTCCGCTGGTCCTGGCACGGCGCCACCCGGGAGCTGTTCCGCGCGATCGATCCCGACGGCTGGCGGCAGGCCGGAGAGGATCCCGTGCGCCTCCTCGGCTCGGTCTCCGCTGCACGTCTGACCGAACTCGCCGGCGACGAGGTGTTCCTGAGCCGGCTCGCCGAGGCCGCCGCCGACCTGCGCGACTACCTCAGCGGGCCACGCTGGTACCAGAGCGGGCCGGCCGGCGACCAGCCCGCCGCCGTCGCCTACTTCTCCCCCGAGTTCGGCATCACCGCCGCTCTGCCCCAGTACTCCGGCGGCCTGGGCATCCTGGCCGGCGACCACCTCAAGGCGGCCAGCGACCTCGGGGTGCCCGTGGTCGGCGTCGGCCTGCTCTACCGCCACGGCTACTTCCGCCAGTCGCTCAGCCGCGACGGCTGGCAGCAGGAGCAGTACCCCGTACTGGACCCGGCGGAGCTGCCCCTGGAGAGGCTGCGGGAGGCCGACGGCTCACCCGCCCTCGTCCCACTCGCCCTCCCCGGCCACCGCACCCTCCACGCCCAGGTGTGGCTCGCCCGGGTCGGCCGGGTGCCGCTGCTCCTGCTCGACTCCGACGTCGAGGACAACGACCCCCGCGAACGCGAGGTCACCGACCGGCTCTACGGCGGCGGCAGCGAACACCGCCTCCTGCAGGAGATGCTGCTGGGCATCGGGGGCGTGCGCGCGGTCCGGGCGTACTCCCGCCTCACCGGACACCCCGCCCCCGAGGTCTTCCACACCAACGAGGGCCACGCCGGGTTCCTCGGCCTGGAGCGCATCCGGGAGCGCGTCGCGGACGGCCTCGGCTTCGAGGCGGCCCTGGAGGCGGTGCGCGCCGGCACCGTCTTCACCACCCATACCCCCGTCCCCGCCGGCATCGACCGCTTCGACCGCGACCTGGTCGCCCGCCACTTCGGCGAGGACGGGGAACTGCCCGGCCTCGGCGTCGAACAGGTGCTGGCCCTGGGCAGCGAGGAGGCGGCGGACGGCGGGAGCGGCCTGTTCAACATGGCCGTCATGGGACTGCGCCTGGCCCAGCGCGCCAACGGCGTCTCCACCCTCCACGGCCAGGTCAGCCGGGAGATGTTCGCCGGCCTCTGGCCCGGCTTCGAGCCCGAGGAGGTGCCGATCACCTCCGTCACCAACGGCGTCCACGCCCCCACCTGGGTCGCCCCAGAGGTGGTGGCGCTGGGCGCCCGCACCCTGGGGGCGGACCGCCTGACCGAGGCGCTGACCGTGGGCGGCTCCGACCACTGGGACGCGCTCGCCGAGGTGCCCGCCGCCGAGGTCTGGGAGCTGCGCCGCACCCTGCGCGGCCGGCTGGTGACCGAGGTCCGCGACCGGCTCCGCGCCTCCTGGCGCCGCCGCGGGGCGGCGGAGGCCGAACTCGGATGGATCGACGGGGTGCTGGACCCCGACGTCCTCACCGTCGGCTTCGCCCGCCGCGTCCCGTCCTACAAGCGCCTCACCCTCATGCTGCGCGACCCCGAGCGGCTGCGGCGGCTGCTGCTCCACCCCGAGCGCCCGCTCCAGATCGTCGTCGCCGGCAAGGCCCACCCCGCGGACGACGGGGGCAAGCGCCTCATCCAGGACCTGGTGCGGTTCGCCGACGACCCCGCGGTGCGCCACCGCATCGTCTTCCTCCCCGACTACGGCATGGCGATGGCCCAGCGGCTCTACCCGGGCTGCGACGTCTGGCTCAACAACCCGCTGCGGCCCCTGGAGGCCTGCGGTACCAGCGGCATGAAGGCGGCGCTCAACGGCTGCCTCAACCTCTCGGTGCGCGACGGCTGGTGGGACGAGTGGTACGAGAGCGACTTCGGCTGGGCCATCCCCACCGCCGACGGTGAGGCGGTGGGCGAGGAGCGGCGCGACGAGCTGGAGGCCGGGGCGCTCTACGAGCTGCTGGAGGACCGGGTGGCGCCGCGCTTCTACGACCGCGGCGCGGACGGCGTCCCCGACCGCTGGGTGGAGATGGTCCGCCGCACCCTCGCCGGGCTGGGCCCGAAGGTGGTGGCGGGCCGCATGGTCCGCGAGTACGTCGAGCGCCTGTACGCCCCGGCGGCCCGCTCGCACCGTGCGCTGACCGCACCGGCCGCGACGGAGCTGGCCGACTGGAAGGCCGGCGTCCGGCAGGCCTGGCCGGCCGTCACCGTCGACCACGTCGAGGCCGGCCCGTGTCCGGGGGAGGAGGACGTCGCCGAGCTGGGCGGCACGGTCACCCTCCGGGTCCGCGTCGGGCTGGACCGGCTGGCGCCGGAGGACGTGGAGGTGCAGGTGATCGCGGGCCGGGTGGACGAGGCGGACCGCATCACCGGCGCGGCCACCACGGTGCTGAAGCCGGTGGGCGGCGCCGACCTGGCAGGGCGCCGGCTCTACGAGGGGCCGCTGCTGCTGGACCGCACCGGGCCGTTCGGCTGGACGGTCCGGGTGGTGCCGACCCACCCGCTGCTGCCCGACGGGCGCGGCGGCACCGAGCTGGGCCTGGTGGCCTGGCCGCCGCAGGGCACCGGCGAGGAGGCCGGGGTGCTGCTGCGCTGAGGGCCCGGCCAAGGTCGACGTCCATGGCCGTTTCCCCCGCCACGCAGACGGCCCGCCCCCGGCAACCCGGGGGCGGGCCGTCTCCCGACGTCGTCAGGCCAGGTCGCCGCGCTTGACGGCGTCGACCAGGGCGGCGAACCGCTCCACCGGCGCCAGCAGCGCCGGGCCGCTGGGGCGCTTGCTGTCCCGGATGGCTGCCACCTGGGCGTTGACGACTCCGAACTCGACGCAGTTGCCGGAGTCGGAGAACGTCGACTTCCACCAGCGAACCGGCAGGGTCGACGAGTCCGTGACGTTGCTCATGAGTGCTTTTCCCTTATCTCTGCGATGCGTTGGACTGACGCCTCTGCGGGCAGCGCGGCCGCTTGCAACCGTTCGAAAGCCCGCCGGTAGGTTTCCACCTGATCGCTGTCCTCTACGTACAGCGAAGATGAGAGTTGCTCGACGAACGCCACGTCGAGATCGATGTGCCCCTCGAACCCGAGCAGGGAGTACGACCCCATCTGACCAACGTGAGGTGGTGCGTCGATGGGGAGGACCTGAATCGTGATGTTGGGTCGCTTCGCGAGCATCAGAAGACGTGAGAGCTGGTCACGCATGACTCCCTCACCCACGCAGCGAGTGTGCAGCACCCCTTCACTGATCACCGCCCACAGGTCCAGCGGATGGTCTCGCGTGAGCACGGCCTGACGGGCGAGACGTACCTCGACCAGGGCATCGACGCGTTCCTCGACGGCGTCCGCCATGCCGATCGCACCCATGAGTTCGCGTGCGTACTCGCCGGTCTGCAACAGACCAGGAATGACTCCGAGCTGGTAGGTGCGGACTGCAGTCGCGTCAGTTTCGAGTGAGATCAGGTCCTCGTACACCGGAGAGAGGACGGCGCGGTAGGACTGCCACCATCCGCGCTGGGCACCTTCTCGCGTCAAGGCGAGGAGAGCGGCGCGCAGTTCTGTGTCCGACACCCCGTAGAGGGTCAGCAGCGCGTCGACGTCCGCCGGCTTGGCTGCGGTCCGGGCGGTCTCCAGTCGACTCAACTTCGCGGTCGTGAACGGGGACGCGCTGACGGCGCTCTTCTCGGCGACGTCGTCAAGGGTCATCCCGAGTCCGTCGCGCAAGGCGCGCAGCTTCGCTCCCAGTCGACGGCGTCGCACCGTCGGTGTGGACATGGGCCCCCTCCTGTCGTCGTCGTGACCGACAGTCTGCCCCTGCTCAGCGTGCGGTGTCACCCGGGTGCCGCACGGCTGGCGCACTCCTGTCGCTCAAAAATGCAATTTCTCAGATTCTATAGGCGAGATTGCGATGTGATGCGAGACACATGCATGCTGTACCTGCGGGGCGTACGCATTTGGCTTCAAAGCGTCACGACCCCGACTGCCTGTTCATGCCCGAATCGAGGAGCTTGCATGGGGCACCCCAATCCAGTCGCATCCCCCGAGGCGTATTGCGCACCACCCACAGGTCCCCCACCCCACCTGCTCCTCGCGAAGGATCCACAGGCCCCCAGGCAGGCCAGGGAGTTCGCGCGTCAGTTCGTGAGCTACCACGTTCCGGGGATCGACCCTGATCGCCTCGACGCAACAGTTCTGGTGGTCAGCGAGTTGGTCACCAACAGCGTCCGCTACGGCACCGAACCCGGTGACGCGATCTGCCTGACGATGGTCGCCTCCGCCCGCGGCGTCCGGATCGAGGTCGCAGACCCGGTTCGGCGCCGGCCGCGGCTGTGCGAGGGCGGCGACGAACGCGTGCGGGGGCGGGGCTTGTACCTGGTGGCCGTGCTGGCGAGCAGGTGGGGCGTCGAGTCCCAGCCGCTCGGTAAGTCGGTCTGGGCGGAGCTGACATGGGTGAGGTGAACCTCTGCCCTGTCCCCGGCCCCGGGTTCATCGCCGACCTGACCGTGTCGACATGGCTGGACACGACACCGGCCGGCCCTGTCGCCTGGCTGCTGTTGGGGCACTCCGGGCGCCTGCCGGGGGGCCGCGACGCACGACGACGTCGAGGCGGGGCTGACGGGCATGGCGGACGCCATGGGGCTGGCGCCGGTCGCCCGGTGCGTTCCCGATTCTGGAGCGCGTCTCACCGTGCGGGGCCCTCTCGTGACCTTGGACTACGGTCACCCGGCCTTCGAGTTGAGCCTTCCCCGCCCCGGGGCCGCATGGCGGGAGCACGTGCTTAGCGGTGCAACGGCGTGCGCGGTGATCGGTCTCGATCCCCTCCCGCCGGGGGCCGGTCCGGACGCGGTCGACGCGTACCTCACCCGTACGAGGGTGTCGGCACGGGCCCGGTGCGGTGAGATCAGGGTCCGTACCCGGTGGGAGACCCGACGGGCCGTCCGGCAGCAGTGGTGAACGGGCGGCGGCGATGCGGTCACCCGGGTTCCGTTCGTGCCGCAGGGGCGCCGGTCCGCGGACCGGCGCCCCGTGGGCTGTGGGGCGGGTGCGCCACCCGCCCCCCAGCCCACACGGGATCAGGAGACGTTGACCGCCGTCCAGGCCGCCTCGACACCCTTGACCTCCGCGCTGCCCGCGCCGTAGAGGTCGGTGGCCGCGGAGACGGTGGCCTTGCGAGCGTCCGCGTAGTCGGTGGTGGAGGTCATGTACTCGGTCAGCGCCTTGTACCAGACCTGCTCGGCCTTGTCCCGACCGATTCCGGTCACCTTCGAGCCGTCGGAGGTCGGGCTGTCGTAGTCGACACCGTTGACGGTCTTCTTCCCGCTGCCCTCGGAGAGCAGGTAGAAGAAGTGGTTGGCCACGCCCGAGGAGTAGTGGACGTCCTTGTTGCCGACCGAGGAGGACCAGTAGTCGGCGGAGGCGCCGTCCTTGCTGGGCTTGTCCATGTAGCGCAGCGGGGAGCCGTCGCCGTTGATGTCGATCTTCTCGCCGATGAGGTAGTCACCCGGGTCGGAGGAGTTGTCGGCGTAGAACTCCACCGAGGTGCCGAAGATGTCGCTGGTCGCCTCGTTCAGGCCGCCGGACTCGCCGCTGTAGTTCAGGCCGGCGGTCGCGGCGGTGACGCCGTGCGACATCTCGTGCGCCGCCACGTCCAGCGCGGTCAGCGGGTGGCTGTTGCCCTCACCGTCGCCGTAGGTCATGCAGAAGCAGCTGTCGTCCCAGAAGGCGTTGACGTAGTTGTCGCCGTAGTGGACGCGGGAGTAGGCGGCCTTGCCGTCGCCGGCGATGCCGTTGCGCCCGAAGACCTTCTTGTAGAAGTCCCAGGTCTCCGCGGCCCCGTAGTGCGCGTCGACGGCCGCGGTCTGCGGGTCGGTGCCCTTGCCGGTGCCCCACTTGTCGTCGTCGTCGGTGAACAGCTTGCCCTTGCCGGTGGTCCCGTTGTCCAGGTTGTACGTCGAGTGTCCGCCGCGGGCGGTGTCGGTGAGGGCGTAGCCGCTGCCCGACTTGGTGGTGCCCAGCTCGACGCTGCCGCTGAACTCGCTCTCGCCGGTACCGGTGCGCACGTCGTCGTAGGAGTAGAGCTTCTTGCCGCTGTCGGCGTCGGTGATGACGTGCAGCTTGCTGGGCGTGCCGTCCTTGGCGACGCTGGTGACGACCGTCTCGTAGGCCAGCTTCGGGGTGCCGGAGGCGGCCCAGACCACCTTGCGCGGCGTGGCGGCCTTGGCCGCGTCACCCTTGGCACCCAGCGTTCTGGCGGCGTTCGCGCGGGCGGCGTCGCGGACGGTGCCCGCCGAGAGCTTCGCCGTGGTGGAGGCCAGCTTGAGTGCCGCGTGGGCGGCCTTGGTGGTCTTCTTGACCGTGCCGTCGGGGGCCCGGTGGACGATGAGGTCGCCGCCGAGGACGGGGAGCCCGTCGTAGGTGCGCTCGTAGCGGGTGTGGGTGGTGCCGTCGGCGTCCTTGACGACGTCCTTGACGGTGAGCTTCTCCGCGGAGCCCAGGCCGAGCGTCTTCATGGTCTGCGCCCGGGTGCTGTCCGCGTCCCGGAGCAGCTCCGCCCGGTGGGAGGCGGTCAGTTGGACGGGGAGGGCACCGGCGCGGGCGGCGCCGGGGGCCGCGCCCGCGGAGCCGGTCAAGAGACCGGCGGTGGTCAGGGCCGCGACGGCGACGGCGGCACCGGCCACCCTGGTGCGCCGGGATATGCGGGAGGTGTGGGGGGTCACGTGTGCTCCTTCGACTTTGCCGTGTACGTGGGGGGTGCAAAGCGCGTGCGTGTGACGTGCGGTCGAACGTTCGAAGAATGTCAGGTGGGCGCGTCCATGTCAGTCGCCGCCGGTGATGTTGGCCGAAAAATGTCCCTCCAGAAGTTCACGGCTCAACAGATCGTGCGGCGGCGGGAGAAGGAAACCGTCGTCACACATGACCGGGCGCCGGCTCCAGGGGGGAGCCGGCGCCCGGTGCCGCCGTTCACCGTGCCGGGGGGCCGTGGGGGGAGCCGCCCGCGGTCACGGTCACCGGCAGGCGTGTCAGAACGTCAGCTTCCAGCTGTTGATGTAGCCGGAGTCGCCGGTGTAGAGGTCCCGGACCCGCAGCTTCCAGACGCCCGCCGCGGTCTCGTCCGAGGCGTCCACGGTGTACGTGGTGTTCACGTTGGCCGCCGAGTCGTTGATGTTGGCGTTCTTCAGGCGAGCCGTGTCACCGCTGGGGGCGATGATGTCGATCACCAGGTCGCCGCGGTAGGGGTGGACGATGTTGACGCCCACCTTCAGGGACGCCGAGCCCGCGCCGCTGCGGTTGACGGTGATGGAGGAGGTGACGGCCGAGCCCGCGTCGGGGATGTTCACGTCCGTGGTGTTCTCGAAGACGCTGCCCCCGCCGCCGGCCGTGTTGACCGTCCAGTTGAAGGTGGTGGAGCCGGTCTTGCCCGTCGAGTCGGTGACGGTGACGGTCACGCTCTTCGTCCCCGTGGCCGTCGGCGTTCCGGAGATCAGCCCGGAGGAGGCGTTGATCGACAGCCCGGTGGGCAGTCCCGTGGCGGCGTAGCTCAGGGAACCGCCGTTGGTGCTGCTGGCCCGGATCTGGAGGCTCGCCGCGGTGTTCACGGTGCTGGACTGGTCACCGGGGTTGGTGACGGTGACGCCGGTGGAGACCCGGGAGCCCACGTTGACCGCGGCCCAGGTGTTGGCGACGGTGTTGTACGTGGCGCTGCCCTGGCCGAACAGGTCCGCCGCCGCCGACAGCGTGGCGGTGCGCGCCGCCGCGTAGTTGGTGGTGGACGTCATGTACTGGCTGAGCGCCTTGAACCAGACCTGCTCGGCGTTGGCGCGGCCGATGCCCGGCACCGACTGGCCGTCGTAGGTGGGGCTGTCGTAGTGGACACCGTTGATGTCCTTGGCCCCGCTGCCCTCGGAGAGCAGGTAGAAGAAGTGGTTGGCCACGCCCGAGGAGTAGTGGACGTCCTTGTTGCCGACCGAGGAGGACCAGTAGTCGGCGGAGGCGCCGTCCTTGCTGGGCTTGTCCATGTAGCGCAGCGGGGTGCCGTCGCCGTTGATGTCGATCTTCTCGCCGATGAGGTAGTCACCCGGGTCCGCCGCGGTGTTCGAGTAGAACTCCACCGCGGTGCCGAAGATGTCGGAGGTGCCCTCGTTCAGGCCGCCGGACTCGCCGCTGTAGTTCAGGCCCGCCGTGTTCGAGGTGACGCCGTGCGACATCTCGTGGCCCGCCACGTCGATCGCGGTCAGCGGGGCGCTGTTGCCGCTGCCGTCGCCGTAGGTCATGCAGAAGCAGCTGTCGTCCCAGAAGGCGTTGACGTAGTTGTTGCCGTAGTGGACGCGGGAGTAGGCCCCCTTGCCGTCACCGGCGATGCCGTTGCGGCCGTGGACCTCCTTGTAGTAGTCCCAGGTCTCCGCGGCCCCGTAGTGTGCGTCGACCGCCGCCGTCTGGGTGTTGGTCGGCGTGCCGTCGCCCCAGACGTCGTCCGCGTCGGTGAAGAGGGTGCCGGTGCCGGACGTGCCGTGGTTCAGGTTGTACGTCTTGTGGCTGCCGCGCGCGGTGTCGGTCAGCGAGTACGAGCCCGCCGAGCCCGAGGTGCCCAGCGTCACGTCGCCGCTGAACTCGCTGTGGCCCACGCCGGTCTCGATGCCCTGGTAGCGGAAGAGCTCCGCCCCGGTCGTGGCGTCGGTGATCACGTGCAGCTGGTTGGGGGTGCCGTCGTCCTGGAGGCCGCCGACGACCGTCTCGTAGGCGAGGACAGGGGTGCCCTTGGCCGCCCAGATCACCTTGCGGGGGGCCTGGGACGCCTCGGTCTTCGTCGAACCCAGCGCCCGCGCGGACTTGACCGCGGAGCTCTCCACCGTCTTGGGGGCGATCCTCGCCTTGGTGGAGGCGACCGTGATCCGCTTCGAGGTGGCCCTGGTGACGTTCTCGACCGTGCCGCCCTTGCGCTGGTGGACGACGAGGTCGCCGCCGAGGACGGGCAGGCCCGCGAAGGTCCGCTCGTAGCGGGTGTGGACGGTGCCGTCGGCGTCCTTCTCGACGTCCTTGACGACCAGCTTCTCCTTGGCGCCCAGGCCCAGCCGCTCGGCCGTCGCAGCCGTGGTGGCTCCGGCCGAACGCATCAACTCCGCGCGCTGGGACGGGGAGAGCTTGGCCGGCAGTGCTCCGGCCGCCGCCTTCGCCACGACCTTCCCCGTCGCCTGGGGGGTCGCCGCCGTGCTGAGCGTGGTCTGTGCGCCGACGGCCAGCAGGGCCGACACGGCGACGAGGGCACCGGAGGCGAGGGAACGCCGGCGTCCATGGGGGGTACGTCTCACACTGACTCCTTCTGCGGTGCCCGGGGCGGCGGGTCGCGCCCCTCGGGCGGGGGAACCGGACGGCCGTGTGGCTGTCCGGGGCAGAGCGAGGGAGAGCATGTGGAGCGTGTGGGGGGGGCGGCCACCGCACGAGGTGGGGGGTGCGCCGGCTGTCCGGAAGCGTGCCACCCAAGCGGTGGACATGTCAGGAGTGCCTCGGCAAGTTGGCCAGAATCCGTCCGCAAGGCGAAGGTTCGACACCGCATAGCGGACCCGTCCGGCGAGAGACGCGGCGACCGGGCCCCAGGTTCCGCGCCCGGCCGCGACGGCCGTGCCGGGCAGGGACGATCAGCGCCCCGGCGGGCCGGCGGGCAGCAGGTGCGCCCCGGCCGGGGCGGGGCCCGGGCACATCGGGCGCACCACCGCACCGCGTGCGGGGCGGGCGGCCGGATCCGGCCGCTCGAAACACGCCGGACACACAGGGCACTCGTACGTCGTCCCGTCCGGTTGCCGTCCGCGTCCGGTGGCGGTTCGGCCCGGCCGGCGGTGGGCGGCGGCGACGTGGCCGGCAGCGGTCTCGGCCCGGCCGCCGGTGGGCCGCCGCAGGTGGCGGCGCCGCCGGGTCGTCACCGCGCGGGTAGGAGGAGAGCCGCGGAGCCGCGTCCGGCACGGGCGGATGTCCGCAACCCCGGCGCCGCCCCAGCTCGCGCGTACGCGGACCGGGGTGGCGGGGTGACGCCGCAGCACGGCGGTGGCGCCCCGGGAGGCAGGGCGCCACCGCCGGGCGGCGGGGTGTCGTCGGAGCGGGCCGGCGGCACGGACCGCCGGCAGGGATCCCCGTCCGCGCCGTCCCGGGGGCGGGGGCCGAGCAGCCCGCCGACCCGGCTCAGTCCCGCGCCGGCGTCCACCCCTGCAGGGCGACGCGGCCGGCGTCGCCGGGCCGCCGGTCGTCGAAGAGCGTGTGGCGCCCGTCCTCGACCCGCAGCCGGTCCACGTAGACCCCGCGGCCCACGTACAGCGGGTCGGTGGTGTACCGCCAGCGCAGTCGCACCGGCCCCGCCGCCCACGCCGTGAGGTCGGCCGAGACCTCCTGCCACTGCCTGCCGTTGAAGCCCGTCACCGAGCCGCCCGGGTGGTTCTCGGGGGCCGCCCGGCGGGAGCCCGTCGGCGTCGTGGTGAAGGGGACGGCGTGCCAGGAGGCGCCGGCGTCCGTGGAGGCCTCCAGGAAGACGGCGTCGGAGTCGGGCTCGGTGTCCCACCACAGGCCGCAGCGCAGGCGCGGGGCGCCGGAGGCGGGTGTGACCTCCGGGAGGGTCAGGGTGGCGGTCGCCGCGCTCGCCATCCCGGCGAACCACGCCGCGGAGCCCCCCTCCGGGCGCACCGGGACCGCCCGGGCCATGTCCGTACCGGTGGCGACCCGGGGCGCGCTGCCCGAACGCCAGTTGCGGCAGGGGTGGACGGCGTTGGAGAGGAGGACGAGGAAGGAGTCCGTCGTGGGGTCCAGCACGACCGAGGTGCCGGTGAAGCCGGTGTGGCCCGCGGTGTGCGGCGTGGCCATGGCGCCCATGTACCAGTGCTGGTAGAGCTCGAAGCCGAGGCCGTGCGCGTCCCCGGGGAAGGCGGTGTTGAAGTCGGTGAACATCAGCTCCACCGACTCCGGCCGCAGGATGCGGGCCCTGCCGTAGGAGCCGCCGTTGAGCAGCGTCCGGCACAGCACGGCGAGGTCGCGGGCGCTGGAGAACACCCCGGCGTGGCCTGCGACACCGCCGAGCGCCCAGGAGTTCTCGTCGTGCACCTCGCCCCACACCAGGCCCCGGTCGACCTGGCCCCAGGGTTTGCGCTGGTCCTCGGTGGCGGCGATCCGGGGCTTCCAGTCGGCCGGCGGGTTGTAGCGGGTGGCGGTCATGCCGAGGGGTGCGGTGACCTGCTCGCGCACCAGTGTGTCCAGCCCCTTGCCGGTGACCCGCTCCAGGACGAGCTGGAGCGTGATCATGTTGAGGTCCGAGTAGAGGTAGACCTTGCCGGGCGGGTTCTGCGGCGTGTCGTCCCACAGGAGCGCCAGCTGCTCCTCACGGGTGGAGCGCTCGAAGAAGTTGAGGTCGGGCCGCAGGCCGGAGGTGTGCGTCAGGAGCTGGCGCACGGTGATGGCCTCCTTGCCGTGGGCCGCGAACTGAGGCAGGTAGGCGGCAGCCGGCCGCTCCAGTCCCAGCGCTCCCCGCTCGATCTGACCGACCGCCACCAGCGAGGTGAAGAGCTTGGAGAGCGAGGCCAGGTCGAAGACGGTGTCCGGCGCCATCGCGATCTGCTGGTCCGCGGGGAACTCCACGCCGACGTCCTTCGCCTCGTCGTAGTGCGAGTAGCGCACCGCCGAGCCGATGGCCTCCTCCAGCGCGATCGTGCCGCCCCGCCCCGCCAGCATCACCGCACCCGGGTAGTACGGGTGCTTGGGGGAGGGGCCGAGATACTTCCGCGCGTCGGTGACGAGCTGGTCCAGCGGGCCCTGGAGCAGCCCGGCCTGCCGCGCCGAACCGCGCCGCAGGGTGGTGTTCCGGGCGCCGCGGGGGAACAGGGCGCTGTCCGGCGCGTCACCGCCGCCGGCCGGTGCGGCGGTCGCCGAACCGCCCACGGCGGCGAACAGGGCACCGGCCGCGGCGAGCGTGAGGGCGGAGGCGCCCAGTCGCCGGCGGGTCATGCCGCCGGCGGGCGGTTGCTGGGGGCGTGCGACGGGGTCTGTGTCCTCGCCGGTCGTCTGCGCTGCCGCGGCTGCTGCCGTGCCGTCCACCCGGACCTCCCGAAGTCTGTTGTGAAAATATCCTTCGCCCACCTGAGCGACGGGTGAAAGATTCTTCCAGCCAGGTGGCGGTGTCAACCACATCCGGGTCAAACGTGGTTGCGGTACCACGGCCCGTGCGGCACGAGGGGAACCCGGACGACCGACGGCGTGTCGCCACCAGCCGACCTGTGGTGTGCCGTGCCGCCGTGCCCGGACCGTCGGTGCGGCACCGTGCGCCGGCCTGCGGCGTGTCGCCGTGCGCCGGCCTGCGGCGTGTCGCCGTGCGCCGGCCTGACGCTGCGGGTGGGGGAGGCGCCGGGGCGGGACGGTCAGATGCCCGCGGCCAGGGACCTCAACTGCTCCAGCGATCCCCGGACGTACTCCGCCAGGTCGCCGTCGTCCGGCCCCTCCAGCCAGCGTTCGAAGGCCACCTTGAAGACGGCGATGCCCGTCTCGGCGGCCAGGCTCGCGGCGGGCTCGCCCACGCCGCGCGCCCGCAGACCGTCGGTGAGCGCCGCGGACAGCGTCGCGAGCTTGATCAGCTCGCGCTCACGCAGCTCCGCGTTGGCGAGGATGACGTGCTGCCGCCGCCGGGCCTGGTCCCGGCGCTCGCGGAGCGGGGCGGAGACGGCCGCCAGCGCCGCCGCCACCGCCTCGAACGGCGTCGCGGACCCGGGGGCCCCGGCGAGGGCGGTCGTCAGCAGCTCCCGCAACCGGCTCCCGCCCGCGAACAGGACCTCCCGCTTGTCGGCGAAGTGCCGGAAGAAGGTGCGCTCGGTCAGCCCGGCCCGCTTGGCGATCTCCGCCACCGTCGTCTGCTCGAAGCCGTGCTCGCTGTAGAGCTCCAGCGCCGCCTGTTCGAGACGCCCGCGCGCGTTCGGCTCCCATCGACCCATGCCCGCATCCTACGGAAGGACACCGACTGACATCGAGGGTCCGTCCGCCCCGGGGCCCACGCCCCACGACGCGGAGCCGCGGCGGTGGTCCGCCCTGCGCCGAGGGCGGTGCCTCCGGCGAGGCCGGGCCGTCGCGCGGTCAGAGCAGCAGCGCCCGGGCGAGGGCCGTGGCGAGGTAGGCCGTGCCCAGTCCGGCGACGACGCTGACGACCGCGTTGGCGGCGGCGAAGAAGCGGGCCCTGGTCGCGGCCAGGCGCAGGGTCTCGAAGGAGAACGTGGAGTAGGTGCTCAGGGTGGCGCACAGGCCGGGCCCGACGAGGTGCTGCAGAGCCTGCGGGACGGTGGCGGCGGTCGCGGCACCGGTGAGGAAGCCGAAGCCGGCGCAGGCCGCGAGGTTGGCGCTGAACGTGCCCCACGGGAAGACGGTGTCGTGGCGGGCCTGGACGGCCCGGTCGGTGAGATAGCGCAGCGGAGCGCCGAGCAGTGCGCCGACGACGACCATCAGCCAGTTCACGCCTGCCCCCGCTCGGCCGGGGTCCGGGGCAGGGCGATCCGGCGGGTGAGGGCGGCGGTGGCCCAGACCGCGGCCACCGCTGCGAGCAGGGTGGCCGCCACGTACAGCAGCCCGGTGCCCGGATGCCCGCCGTCCAGGAGGCGCTGGGTGTCGAGGGTGGAGGTGGAGAAGGTGGTGTAGCCGCCGAGGACCCCGGTGCCGATGAACGGCCGCACCAGCGGGTGAGCGGTGAAGCGTTCGGTGACCAGCACCATCAGGACGCCCATGGCGGCGCAGCCGGTGACGTTGATCCAGAACGTCGTCCAGGGGAACGCGTCGGGCGGGGTGGGCCAGAGCAGGGTCGCGCCGTAGCGGGCGCAGGCGCCGATCGCGCCACCGACGGCGATCACGCCGAGGAGCTCGGCCCGCTCCCGGGCCGGCGTGCGGCCGGGCCTGGGCGGCAGTGGGGCGGGGGCGGTGTCCGGGTCCGCGGGCTCCGCCGCCCAGCCGGTCGGCCGGGGCAGGTCGCGTTCGTCGGTCACGAGAGTTCTCCTACCTGATCAGGGGTGCGCGACGGGCAGGGCGCGCAAGGGCCAGGTAGGGACCGTTGGCGGCGCTTCGCCGCGGTGGGGGACGGCGGGCCCCACCGCCGTGCGGCCACACCCGCAGGGGCGACCGCACAGCCAGGATAGGCCACCGGTCGCTCAGCCCGTGACGCTCTCCCGCCAGGCCCGGTACAGCCCGGCGAACTCACCTCCCGAGGTGCGCAGCTGCGCCGGGCTGCCGTCCTCGACGACGCGTCCGCCGGCCATCACCAGCACCCGGTCGGCGATCTCCACCGTCGAGAGCCGGTGCGCGATCACCACGGCGGTGCGTCCCGCCAGGACGGTCTCCATGGCCTGCTGCACCGCCCGCTCGCCCGGGATGTCCAGGGAACTCGTCGCCTCGTCCAGGATGAGCACCCCGGGGTCGGCCAGCAGGGCGCGGGCGAAGGAGACCAGTTGGCGCTGGCCGGCCGAGATGCGTCCGCCGCGCTTGCGGACGTCGGTGTCGTAGCCCTCGGGCAGGGCGGTGACGAAGTCGTGGGCGCCGATGGCCTTCGCCGCCTGCTCGATCTCCTCCCGGGTGGCGTCGGGGCGGCCGAGGGCGATGTTCTCCGCCACCGTCCCGGAGAAGAGGAAGGCCTCCTGCGTCACCATCACCACGCCGCGCCGCAGCTCCGCCGTGGTGAGGTCCCGCAGGTCGACGCCGTCCAGCAGCACCCGGCCCTCGGTCGGGTCGTAGAACCTGGCCAGCAGCTTGGCGAGGGTGGACTTGCCCGCCCCGGTGGACCCCACGACGGCGACGGTCTGCCCGGCCCGCAGGGTGAGGTCGAACCGGGGCAGCACCTCCGTGCCCGAGCGGTAGGCGAAACGCACGCCCTCGAAGACCGCCTCCCGGCCGGGGCGCTCGCTCGGCCTCGGGGGCAGGGCCGCCGGGTGCGCCGGTTCGGGGACCGCCGGCTGCTGGGCGAGCAGTCCCGCGATCTTCTCCAGCGAGGCCGCCGCGGACTGGTAGGAGTTGAGGAACATCCCCAGCCGGTCGATGGGGTCGTACAGCCGCCGTACGTAGAGGGCGGCGGCGGCCAGGACCCCGAGCGGGAGGTCACCGGCCGCCACCCGGTAGGCGCCCCAGAGCACCAGCGCGGCGACGGACACCCCGGCGATCGCCCGGGAGGTGACCACGTAGCGGGCCATCTCCAGGATCGCGTCCCCGTTGGCGCGTTCGTGCCGGGCGTTGAGCACCGCGAAGTCCGCGTCGTTGGCGGCCTCCCGGCGGAACGCCTGCACGGGACGGATGCCGCCGAGGGTCTCGGCCAGCTTGACGATGACGGCGGCCGTGGCGGTGGACTTCCTCGCATAGGCGCGGACCGACCTGGTCCGGAAGGACCGCACCCGCAGGTACAGCGGCAGGGCGGACACCAGTGCCGCCAGCCCGATCTGCCAGTCCAGGAAGAGCATCGTCACCAGGATGTAGACGGTGGAGACGACGAGTGCCAGCAGTTCGGAGAGCCCCTCGTCCAGCAGTTCGCGCAGCGACTCCACGTCGGTGGTCGACCGGGAGATCAGCCGGCCGGAGGTGTAGCGCTCGTGGAAGTCGAGGCTGAGGGCCTGGGCGTGCCCGAAGATGCGCTCCCGCAGCTCCAGCAGGACGTCCTGGCTGATCCGGGCGGACAGGCGGATGAAGGCCAACTGCAGGAGCCCGGAGGCCAGGGCGCACCCCAGGTAGGCGCCGCCGACGGCCACCAGCGGCCCGGCGTCGCCCGAGCGCAGCGCCGGCACGGCCCGGTCCAGCGCCAGCGCCACCAGCAGCGGCCCCGCCAGTACCGCCACCTGCTGGACCAGCAGCAACACCGCGGCGGCCGTCACCGGGAGGCGGTGCGGGCGCAGCAGTGACCCCAGGAGCCGGCGGGAGGCGCCCGGGGGAGCGGGCAGCCGGTCCTGGGTGAACAGGTCGGCGGCGGTCTCGGCGGGCCGGGTGGTGGTGTCGGCTCCGGCCGGGGCGGGCGCTGCGGGGGCGGCCGGGGGCGGGGGCGGCGGGCCGGTCGCGACGGAGGTGTCCGCCCCGGCCGCCCGGCCCCCGGGTCTGCCGCTCCCGTCCGCGTCCGGGCGTTCCTCCGGTGGACCCGTCACTGTCGTCGTCATCGCGGGGTGCTCCCCTCTGCGGGCCCGCCGGCGACGGTCTCGGTCGCCGGCGGACGGTGCTCCTGTGGCTCCTCCAGGCCCGACATCAGCCGGGCGTACTCGGCGTTGTCCCGCAGCAGTCGCCGGTGCGTGCCGACCGCCACCACCCGGCCCCCGGACAGCAGCGCCACCCGGTCCGCGAGCTGGACCGTGGAGGGCCGGTGGGCGACCACGAGGGCGGTGGTCGCCGCCAGCACCTCCCGCAGCGCCGCCTCGACCTGGGCCTCGGTGTGGACGTCGAGGGCGGAGAGCGGGTCGTCGAGGATCAGGAAGCGGGGCCGCCCCACCACGGCCCGGGCCAGGGCCAGTCGCTGGCGCTGGCCACCGGAGAGGCTCAGCCCCTGCTCGCCGACCTGGGTGGCCGTCCCGTCGGCGAGGGTGGTGACGAACGCGTGGGCCTGGACGACGCGCAGGGCGCGGGCGAGGGCGTCGGCCTCGTCCGCCGGCGCGGCGGCCTCCCCGCCCGGTGCGGCGCGGCCCATGAGGACGTTCTCGGCGACCGAGGCGGAGAACAGCGTCGGGTCCTCGAAGGCCATGGCCACCCGGGAGCGGACCTCGTCACGGGTGAGGTCGCGTACGTCGGTCCCGTCGAGCAGGATGCGTCCGGCCGACACGTCGTACAGCCGGGGGACCAGCGCGGTGAGCGTGGTCTTGCCGCTGCCGGTGGCCCCCACCAGGGCCATCGTCTCGCCCGGGCGGACGTGCAGGTCGACGCCGCACAGCGTGGCGGGGGCGCCGGGCGGGGCGTCGGGGTAGCGGAAGTGGACGTCTTCGAAGACCAGGCCGCCACCCGGTTCCCCGGCCGCGGGGGGCGGGGGCGCCGGCGCGGGCCGTGGGGGAGCGCCGGCCCGGCCCCGCGCCCCGCGGCCGGCGGTGGCCGGCGTGTCCCGGGCGGTGCCGGCGGCTTCCGCCTCGGGTTCGTCCATCACCTCGAAGTAGCGGTCGGCGGCCGTCGCCGACTCGTTGCACAGGGCGAGCAGGAAACCCAGCGACTCCACCGGCCAGCGCAGCGTCAAGGCCGTCGACAGGAAACCCAGCAGGGTGCCCGCGGAGAGGTCGCCGTGCGCCACCTGGAGCGTGCCGAGGACCAGCGCACCGCCCAGCGCCAGCTCCGGCAGCGTCATGATCACCGCCCAGATCGACCCCAGCAGCCGGGCCTTGAGCAGCTCGGTGCCGCGGAGCCGCAGTGCGAGGTCGCGGAAGGCGCGGGCCTGGGAGCGGTGTCGGCCGAACCCCTTGACGACGCGGATGCCGAGCACCGACTCCTCGACGATCGTCGTCAGGTCCCCGACCTGGTCCTGTGCCCGCCGCGCCGCACGGGAGTACCGCACCTCGAACAGGGAGCACAGGATCACCAGCGGCACCGCGGGGGCGAGTACCAGCAACCCCAGGGTCCAGCGCTGGCTGAGCAGCACGAGGTAGCCGACCACCACGGTGGCGCTGTTGACGACGAGGAAGGTCAGCCCGAAAGCCAGGAACTGCCGCAGCAGTTGGAGGTCGGTGGTGCCACGGGAGAGGAGCTGGCCGGAGGGCCAGCGGTCGTGGAAGGCGACCGGAAGCCGCTGGACGTGTCGGTACAGCGCCCCGCGCATCGAGGCCTCGACGCTCGCCAGCGGCCGGGCGATCAGCCAGCGGCGGAGCCCGAACAGCCCGGCCTCGCAGACCCCCAGCACCAGCAGGAGGAGGCCGCCCAGCCACACCTGGCCGGGGTCGTGGGAGGCCACCGGCCCGTCCACGATCCACTTCAGCACCAGCGGTATCACCAGGCCCAGGCAGGAGCCGGCCACGGCGGCGAGGGCAGCCGAGAAGAACCGGACGCGCACCGGCCGCAGGAAGGGCCAGAGGCGGAGCAGGGAGCGGACGGCGGATCTGTGGACGGGCGCGGCCTGCGGCGACGCCCCGGGCGAGGGGTCGGTGGCTGTAGTGGACATCAACTCGGAGCGTAGGCCCAGCCACTGACAGTGCCTATGGGTTTTTCGTCCTGGTCCCGTCGGCCGATCCGACCTCCGCCGCAGTACCGCGACCCGCTCACTCCTTCGGGTTCACCCGTCCGGGGGAGACTGCCGCGCCATCGGCCGGTGGGGGCCCCGGCCGGCCGCTCACCCGGCCGTCACCGCCCCGGGTGGCGACCAGACGTACGGAGTGGTCGTCGTGACCGCGTGGAACCCCAGCCTCCGCAGGATCGGGGCGCTGTCGTCGGACGCGTCGACCTGGAGGTACCGCACGCCCCGGGCGGCGGCGAGGCCGGCCCGCGCCGCGACCAGCGCCCGGTAGACCCCCCGTCCCCGCCAGGCCGGCAGCGTGGAGCCGCCCCACAGGGAGGCGAACTCCGTGCCCTCCCGGAAGACCAGCCAGGCCGCGGAGACCAGCCGGCCCCGCGCGCCCCCGCCGCCCTCCCCGGACGGGCCGTCACCCGACGCGCCTCCGCTGCCCGGGCCTTCCCCACCCGGGCCGTCCTCGGCCTCCGCCACCAGCACGGCGATGTTCTCCGGCGCCGACGCGAGTCGCCCGGCCAGGTCCTCGGCCAGCCACCCCATGTCGACGCCCCACACCGCGGACTCCATCGCCGCGATGCGTCGCAGGTCCGCCTCCGCCTCGACGCGGCGCAGGAGGACACCGCGCGGCGGCGCCGCAGCGGCAGCGACCGCCGCCGTGGGCGCGACGAGGACCGTCTCGCGCTCCTCGGGCGTGAACCCGGCGGCCCGCAGGCGGTCGACGAGGTCGGCGGGCCGGTCGTGTCCGCGCGTCTTCCACTCCACCGCCTCGCCCCGCGCGGCGAAGAAGTCGCGTTGCCGTGCGATCAGTGCGTCGAGCGCCGCCCCCGTCACGCCGAGGTCGGGAGGTCCGGTCACCAGGCCGCGGAACTGGCCGACGGTCCGGGTCACCGGCCCGTCCACCTCGTAGCGCACCCCCGCAGGCGGCCGCTGAGGGAAGCCGCGCACCTGGGCGTCGTAGGCGGCCAGGAGAGGGGCGGAGCCCGGGTCGTGCGTGAACTCCCCCTCGGGGGCGGGCCGGGCGGTTCCGGGAGCGGCGTTCGTCGTCATGGCAGAGACGATAGGGAGCCGGTCAACCGGTTCACGGCCCGCGCGGCCTGCCCGACCCGGGTGCAGAGGACCTGCCCCCGGCCCCGAGTCCGCCGCACCGTCACACCGCCCGCCCGGGGACCGCTCACCGGTCCGCCCCCTCCACCACCCGCAGCAGCAGCACCGTGCGGCCCGGCACGGTGAGCACCGTCTCGGCGGCCACGACCTCGTGCGGGGCGGTGGTCTGCTCCTCGCGCCCGGTGTCGACGACCACCTCGTAGCCTCGCGCCCACGGGCTCCCCGGGAGCAGGAAGGAGACCGGCTCCGCCCCGGCGTGCAGGACGACCAGGAAGGAGTCGTCGTGGAGCGGGCGGCCCCGCTCGTCGCGGCGCGGCAGGTCGCGGCCGGAGAGGTACATGCCCAGCGTGGCCCGCGGCGCGTACCAGTCCGCCTCGGTCATCTCCGAGCCGTACGGGGTGAACCACGCCAGGTCCCGCAGCCCGTCGGGCCCCTGGGGACGGCCGGAGAAGAAGGCGGTGCCGCGCAGTACGGGATGCTCGCGCCGCAGCGCGATCAGCCGGGAGACCAGCGCGGTCAGCTGCGACCAGCCGGGGTCCTCGCGCAGCGACCAGTCGACCCAGCTGGTCTCGGAGTCCTGGCAGTAGGCGTTGTTGTTGCCGCCCTGGGTACGGCCGCCCTCGTC
The DNA here is from genome assembly GCF_042733155.1 of Streptomyces sp. NPDC059740. Taxonomy (NCBI): domain Bacteria; kingdom Bacillati; phylum Actinomycetota; class Actinomycetes; order Kitasatosporales; family Streptomycetaceae; genus Streptomyces; species Streptomyces sp. NPDC059740. The sequence goes on along the minus strand of NZ_JBHWGP010000003.1, from coordinate 312,802 downwards.
GCCCGCGACCAGCATCGGCACCCCGGTGGAGAGCAGCAGCGTGGTGAGGAGGTTGCGCAACTGCCGGCGGCGCAGGGCCGAGACCTCCACGTCGTCGCTCTCGCCCTCCGCGCCGCAGTTCCAGGAGCGGTTGTCGTCGGTGCCGTCCCGGTTGCCCTCGCCGTTGGCCTCGTTGTGCTTGTGGTCGTAGGACACCAGGTCGCGCAGGGTGAAACCGTCATGCGCGGTGATGAAGTTGACCGAGGCGTACGGCCGGCGACCACCCCAGGCGTAGAGGTCGCTGGAGCCGGAGAGGCGGTAGCCCATCTCCCGCACGTCGGGCAGCGCGCCCCGCCAGAAGTCGCGCATCGCGTCGCGGTAGCGGTCGTTCCACTCCGTCCACATCGGAGGGAAGGCCCCCACCTGGTAACCGCCCGCCCCCACGTCCCACGGCTCGGCGATCAGCTTCACCCGTCGCAGCACCGGGTCCTGCGCGATGACGGCGAGGAAGGGCGAGAGCATGTCGACGTCGTGCATGGAGCGGGCCAGCGCGGCGGCCAGGTCGAAGCGGAAGCCGTCCACCCCCATCTCCGTCACCCAGTAGCGCAGCGAGTCGGTGATCAGCCGCAGCACCCCGGGGTGGACGACGTGCAGGGTGTTGCCGCACCCGGTGTAGTCGGCGTAGCGGCGGGCGTCGCCCTGGAGGCGGTAGTAGGCGCGGTTGTCGATGCCGCGGAAGGACAGGGTGGGGCCCAGCTCGCCGCCCTCGGCCGTGTGGTTGTAGACGACGTCGAGGATCACCTCCAGGCCGGCCTCGTGCAGCGCGTGCACCATGGCCTTGAACTCGCCGACCTGCTGCCCGCGGGTGCCCGAGGCGGCGTAGCCGGCGTGCGGGGCGAAGTAGCCCACCGAGTTGTACCCCCAGTAGTTGCGCAGCCCGCGGCGGAGCAGGTGGTCCTCGTGCGCGAACTGGTGCACCGGCAGCAGCTCCACGGCGGTGACGCCCAGGCCGGTCAGGTGCTCGATCACCGCGGGGTGCGCCAGGCCCGCGTAGGTGCCCCGCAGGTGCGGCGGGACGTCGGGGTGGAGCTTGGTGAAGCCGCGCACGTGCAGCTCGTACAGGACGGTGTCCGGCCAGGGGGTCTTGGGCCGGTGGTCGTCGGCCCAGTCGTACTCGTCGTGGACCACGACGCCCTTGGGTACGTACGGCGCCGAGTCCCGCTCGTCGCGGACGGTGTCGGCGACGCCCTGCTGCGGCCAGTCCCGCACGTGTCCGTAGACCTGGGGCGGCAGGGTGAACTCGCCGTCGACGGCGCGGGCACAGGGGTCCAGGAGCAGCTTGTTCGGGTTCCAGCGGGCGCCCGTCCACGGGTCCCAGCGGCCGTGGACGCGGAAGCCGTAGCGGCGGCCGGGCCCGACGCCGGGGACGAAACCGTGCCACACCTCGTGGGTCAGCTCCGTCAGCGACCAGCGCTCCTCACGTCCCGGGTCGGCGTCGTCGAAGAGGCACACCTCGACGGCCTCCGCGCCGCCCGCCCACAGGGCGAAGTTGGTGCCGGCGGTGCCGTCGGGGCCGACCCGGTAGCGGGCGCCGAGCGGTTGGGGGCTGCCGGGCCGGGCCTGGCGGGAGCCGCCCGGGGACCCGGCCGTACGGAGCTCCGTCCGCGCGACCTCCCCGGGCCCGGCCGCCGCGGGCCGGACGTGGTCGACCGGGACCACGCCCGCCCCCCGGCTGTCACTGCCGTCCAGCCCCCAGGCCGCCCCCTGCTCGGGTGCGCTCGACACGTGGCAGCCTCCCGTGGCTCTCGGCTCATGGGCGGCACGCGCCCCGCGCACCACAGGTGCGTGGGCCACCGCGCACGCGTCCCGCCGCGCACGGCACCGCCCTTTCGTCTGTTCTTCCCGCAACCGGCGCCCGCCTCACGTTTCCCGGAGGGCTCGCTGCTCGTTGGGCCGTTCGTGACCTTTCAAGGTGGGGCAAACCCCTACCATGTGCCCAGTTCGGGCAGTATGGGGCGGTGCGCGGTATGAGCAGCGAAACGGACAGCCCGGCGGCGGACCGACCGGGCCGGTGGGCAGCGGCCCGCCCCGAACGGCGAGGGCGCTCGCGCGGTGGACGCCGCCGCACGGCGGGATGGGTGCTCGCGGTTCTCCTCGCCGCGCCCGGCCCGGCACTGACGGCCTGCGGGCACGGGGAGAGCGCGAGCAACGACTCCTCCGGCCGGGGCCAGACCATCACCGTCGTGCCCGGCGACGGCTCCCGCAACGTGCCGACCGACCGCCGCATCGAGGTCAAGGTCTCCTCCGGCAGGCTGGTACGCGTCACCGTGACCCGGGTCGCCGACTCGGCGCGCACGCCGGTGGCCGGCGGCATCGCCGCGGACGGCCGGAGCTGGCGCCCCCGCGAGGACCGCCCGCTGCCGCTGGGCAGCCGCTACGTCGTGGACGCCCTCGCCCGCGACGAGCAGGGCCGGCGCACCGCCCGGCACGCCACCTTCGCCACCCGCGTCCCCGCCCACCGCTTCGTGGGGTACTTCCGGCCCGAGCAGGGCTCCACCGTGGGCACCGGAATGATCGTCTCCTTCGACTTCAACCAGCCCATCACCCGCCGCGCCGAAGTGGAACGCGCCATCACCGTCACCGCCCGGCCCCCGGTCGCGGTGGCCGCCCACTGGTTCGGCGACCGGCGGCTGGACTTCCGCCCCAGGGAGCGCTGGCGGCCCGGCACCGACGTGGCCGTCCGCCTCCACCTGCGGGACGTGCAGGGCGCCCCCGGCTTCTACGGCACCCAGGACAAGACGGTCCGCTTCCGCATCGGCAGGGACCAGGTCAGCACCGTTGACGCCGTCACCCACACCATGGTCGTGCGCCGCGACGGACGCGTACTGGCGAAGCTGCCGATCACCGCGGGACGCGAGGCGACCCCCACCTACAACGGCAAGATGGTCGTCCTGGAACGCCGCCGGGTGACGCGCATGGACGGCGACACCGTCGGCTTCGGCGGCGAGTACGACATCCCCGACGTGCCGCACGCCCTGCGGCTGACCCGGTCCGGGACCTTCCTGCACGGCAACTACTGGGCGCCACGGGCCACTTTCGGCCACACCAACGCCAGCCACGGCTGCGTCGGGCTGCGCGACGAGCAGAGCGGCCGGGCGGACACCCCCGCCGCCTGGTTCTTCGAGCACAGCCTCATCGGCGACACCGTCGAGGTGGTGCGCTCGCCGGACCGGGTCGTCGCGCCCGACAACGGCCTGGGCGGCTGGAACATGCCGTGGGCCCAGTGGCGTGCGGGGTCCGCGCTGCGCTGACCCGGCAGAGGCGCGCAACGCGGACCCGGCAGAGGCGCGCAGCGCGGACCGCTCCCTGCGGCGCCTGCCGTCAGCATCCCGTTCCGGCCGTCCCTCGCCGATGCGGCGGAAGTGGGTGGCGCGGTGCGGTTCGCCGGGACTGCGGTGCTCCGTGACCACTTCCCGTACTTCCGCCACCCCCGCACGCGGCCACCGCCTCCACTTGGGATGCAACGGTGACCTGGCCGGTGGGGCGGCCCGCCCCGGACGTGTGGTTACCTGTCGGCAGCGTGCGCCCCGCCGACCGCCCTGCCGCCCGTCGTCACCGACCACGGCGGGCGGCGGACCGCGCCCCGGCCGTCGTCGCGGGCGCGAGGCGGGCGGGGTCGCGCCGGCCGGGACGGCCGGTGAGGGGCGGGGGTTGTCGAAGTTGGGTATGCGTGCGGGCAGGTGCCCGGAACACGGCGGGGACGAGGCGAAAGGGCCGTTGATGGACGTGCGGTGGGGAGCCAGGGGCCGGGAACGGAGCCGAGGCGTGCGTGAGCCTTCCGGTACCGGCCGGGGCCGCGCCGGAAGACTCGCCGCCCTGCTGTGCGGCGGGCTGCTGCTGACGGTCACCGCCTGCTCGGCCGAGGGCGCGGGCGCCACACAGCCGGGTGACGGCAAGGGCGGCAGTTCGAGCGCCGCCGCCTCCCCGACGGCCTCCCAGGCCGAGGTCACCGTCTCGCCGAAGGACGGCTCCGGCGGCGTCGCCACGACCGGCGCCCTCAAGGTCACCGCCGCTCACGGCAGACTGCGGACCGTCAAGGTCACCAGCTCCAAGGGCAAGAAGGTCGCCGGGCGGATATCCGGCCACGGCACCCTCTGGGAGCCCACCGGGCACCTCACCCTGCACACCCGTTACGCCGTGGCGGCCATCGCCGAGGACTCCCAGGGCCGCCCCACCACCAAGCACGCCACCTTCACCACGCTCAAGCCCGCCCACACCTTCGTGGGCACCTTCACGCCGGAGAACGGCCAGACGGTGGGCGTGGGCATGCCCGTCTCGCTGCGTTTCACCCGCGGCATCACCGACCCGAAGGCCGTCGAGAAGGCGATCCGGGTCACCGCGAAGCCCTCGGTCCCCATCGCGGGCCACTGGTTCGGCAACGACCGGCTCGACTTCCGGCCCGAGCACTACTGGAAGCCCGGCACGAAGGTCACCCTCTCCCTCGCCCTGGACGGGGTGGAGGGCCGGCCCGACGTCTTCGGCACCCAGGCCAAGAAGGTCTCCTTCACCGTGGGCCGCAGCCAGATCTCCTACGTCAACGCCTCGACCCACCAGATGAAGGTGGTCCGGGACGGCAAGACCCTGCGCACCGTCCCCGTCACCGCCGGCAGCCCGGGCCACGACACCTGGAACGGCAAGATGGTCATCTCGGAGAAGCTGCGCACCACCCGCATGAACAGCGAGACGGTCGGCCTGGGGAAGTCCTACGACATCAAGGACGTCCCGCACGCCATGCGGTTGAGCGACTCCGGCACCTTCATCCACGGCAACTACTGGGCGGCGCCCTACACCTTCGGGCACGCCAACGCCAGCCACGGCTGCATCGGCCTGCGCGACCTGCGGGGCGGGTCCTCGGGCAGCCAGGCCGGCTGGTTCTACGCCAACTCCCTGCTCGGCGACGTCGTCGAGGTGTCCCACTCCCACGACGAGACGGTCGCCCCGGAGAACGGCCTCAACGCCTGGAACATGAGCTGGGCGGACTGGAAGGCCCCGCAGTAGGGCACCGGACACCGCCCGGTACGCACGGCGGGCCGCACCGCGTCACGCCCCCGGTTCCGCCCGGGGCGTGACGCGGTGACCTGTGCGGGAGGCGTTGCCCGCGGGCGCCGCGGAGGGCCGTGACGGTCCCCACCGCCAGGCCCCGGGACGGCGGCTACCCTGCCCCCATGACTGTGACCTTGGAAGTCTCCGAAGGCGTGGGCACCCTCCGGCTCGACCGGCCGCCGATGAACGCACTCGACGTCGCCACCCAGGACCGGATCCGCGACCTCGCTCGGGAGGCCGCCGGGCGGGAGGACGTGCGGGCCGTCGTCCTGTGGGGCGGGGAGAAGGTGTTCGCCGCCGGGGCGGACATCAAGGAGATGCGCGACATGGACCACGCGGCCATGGTCGGCCGGGCCGGCGCGCTCCAGGAGTGCTTCACCGCCGTGGCCCGCATCCCCAAGCCGGTCGTGGCCGCCGTCTCGGGTTACGCGCTCGGCGGCGGTTGCGAACTGGCCCTCTGCGCCGACGTGCGCATCGCCGGCGACAACGCCCGCCTGGGACAGCCGGAGATCCTGCTCGGCCTCATCCCGGGCGCGGGCGGCACCCAGCGGCTGGCCCGGCTCGTCGGCCCCGCCAAGGCCAAGGACCTCATCTTCACCGGGCGCCAGGTGAAGGCGGACGAGGCGCTGGCCATCGGCCTGGTCGACCAGGTGGTGCCCGCCGAGGAGGTCCACGCCACGGCCCACGCCTGGGCCGCCCGGCTCGCGGCCGGACCGGCCATCGCCCTGCGGGCCGCCAAGGAGGCGATCGACACCGGCCTGGAGACCGACCTGGAGACCGGGCTCGCCGTCGAACGCGCCTGGTTCGCCTCGCTGTTCGCCACCGAGGACCGCGAGATCGGCATGCGCAGCTTCGTGCAGGACGGGCCGGGGAAGGCCAGGTTCCGCTGAGCTGACCGTCGCATCCCGGCCAGGTGTCACGTGTTTCGCGGGTTCCGTTCACGCAGCGCCACCACAACGGCCATGATGGGGGCATGGCGGGCCTCGACGGAGCGGAACGACCGCGTGCGGATGCACGACTGCGCGGCGTCGGCGGCGGTCTGCTGAGCGGCGGACCGGCCCGGGGGGCGGCGGACCGCCTCCCGCGCGGCGGCCCCGGCGCCGAGCCGCCGTCCGCCCTGCCCGACGGGTTCGACGCCGACCCTCTCCCGCACGCCCCGCGCCGGGGGCCGGCAGCCGCCCGGGACGCAGCGGTCGACGCCCCGGGGCTCCTCCCCACCGCCCCCGCGCCACGCCTCGGGGAGCAGTGCCCGGGCGGACCGGACGCCTGGGGCGAGCGGCCCGCCGAACCGGACGGCCTGGGCCGGCCGCCGCGGATTCTCGCCCGCCTCGGAGAGCCCTCGCTGGAGGAGGTCTGCCTGCCCTCGCGCCCGGAGTCGGCGGCGCTGGCACGGCGGTTGGCGGGATCGGTCCTGCGTCGGCACTGGGCACTGCCGACGGAGCAGGTGGAGAACGGCGTGCTGCTGGTCTCCGAACTCGTCGGCAACGCCGTGCGGCACACCGGCGCCCGTGCCTTCGGCCTGCGGATGCTGCGCCGCCGGGGCTGGGCGAGGGTCGAGCTGCGGGACCCCTCTCGCGGCCTGCCGTGCCTGTTGCCGGTCCAGGAGATGGACGTCAGCGGACGCGGCCTGTTCCTGGTGAACCGGCTCTCCGACCGGTGGGGCGTCGACCTCCACGACCGCGGCAAGATCACGTGGTTCGAGATGCGCGTCATGGAACGCTGACCGCCCCTGACACCCGGGGCGCTGCGACTCCTCCGCCCGCTGCGACTCCTCCGCTCGCTCCGCCGGCGGCCGGGACCGCCTGCGGGGGAGGCGCGCGCAGGGAGCGGGCACGAGCCGGGGCCCTCCCACGCGCTGTGGGAGGGCCCCGGAGGCGCCGGCCGCGGCGAAAAGGGGTGTGCCGCGGCGGCGGGAACGACCAGGCCCGGGTCAATGGGGGTCGTCGTCCCGACTATGGCAGCTCACGCTCCGCGCGCCAAAACCACCAACCGGTGCGAACGGGTCGAAACGCCCGAGGGTCCGCGCGGTGCGTGCCGGCCCCTGGGGGCCCGTCCGCGTCCGGGGCGGCCCGGGGCGGGCGGGAGTGGCGGGGCGGCCCGGCACGGGGTGCGCGCCGCCGGCCCGCACCTGTGGTCTCCCCGCGGCGGTGCGGTTACGCGGTGCGCCGCCAGACCGCCCGGGTGGGCACCTCCTTGCGCCACCCCGGCCGGGGGTGTGCGTCGGCCCGGCGGCGCCGGTCGTTGCAGAGCAGGCACCGGCCGTAGCCCGGCGGCAGTGGGTCGTCGGGGTCGCCGTGGAGCGGGTCCACCGCGCCGTTGGGGTGCAGGGCGCAGCCCGTCCCGCCGCCGGGGGGCGCCGACGTCCGGTCCAGCGTGCCGGCGACGTCGAGGGCGCGGCGGAGCGTCGCCACGAGACGGTCGGCGTCCTGCCGGCTGGGCGCGGCGGCCATCGCGCCGGCGAGGTCGGAGGCGGCGCTCAGGGCGGTCTGGAGTTCGCGCAGGCTTGCGTCACTCATGTCTGGGAGCGTAGGCGGCCCCACTGACAGTTGATCTTCCGATCGCGCATCGCGGCTTCCCATGCCTTCATACATGCCCGTTCCGCACGGCGAATCCCCCCACCTTCGGCGACCTTCCCCTTACCGGCGGATGACGCCCCGGGGCCGGCCGCGAGCCGCGGCGGTCCGTCGTCCGCCGTCCGCCACTCGACCCGTGATCGTCAGCGGTGGGCCCCCGCCGGAGTGCGAGGCGGCGGCGGTGACGCGCAACCGCCCCCGGGAGGCCGGCGGGGCGCGGTGGTCCCTGGCGTGCGCCGGGCCGGGGGGAGGTCGGGGGACGGCGTCCCACTTCCGTCCCACTCCCGGATGCGGGTACCTCCGCACCCCGCTCCGGGCAGTGCGGCGATCCTCCGGCGGGTTGACGCGCCAGCCGAAGGAAAGTACTTTCCTTACAGGAAACAAGTTCGCATCAGGCAACATCAGGAGGAAGCCATGGCAGCCACCCCCGACGACGGCCTCTCGGCGAGCGAGGCGGCCCGCGCGTTGCAGGACGTCGATCTCCGGCGCGGTCAGGCGCGGGACGCGGCCACCGACCCGCTGTGGGTGAACCTCGTGTTCGGCCTCGCGATCTTCGTGCTCTGCGCGGCTCCCGACTTCTTCGGCGAAGGGGTGAGCGACTGGGTCTCGCCGGCGTTCGCGGTGCTCGCCGTCGGTTACGTGGCCATGATCCGTACCCGCCGCGGCTCCGCCCTGCTCGGCCGCCCGACCCGGGTGCGCCGGCAGGAGCTCTCCGGCCGCGTCACCCGGTGGCTGCTGCTCGCGCTGCTCGTGGTGGTCGCCGCCGGTGTGCTGCTGCAGTTCCTGCGGCCGGGCTGGGGGCTGCACGTGCCCTACGGGCGGACGGTGCTGGGCCTGGTGCTGGGTTCCGCGCTGATCGTCTTCGGACGGCGCTGGCAGCGGGCGCTGCTCTCGCTGGCGACGCGCACCGACGGCGACCGGGGCGGGATGCGAGGAAGTGTCAGCGGTGGCGCACACTGACTTCGACCCCGTCCTCCTGGACCGGACGCGGCTGGCGATCGTCTCCCTGCTGGCGGGCGTGGAGTGGGCCGAGTTCGGGTGGGTGCGGGAATCGGCCGACCTGTCCGCCTCGGCCCTCTCCAAGCAGGTCAGCACCCTGGAGGCGCAGGGGTACGTGGAGGTGCGCAAGGGGTACGTCGGCAAGCGCCCCCGCACCTGGGTCACCCTGAGCGAGACCGGGCGGACCGCCCTGGAGGAGCATGTGGCCGCGCTCCAGCGCGTCGTCGAGGAGTCCCGGCGGCTGGCCGCCCGGCGGGGAGAGGGGGAGGGCACCTGACCCCGCCGTGGTCCCGGTCCCGGCGGGCTTGCGAGTTCGGCTGCCCGCCCGGGGCGGCCTCCCCCGCCGCCCGCAGGCGTCCCGGTGGCGGCACTCACGGTGTCCGGCGGGTCCGCTGCTGCCCGGGGGCCCGGCCGGCGTGGCCCGCCGGCTTCAGTCGGCCCATTCCTTCATGGCGGCCCGGCTGGCGAAGTTGGCGACGTTCTTGTCCAGCGGGGTGCTCGTGTACTGGTGGATGGTCCACTTCGCCTTGATCCGGGGCTTGCCGGCGGTGACGTAGTCGGCGATCCAGAGGCCGTCGGCGGCGTAGGAGGTGGTGTCGTGGTTCAGCCAGAAGTCCCGGTTGCAGTAGAGCAGTACCTTGTGGTGGTCCGGGCGCAGGCGCTTGACCTCCTTGAGGAACTGGTCCTTCTCGGAGTTGCTGGCCGCCGTGCCGTCCGAGGTGCGCTCCCAGTCGGCCACCAGCAGGTCACCGTGGACCGAGGCGCACTTCTCCACGAAGTAGGCCGCCTGTTCCTTGATGTGACCGGGCCACAGGAAGTGGTAGAAGCCCACCACGCACCCTGCCTTGCGGGCCTGCTCGGCCTGCGAGGACTGGTGGGGGCTGATGTAGGAGCGGCCTTCGGTCGCCTTGACGATGACGAAGTCGACTCCCTTGGTGGAGTAGGAAGACTGGTAAGCACTGACGTCCACGCCGTGGATCATGGGTGGTTTCCTCCCGTTGTCGGATGGGGCGCGCAACGGACGACACGCGCCCGTACTCCAAGCCCGTACCCACCACGGCGCGCCCCCTGCGCGGTCCGGCACTACGGAAGGTGAGGTGCCGAACAGCACGCAGAGTTGGTTGCGCTGTGTGGGTGATCCCCGGAAGCCGTGATCACTAAGCGGCTTTGAGGCTGGTGGGGCGAGAGATTCCGCGGGGTCTGGAGCGGGTCACAGTGGGTGACGCGGTGCCGACGCAGCGGCAGGCCGCCGGCGGCTCTCCGTGACGTTCAGCCGCACACCAGAGATTTCCCAACATTGCGCCATGCGCGCATGGTTGGCCGGTTCGGCGAGCAACACAGCTGCGTGATGGCGACGTTGGCGTCCGCAGGGCGCAGGGGGCGTCGCCCGGACGACGGCACGGCCCGAGGGAGAACCGAGTGAGCGAGCGCGACGAACCCCCCGCCCCCCACCGCACCGACACGGACCTGGCCCCGGCCGAGCCCGCCCCCGCCCCCGGTCCCGTCGCCCGTGGCTCGCGGCGCGCCGCCCCGCGGGACTCCTCCGGACCCGCTGTGGTGCCTGCGTCCGAGGGGCGGACGGGTCGCCGCCCGGCAGCCGCCCCGCGCCCCGTGATCGTCGCGGGCGAGCTCCGGAATCCTGTCCCGCCCTCCGTGCGTGCCGGGCGGGACGCGGGCGAGCTCCCGCATCCGCTCCCGCCCTCCGTGCGCGCCGGGCGGGACGCGCGGGCCGCCGGCCGCTGTGCCGCCGCCCAGCGCGAGGACCCCACCCCCTGCGACGGCCCGGCCGACACGGTGACCGTGCTGGACCGCCTCGGGCACGAGGTGGCCGGGTGCGTGCACCACGCCGCGCGGCTCCTGGCCGGCCTCGACGGGGGCCGGGTGCACCCCTTCGCCCCGGTGGCCCGAGCCGTCGAGGTGTACGTGCGTGCCCGGGCGCTGCCGCCGCGGGCCTGGGAGGTCGGCCTCTGAACCACCGGCCGCCAAAGGGGCGGTCCTGGACCGCGGGCAGAGCCGGGGTCGCTGACCACCGGTCGCCGGAGGGACGGTCCCTGACCGCACACCGCCGGGGCCACTGACCGCAGGCCGGCGGAAGGCCACGCTCCGGCCACCGGCCCCACCACCGGCCACCGGCCCCGCCACCTGGCCCCGGCCACCGTTCACCGGCCCCGCCCACCGGTCCACCGGGCTTGATCACCGACCCCCCGCCACCCCGGCCGGCATCTCAGGCCGATATGCCGGCCGCCGTCAGCTGGGCGATGGAGTCGTCGAGGTAGGCGACCAGGAGCTGTTCCGCCGCGGCGGTGTCTCCCGCGGCGAGTGCCTCCATCAGGGCGCGGTTGCGGGCGAGGTAGGGGTGGTGCAGGGCCTTCAGGTCCGGCAGGGCGTGGAAGGCGAGCCGCAGCTCGGCCAGCACGGTGCGCATGGCCTGGTCGGTGCGGGGGCTGCCGGCCAGCGCGACCATCTCGCGGTGGAAGTGGAAGTTCGCGGCGCCCAGCGCGTTCCAGTCCTGCGCCGCGGCGGCCCGCTCCCCGTCGGTGACGGCCGCGGCCAGGCCGCTGAGGTCGTAGGGCGGGTCCCCGAGCGCGCGCAGCGCCGCGCACTCGACCATGCGCCGCACCCGGTAGATGTCGGCCACGTCGGCGGCGGTCGGCTGCCGGACGAAGACGCCCCGGTTCAACTCGTGCACCAGCAGCCGCTCGTGCGTCAGCAGGCGGAACGCCTCCCGCAGGGTGTTGCGGGAGATGCCGAGAGTCTTGCAGATGTCCTCCTCGGACAACTTCGTGCCCGCCGTGAACCGCCCTTCGCCGATCTGCGTGCGCAGCAGGTCCGCCACCCGCTCGGCGACGCTGGTGCGCCCCAACAGGTCCTTCTCACCGGCGAGGTGGTCAGCGATCCCGGCCATCGACGTCCCTTCTGAGTTCCTGGGGGCGACCGTATGCCAGGCGTCCCGCAAGAACAAGGACACGTCCTCTTGTTGGATCGTTCTACGATCCTCTACGGTGACATACCTCAACTCGCTGTGTTGCCACGCCACTTGAAGGGTGCAGGCTCATGAGTACGAGTTCTTCCTCCGACGAGGACGTCACCACTGACGCACACCCGGCCGACCCGCCCCGCCGCCGCGGCGCCCGGGCCGCCTTCCCCTGGTTCCGCGCCCTCTCCCCGGACGGGCGGCGCGCCTTCTTCGGGGCGTTCGGCGGCTACGGCCTGGACGCCTACGACTTCTACGTCCTGCCGCTGGGCATGGCCTCGATCGGCGCCACCTTCGGCCTCGACCACGGCCGCAGCGGCCTGCTCGCCACCGTCACCCTGCTCGTCTCCGCCGTGGGCGGCGCCCTGGCGGGCGTCCTCGCCGACCGGATCGGCCGGGTCCGCGCCCTGGTCTGGACGGTGGCCCTGTACGCCCTCTTCACCGTGGCCTGCGGCCTCGCGCCCGACTTCGAGACCCTCCTGGCCTTCCGCGCCCTCCAGGGGCTCGGCTTCGGCGGCGAGTGGGCGGTGGGCGCCGTGCTGGTGGCCGAGTACGCCTCCGCCCGCCACCGGGGACGCACCCTGGGCTGGGTCCAGTCGGCCTGGGCGGTGGGCTGGGCCCTCGCCGTGGCCCTCTACACGCTGGTCTTCTCCCTCGTCGACGAGCGCCTGGCCTGGCGGGTGCTCTTCTTCACCGGCGCCCTGCCCGCGCTCCTCGTGCTCTACCTGCGGCGCAGCGTGACGGACGCGCCAGGAACCGGCCGGCAGCCCGGCCGCGGCCGGCCCACCGGGTCGTTCACCGCGATCTTCCGCGGCGGCCTGACCCGCACCACCGTGCTCGCGGGACTGCTGTCCACCGGTGTCCAGGGCGGCTACTACACGCTGGCGACGTGGCTGCCCACCTACCTCGGCGAGCGCGGCCTCTCGGTGGGCGGGGTGGGCGGCTTCCTGGTCGTGCAGATCGTCGGCGCGTTCACCGGCTACGTGACCGGCGCCCACCTGACCGACCGGCTCGGCCGCAGGCGCACCATCCAGACCTTCGCGGTCCTCTCCTTCCTGTGCGTCCTGCTCTACCCGCAGGTCCCGGCAAGCTGGAACGGGGTGTCCCTGCTGCTCGGCTTCCCGCTCGGCTTCTGCATGTCCGCCATCTTCTCCGGGTTCGGCTCGTTCCTGGCCGAGCTCTACCCCACCGAGGTCCGGGCCACCGGGCAGGGCTTGACCTACAACGCGGGACGGGCCGTCGGCGCGGTCTTCCCCACCCTCGTCGGGCTCCTCGCAGGCAACTGGGGCGTCGGTGGCGCCCTGGCCTTCGCCGCCGTCGGGTACGCCCTCGCCTACCTCGCCCTGCTCGGGCTGCCCGAGACCCGCGGCACCGAGATCCTCCGCTGACCGGCGCCGGCGCGCGGCCACCGCCGGCGAGCGGCCGCGTCGCACCGCACCGTCCCGCCCCCTGCCGTACCCGGCACACTTCCGGTCCGCCTCACCGCCAAGGAGGCCGCGGTGCACCCACCGCCCCCCGAGTACGAAGACCAGCTCACCCGCGTGCTTGCCGGGTTGCTGATGGAAGACCGGCTGGCCCGGGTCAGCCCCGGCAGCCGCATGCGGCGCCGTGGCGGGCCGCCCCTGCTGGAGATCGTCGAGCCCCGCCCGGCCGCGGCAGCCGCGCTGCTCGGGCGGCTACGGCACCGCTACGCCGACAACGGGGCGTTACCCGTCAACGACCTCGCGGTACCGACCGGTGAACCCCAGGCGTCCGGACGCGCCGTCACCGACTGCCTCTGGTACCTCTCGACCCGCGCCGGCGGGCTGGGCGGCGAACTGGCCCACCGCCCTCCCCTCGCCTTCCCGCGGCTGTCCACCGGGCTGCTGGTCCAGCGCTGGGCCGCCACCCGTCGAAACACCGCGCCCACCGACCTCGACCTCGACGAACAACTACGGCTGCTCCTGCGGGAACTGCGCCGGGAACGCGAGGACCGCCAGCCACCCGGACCGGTGGAAGGGCTGGACCGCGTGGAGAAGGCCGTCGCCGGACTCGGCACGCCCGGCGCGGTGACCTCCTTCGGTCTCGCCCTGCTGCGGCTCCTGCTGCTGCGGGGACGCGCGTACCGGACCTCGCTGCGCTGGTGGGGGCGGACCCTCCAGGTGCCGGCGCGCAGCCTGCTGCCGCGGCGGGAAGCCGTCGTCGCGGAGCTGTTCAACGTGCACCGCAACCACTGCGACAAGCGGGGCCGCACCGCCCCGGCCCTGCTCACCCTCGCCTTCCTCGCCGACATCGACGCCCACTACCACTGCTACCGGCGCCTGAACCGGGACCGCCCGCCCCTCATCCTGCTGCCGCACGCGGAGGCCCCCGCCGGCCGCCGTCTGCTCGCCGCCCTGGTGCAGGCCTACGACGCCGAGCCGACCTCCCGGCGCCGCCCCACCCGCCCGGTGGTCCTGGCCGTCTCCACCACCCACCGTCCCCTTCCGGGCGCGGCGGACGGCGTCAGCGCTCCCGAGCGGCACGTCGAGGACCTCGCCGGCCACCTGGGCGAGTGGTGGCCGGCAGCCGGACGCACCCCGCAGGAGCGGTGGCTGCTGACGCTGACCAGCCGCACCGGCCGGAACGGAGGCCGCCCGTGCTGACCCGGCACCGCAACCCGGCCCGTGACGTCGGGCCGTTGACCCTCCTGACCGGCGTGCTGGTGCTCGCCCTCGTCGCGACCCTCACGGTCCGCTACCTCCAGGGCCGCGCCGCGTCCTGCGGTGACCGGGGGGAGCGGCTCGGCGGCGAGTGCATCACGGTCACCGACGGCAGCTACGTCTTCAACGGCCGCCTCCGCGGCGTCCTGGGCCGCATCGCCGCCGAGAACCGGTCGGTGGCCGGCCAGGAGCACGCCACCATCGCCCTGATGATCCCCATGGACGCCGCCACCGCCGCCGGCCGGGAGCAGATCCTGCACGAGGTCCAGGGCGCCTACCTGGCCCAGCACCAGGCCAACCGGGAGGGCTCGCCGCACATCAGGCTGGTGCTGGCCAACCCCGGCCGGGACCGCACCCACTGGCGGCCGGTGGCCGACCGGCTGGCCGGGATGACCGCCGCTCCCGACAACCTCCGCGCGGTCTTCGGGTTCGACCGCAGCGTCCCGCAGACCGCCGACGCCCTGGACTACCTCACCAACGTCAAGCACCTCCCCGCCGTGGGCGGCCCCCTCACCGCCGACACGCTGGCCAACCCGGAGACGGGCGCGCGACGCTTCGACGGCTTCGCCCGGGTCGTACCGACCAACACCGAACAGGCCGACGCACTCGTCCACTTCGACCACGGCCGCGACCCCCGACGCGCCGTCCTGGTCGAGGACGAACGCCCGCACGACGCCTACGTCTCGGCGCTGCGGACCGCCTTCGCCCGCAAACTCGCCGGCTCCCCGCACGCTCCGCAACCCTTCACCTCCGAGGGCATCGACGCGCCCAGCGGCCTGGACCGCGACTTCGCCGACCTGGTCGTCACCCTGTGCGTGGCCACACCCCCGATCGACACCGTCTACTTCGCCGGGCGCCCGCTTCACCTGCGGCAGTTCGTCAACGCCCTGGCCACCGAACGCACCTGCGCGCAGGACTCGTTCACCGTCATCAGCGGCTCGGACGCCGCCACCCTCTACCTGGACACCGCGCTGGACCGGAAGGACATGCGCCCCGACAAGGTGTCCGGCCGCGGCGGCATCACCGTGGAGTACACCGCCATCTCCCACCCCGACGCCTGGACGACACCGCACGCACCTGCCACCGGCGGCACCCCCGCCGTCATGCGCGGCCTGACCCGCCTGGTCCGGCAGGCCGGTGCGGCCCGCTCCATCGGCCCCGTGGACCTGGCCGACAGCCGCACCGTCGCCGTCTACGACTCCGCCCGCACCGCGATCCAGGGCATCCGCGTCCACACCCACGGGACCCACCTGCCCTCACTGTCCCGCGTCGCCCACGGCTGGCCGCGCCTCCAGGGCCCGTACACCGTCGAAGGTGCCGGCGGCTGGATCTGCCTGGACGCCGCGGGCAACCCCTACGACAAGGCCGTCGCCGTCGTCCGCCTCGACCCCGCCACGGCGAATCCGCGCTTCCTGGGCCTGGCCTGGCCCGAGGGCGAGCCCCCGGCCGACCTCAGGCAGGGGCGGGGGTGCGTCGTCCCGCAGCGGCGGTGACCACCCGGCAGGGCCGCCGGGGACTGCTGCGCCCCCTACGCCCCCTACGCCGGTAGGGGCGGACAGACGGCTCCACGGGGTGACGCGCGGGTGGGCACCACGACCGTACGGTCCGGTAATGACCAGTGCCTCGCACGATGAAGCGCCGCCGACGGCCGAGGGCCGTTCCACACTCCAGCAGCCACCGCACCGGGGCCGGTGGCAGCGGTTGGCCGGTCCCGCGGGCGCGGCGGTCCTCCTGCTGCCTTCCGCGCTGGCCGCCCTGGCCGCGACCGTCTTCGGCAGCCGGGGGGCCGCCTGCCGCCTGCTGCGGGCCGGCGCCGACGGCCGACCGCTGCCCGGACGGGTCCGGTTGGCCGCGCAAGCGGTCCTGGCCGGGCTGCTCGGCGTCCTCGCGCTCGTCCTGGCCGCGTTGCTCGGGCTGCTGGTGGCGCGCGGGCTGCTGTACGGGTGGGTCGACCGGGGGCCGTACGACACCTCGTGGGGCGGCCCCACCCGAACCGGGGCCTGGCTCACGCACTTCGCCGTCTCACTGCCGTTCGGTGCCGCTGACGTGGCGCTGCTGCACCTGCTCGCGGCCCTCCAGCGACGCCTGACGGCCCCGCTGCGAGGCGCCCGCCGCGCCTGGTGGGTGGTGCCCGCGGTGGGGGTGCTGGCGGTTGCGGGGGCGGTCTTCGTGGTCGCCTTCGTGCACCAGGCGTGAACACCGCAGCCCCGGCTCACCGCTACCGGGACGCGCGCTGCCGCTCGGCCCCGGCCCGGCCTGAGGGGTCCTTGCCATATGCCCGCCCGGGCCGCGTGGTCTGGCACCGCACCTCGCGGCGTTGCCGAAAAGCCCTAGTAGCTCCGCTACGAGGACTCTCCGGCGCCTTGCGATGCACGGCACCAGACCACGCGACCTCATCGGACGCTCATATGGCAAGGACCCCTGAGCCGGTGGTGGGGGCGGGCGAACGCCCCTCCGCCCAGCGCGGGCAGCCGGGACAGAACCCGGACATGAGCAGGATCATTTCAGGATCGACTCGGCCCTACTGTCGTCGGTGTCAGCAGGAAACGCCGCAACCGACAGCCGCTGGAGATCATGATGCGTTCGCGTCTCGCCGCCCGCCCCGCCCGTCTTGTCCTGGCCGCTGCGGCCGTGGCGGCCCTCGCCGCCACCGCCACCGCCTGCGACTCCGACGACCTCGCGGACGCCGGCAGCTCCACGGCCTCCGCCCCCGCCCCCGCCGACAGCGGCGCCGGCAACAGTCCCTCCGCCGGCACCACCTCGACCAGCTCCGCCACCGGTGGCTCCCACTCCGGCGGCTCCACCGACGACAACGCCTCCCAGCAGAGCGGGAAGAGCGGCTACGGGCAGGCCTGCGGCACCAACGACCTCACCTTCACCGTCACCTCGCAGACCCAGGCCGGCGGCTACTACCTCGTCGCCGCCAGGGCCAAGTCCGGCATCAGCTGCTACCTGGACGTCAACACCCCCAGCGTGTCCTTCGGTTCCGGAGCCGAGGGTGTCGCCTCCCCGGTCGGCCAGGGCGGTGAGGACCCCATCAAGCTCAGCGGCTCCGCCGTCGCCTACACCGGCATCAGCCCCAAGACCACCAAGGGCAACGGGGGCGTGGAGTTCGACCACGTCATCATCGCCACGACCGAGGACGACCCCAACCCGGCCGAGCTCAAGCTGCCCGACACCGCCACCGTCGAGAAGCCCATCGTCACCAACTGGTCCACCGACCGCTCCGAGACCGTCCCCGTCATCGTCTGACGAGCGCGCCAGCCCCCTCGGCCGCCGGCTCCGGCCGGGTGCCGAGGCTGCCCGGCCACGCGGGACCTTCCTCCGGCCCGGGTGCGCCGGTGCGCGGCAGCGCCGCCACCGGCCTGCGGGGCGGGCGGCGGCGCCACGGGCCCGGCCCCCTCCCGGCGTCACCGGGCGGCTCGTGGCGGGGGAGCGGCGGCCGGCGGCCCGCACCTTTCCCTCGGCCCGGTCCGGTCCGCGTGGATTGAAGAGGTGTCGGGAGTCGGCCAGCAGGAGAGCACTGCTCACGGGCTCACAGGAAAGGCCCCGCCGCAGACCGGAAAGGGGTGGGATTCCTTTTCGTGATGGTGCAAAAAGGTTCCTCCGGTGTATTCGGGTGGCCGGTTCCCGCTCTCCCCGTGACAACCGAGTGGGCTTTCCGTGCGGACCGCGTCGCAGACGCGGGATCACCCGCCTGGTGCGGCTTCCGAGGAGGTCGCGCGCCGCGCGCAGGGGTCGCGCGCGACCGGTGGGGCGCGCGGGTATCACCGGCCGGTGTAAAAAGTATTGGCATTCTGCTTTCGCATACTGACTTCGGCATATGCAATATTCGCCTGTGCGCGCGGAGTCGGCATGAAGAGGTGAAGAGCGTGCCCTGATTTCCTCAAGGGTGCGCCAAAACACCTCTCCAATACGTCCAACTCTTGAAAAGAGACGCCGGAGAAACGGGTACCCGGGGTCAGTCTGGGACGCGACGCACCTCGTGCGGTGGGCCGGTCCGAGCGCTGTGGGCCGGCTGTGGCTGCCATCCCCAGAAGGGCCCAGCAGGTGAAGCAGGACAGAGTCAGAGCTACCACGGAGCGCGCGGCGGACGCCGTCACGGACCGGTTGCTGCAAGCCGGACGGATGCTCAGCAGGGCACCCGCGACACCCGACGGCCGAGCGGTGTTCCGCACGGACCAGGCCGTCAGCGACGCCCCGTACCGGGAACGCTGGGCCCACGACAAGGTGGTCCGCTCCACGCACGGGGTCAACTGCACGGGCTCCTGCTCCTGGCAGGTTTACGTCAAGGACGGCCTCATCACCTGGGAGACCCAGGCGACCGACTACCCCTCGACGGGGCCGGACCGACCGGACTACGAGCCCCGGGGATGCCCGCGCGGAGCGTCCTTCTCCTGGTACACCTACTCGCCCACCCGGGTGCGCTACCCGCACGCCCGCGGCGTGCTGGTCGAGATGTTCCGGGAGGCGAAGCGGCGCCTGGACGGCGACCCCGTGGCGGCCTGGGCCGAGATCACCTCCGACCCGGAGCGCCGCCGCCGGTACCAGGCGGCCCGCGGCAAGGGCGGCCTGGTCCGCATCGGCTGGCAGGAGGCGCTGGAGATCGCCGCCGCCGCGCACGTCCACACCCTCTCCGCCCACGGACCCGACCGGATCGCCGGCTTCTCCCCGATCCCGGCCATGTCGATGGCCTCGCACGCGGTGGGGGCGCGCTTCCACGCCCTGCTCGGCGCGCCGATGCTCTCCTTCTACGACTGGTACGCCGACCTGCCGGTCGCCTCGCCCCAGGTCTTCGGCGACCAGACCGACGTCCCGGAGTCCGGGGACTGGTGGGACGCCGCCTACCTGATGCTGTGGGGCTCCAACGTCCCCGTCACCAGGACCCCGGACGCCCACTGGATGGCCGAGGCCCGCTACCGGGGGCAGAAGGTCGTGGTGGTCTCGCCGGACTACGCCGACGCCACCAAGTTCGCCGACGAGTGGCTGCACCCCCACCCCGGCACCGACGGCGCCGTGGCCATGGCGATGGGGCACGTCATCCTCAAGGAGTGCTTCGTCGAGCGCCAGGTGCCCTACTTCGCCGACTACGTGCGGCGCTTCACCGACCTGCCGTTCCTGGTGGAACTCCAGGAGCGCGAGCCGGGCAGCCACGTCCCGGGCGCCTTCGTGACCGCCGCCGACCTGGGCCTGGCGCAAGACGCCCAGGAGGAGGGGCGCCGCTGGATGCCCGTCCTCCTGGACGCCGCCACCGACACACCGGTGGTGCCGAACGGGACGCTGGGCGACCGCTGGTCCAAGGAGGGGGAAGGCCGCTGGAACCTGGAGCTGGGTGCCGTCGAGCCGCGCCTGAGCCTGTACGAGGGAGCGGCCGGGCGCAGCGTGCAGGTCGTCCTGCCCCGCTTCGACGAGGCCGGGGCGACGCTGACCCGCGGCGTCCCCGTCCGCAGCCTGGGCGGACGCCTGGTGACGACCGTCTTCGACCTCATGCTCGCCCAGTACGGCGTGGGCCGCGAAGGACTGGAGGGCCTCTGGCCGACGTCCTACGAGGACGCCGACGGCCTGTGCACCCCGGCCTGGCAGGAGGCCGTCACCTCGGTGCCCGCCCGGGCGGTGGTGCGGGCGGCCCGGGAGTTCGCGCGGACCGCCGAGCAGACCGGCGGCCGCTGCATGATCGTGATGGGGGCCGGCACCAACCACTGGTTCCACTCGGACACCATCTACCGCTCGTTCCTGTCGCTGCTGCTGCTCACCGGCTGCCAGGGCGTCAACGGCGGCGGCTGGGCCCACTACGTCGGCCAGGAGAAGGTGCGGCCGTACGCGGGCTGGCAGCAACTGGCCACCGCCTCCGACTGGGTGCGCCCCGCACGGCAGATGGCGGGCACCCCGTACTGGTACCTGCACACCGACCAGTGGCGCTACGAGGGGTTCACCGCCGACACGCTCGCCTCACCCACGGCACGCGGCACCTTCGCCGGCGCGCACACCGCCGACCTGGTGGCCCGGTCCGCCCGGCAGGGCTGGATGCCGTCCTACCCCACCTTCTCGGCCAACCCCCTGGAACTGGGCCGGTTGGCACACGCCTTCGGAGCGGACCCGGCGCGGTGGGTGGCGCAGCAACAGGAAGCGGGAAAGCTGACGTTCGCCTGCGAGGACCCCGACGACAGCGCCAACTGGCCGCGCGTGCTGACGGTATGGCGCGCCAACCTCATCGGGTCCTCGGCGAAGGGCAACGAGTACTTCCTGCGCCACCTGCTGGGCGCGCAGGACAACGCCGCGGCCGTCGAGGCACCCCCCGGGAGCCGGCCCCGGGAGGTGAAGTGGCGGGAGGAGGGCCCCCGCGGGAAGCTCGACCTGCTGCTGGCGCTCGACTTCCGCATGACCTCCACCACCCTCTTCGCCGACCTGGTCCTGCCCGCGGCGACCTGGTACGAGAAGCACGACCTGTCCAGCACCGACATGCACCCCTACGTGCACGCCTTCTCCCCGGCGATCAACCCGCCCTGGCAGGCCCGCACCGACTTCGACATCTTCCACGGCCTCGCAGCGAAGATCAGCGAACTCGCCCGGGGCCGCCTGGAGGAGGCCTGGGATCTGGTGCCCACGGCCCTGCAGCACGACACTCCCGGCGAGGCGCCCGCCGCAGGCCCCACCCGCCCCCAGTACACGCTGGTCCACCGGGACTACACCGCGCTCGCCGACCGGCTGGCCGCACTCGGTCCGCTGCCCGAGAGCGAGGGCATGCAGGTGCGCGGCGTCACCGTGCACACCGCCGAGGAGACCCGCTGGCTCGCCCGCCGCTGCGGCACCGCCCGGGACGGAGCAGCCCGCGGGCGCCCCCTGCTCGACACCGACGTGAAGCTGTGCGAGGCCATCCTGGCCCTCTCCGGCACCACCAACGGACGAGTGGCCGCGGAAGGCTTCCGGAAACTGGAACAGCGCTGCGGGCCGCAGAGCGGGCTGGCGGAGCTGGCCGCCTCGGCCGCCGAGCGGCGCATCGTCTTCTCCGACACCCAGGCACGGCCCGTCCAGGTCGGCGCCAGCTTCGAGTGGTCCGGCAAGGAGGCCCCCGACCGCCGCTACTCGCCGTTCACCATCAACACCGAGCACCGCAAGCCCTGGCACACCCTCACCGGCCGCCAGCACTTCTACCTCGACCACGAGTGGATCGCCGAGTACGGGGAGCAACTCCCCGTCTACCGACCGCCCCTGGACCTCGCCGCGCTCGGTGAGCAGCCGCGCCGGGACGGCGGCACCGGCGAGCGCACGGTGACCGTGCGCTACCTCACCCCGCACTCCAAGTGGTCGATCCACTCCGAGTACCAGGAGAACCTGCTGATGCAGACCCTGGCCCGCGGCGGCCCCGCCATCTGGCTCAGCCCCGAGGACGCCGCGGCCGTCGGAGCCTCCGACAACGACTGGATCGAGGCGGTCAACGCCAACGGTGTCGTCGTCGCACGGGCCGTCGTCTCCCACCGCATGCCGCCCGGCACGGTGTTCATGTACCACGTCCAGGAACGCCTGGTGAACGTGCCCAAGTCCGAGGCGACCGGGCGGCGCGGCGGGGTCCACAACGCCCTGACCCGGCTGCTGATCAAGCCCACCCACCTCATCGGCGGCCACGCCCAGCTCAGCTTCGCGCCCAACTACTACGGCCCCACCGGAAACCAGCGCGACGCCGTGACCGTCATCCGGCGCCGCTCCCAGGAGGTCACGTACTGATGCGTGTCATGGCGCAGGTCGCGATGGTCATGAACCTCGACAAGTGCATCGGCTGCCACACCTGCTCGGTCACCTGCAAGCAGACCTGGACCAACAGGTCGGGCACCGAGTACGCGTGGTTCAACAACGTCGAGACCCGTCCCGGACAGGGGTACCCCCGCTCCCACGAGGACCAGGAGAGGTGGCAGGGCGGCTGGCGGCTCAAACGCGGCCGCCTGGTGCCGCGCAGCGGCGGCCGGGCCCGCCGCCTCGCCCAGCTCTTCGCCAACCCGCGGCTCCCGGCCCTGGAGGACTACTACGAGCCCTGGACCTACGACTACGAGAACCTGATCAGCGCGCCGCTGGGCGAGGACGTGCCCACCGCCGCCCCCCGCTCCCTGGTCGACGGCCGCCCCACCCAGGTGACCTGGGGACCGAACTGGGACGACGACCTGGGTGGCGGCCCCGAGCACCTCGCCGGCGACCCGGTGCTGAGGAAGATGAACGAGCGGGTGCGTCTGGAGTACGAGCAGGCGTTCATGTTCTACCTGCCGCGCATCTGCGAGCACTGCCTCAACCCCTCCTGCGTGGCGGTGTGCCCTTCCGGGGCGCTGTACAAGCGGATCGAGGACGGCATCGTCCTCGTCGACCAGGACCGCTGCCGCGGCTGGCGCATGTGCGTGACCGGCTGCCCGTACAAGAAGGTCTACTTCAACCACACCACCGGCAAGGCCGAGAAGTGCACCCTGTGCTACCCGCGCATCGAGGCCGGCCAGCCCACCGTCTGCTCCGAGACCTGCGTCGGCCGGCTGCGCTACCTGGGTGTCGTCCTCTACGACGCCGACCGGGTGGGCGAGGCCGCCGCCACCGCGGACGAGAAGGACCTCTACCCCGCGCAGCTCGGCTGCTTCCTCGACCCGGACGACCCCGAGGTGGAGCGGGCCGCCGAGGAGGCGGGCATCCCGCACGACTGGATCACCGCCGCCCGCCGCTCCCCGGTCCGCGCGCTGATCAGCGAGTACCGGGTGGCGCTGCCGCTGCACCCGGAGTACCGCACCATGCCGATGGTCTGGTACATCCCGCCGCTCTCGCCCATCGTGGAGACCCTGACCGCCACCGGCCACGACGGTGAGGACCCGGCCAAGCTCTTCGCCTCGATCGACGCCCTGCGCATCCCCGTCGGCTACCTGGCCGAGCTGTTCACGGCGGGCGACCCGGCCCCCGTGGAGGCGGCGCTGTGCCGCCTGGCCGCCATGCGCGCCCACATGCGCCGCGTCAACCTCGGCGAGGAGCAGGATCCCGCGATCGCCCGCGCCGTCGGCATGGACACCGACGGCATCGAGGCCATGTACCGGCTGCTGGCCCTGGCCAAGTACGAGGACCGCTACGTCATCCCCACCGGCTACACCACCTCGCACGCCGATCCCGAGGCCGGTTGCAGCCTGGACGGCGAGGGCCTGCCCGGCATGTACGAGATGGACGCCTTCCATGCCCCGCCCGCCCAGCCCCCCGCACCCGAACCGGCCGGGTCGCTCCTGCGGGGCCGCGTCAACCTCCTCAACTGGAACGGCGAGGGCCGACCGTCCGGCCTCTTCCCCCGCCGGGAGCAGGGATGACCCGTACCGCCGCCCTCCACCAGGCGGCCTCCCTGCTGCTCACCCACCCCGGCGAGGACTGGCCCCGGCGACTGGGCCTGGTGCGCGAGGGCCTGGCCGACCTCACCGGTGAGGAGGCGGCGCTGCTGCTGCGGTTCTGCGCCGCCGTCGCCGAGGTCCCTCAACTTCAGCTGTCCGCCCGCTACATCACCACCTTCGACCGCAGCCGGCGCCGCACCCTGCACCTGACCTACTACACGGACGGCGACACCCGGCGCCGCGGCGAGGCACTGCTGCGCTGCCAGAACCTGTACCGCGCCCACGGCTGGGAGCCACCGGGGGATGAACTGCCCGACTTCCTGCCCCTGCTGCTGGAGTTCGCCGCCCGCTGCCCGGACCCCGGCCGGCAGGCGCTGCAAGGCCACCGCGCCGCCCTCGAACTGCTGCGCCTGGCCCTGACCGACCACCGCAGCCCCTACGCCGACGTCCTCACGGCCGTCTGCCGTACCCTCCCCGGCCCCTCCCCGGCCGACCGCGCCGCCGCCCTCCACCTCGCCCGCAGCGGCCCGCCCGCCGAGAGCGTCGGCCTGCTGCCCTTCCCCACCGTGCCCCCGCGGGCCGCGTCCTCGCAGGAGATGCGTCGATGAACCACCTGCACATCGCCCTGTGGGGCGTGCTGCCCTACCTCGTCGGCGCCGTCCTCGTCGCCGGCACGGCCTGGCGCTACCACTACGACCGCTTCGGCTTCACCACCCGCTCCAGCCAACTGCACGAACACCGGCTGCTGAGCATCGGGGGCCCCCTCTTCCACTACGGCCTGCTGTTCGTCGCCACCGGCCACGTCGTCGGCCTGCTGGTCCCCGAGTCACTCACCGAACGCCTGCACGTCAGCGAACCGCTGTACCACGCCAACGCCCTGTTCGTCGGGGGCGCCGCAGGGCTGGCCACCCTCACCGGCCTGGCCGTCCTGCTCCACCGGCGCCTGCGGGTCCCCGCCGTGCGCGCCGCCACCAGCCGCAGCGACCGGGTCCTCTACCCGCTCCTCGTCACCGTCCTGCTCGCCGGCCTCGCCGCCACCGCCACCACCCTCGCCCCCCACTCCTACGACTACCGACAGGGGGTGTCCCTGTGGTTCCGCTCCCTGTTCACCCTCGACCCCGACGTCCCCGCCATGGCCCACGCCCCCCTGCCCTACCAGGTCCACGCCCTGCTGGCCATGGCCCTCTTTACCCTCTGGCCCTTCAGTCGCCTCGTCCACGCCTTCACCGCCCCGCTCGGCTACCTGGCCCGCCCCTACGTCGTCTACCGCTCCCGCTCCGCCCACCCGCGCAGCACCGCGGGACGGGCCCGGGCGCGGGTGGTGCACGGGACACGGCGCTGAGGGGGCCGGACCGTACCGCTGCGCCGGGGCGCGACACGACGGCATGATGAGGCCATGACCCACACCGCCCGCCGCATGCACGGGCTTCTGGAGCCGATCTGCCTGGTCACCTACTTCGCCGCGGAGAGCAACGCGGAGCTGGCCGCGCTCGGCCACCGCACCTACTGGGACGGCTACTTCGCCAGCCGCGCCGCGCCGCTGGGGAAGGTGCCGGCGGAGGTGGTGCACGCGGCCTTCTACAGCTTCGCCGACGGGGAGGTGGCGCGGCACATCCCGGGCGTCTGGGAGACGATCCCGCCCGAGGCGTCCGTCGCAGCGCGGGAGCGCGGCAGCGCAGCCGCCCTGCGGCGCATCCTCGGCGAGGAACTGGCCGCCTCCCCGGGCCTGGTACGCGCCGCGGACCTCACCACCAAGGCCGCGGCGGGCGCCCCCACCGAAGGCCGGGTGATGTACGCGGCGATGCGCACCCTTCCGGTGCCGAGCGACCCGGTCGCCCGGCTCTGGCACTCCGCGACCGTGCTGCGCGAGCACCGCGGTGACGGGCACGTCGCCGCGCTCGTCGGCGCACGCATCGGCGGCACGGAGGCCCACGTGCTCAGCGCGCTGGACAAGGGCATCCACCCGCCCGAGTCGTTCGGGCGCATCCACCACCTGCCGAAGGAGCGGCTGGCCGCGGTCATGGACGGCCTGCGCACGCGCGGACTCGTCGACGCGGACGGCCACTTCACCGACGCCGGCCGCGAGACCAAGCAGCACATCGAAGACCTCACCGACGAGCTCGCCGTCCCGCCCTACGAAGCCCTTTCCCCCGCCGAGCTCGACGAGCTGGCCGCCGCACTCGAACCCCTCACCGCGAAGGTGGTGGCGGCGGGGTCGAAGTGAGGCGTGGCGACTGACGGCAGGAGTGGCCCGCTGGTCAGTGGCGGGGAACGCACAGCTCCGCCCAGACCGTCTTCCCGGGCGCTCCGGTACGGGGCGTCAGCCCCCAGCGGGACGCGAGGCGGGCGACGACGAGCAGGCCCCGGCCCGTCTCGGCGTCGCCCGGCGGCTCGTGGTGGGAGAGCAGCGGCAGGCACTCGGTGCGGGTGTCGGTGACCTCGACGCGCAGCAGCTCGTCCGTGCCGGTCAGGCGCAGGTGGAAGTCGCGGCCCGCCACGTGGCCGTGACGCACGGCGTTGGCGGTCAGCTCAGCCGTGACCAGCGTCAGCGTCTCGTTGGCGGTCGAGGTGTACGGGTGCCCCCAGGTGTCCAGCCGGTGCGAGACGAGCCGACGAGCCAGGCGGGCACCGCGGGGCGAGGAGGTGAAGCGCATCGCGAAGTCGAGCGCGGTGGACGGGAAGACCGGAACGGGGGAGTTTTCGCTGTTCACGAGGTACACGCTTCCGTCCCGCCCCTACGCTGACGAGCAACAGCGCGCCTACGGCCGGTAGCGGTAGGCGTCGCAGGCGCACGTGTAGGCGGGGCGGGGCGTGACGGTCGGCGCGGTGCGGCGTTGGCCGGTGGAGGTGATGCCGGAGATGAGTCAGACCACGGAGCCGACGGACGGAACGCCGGGTTCCGAAGCGGGGACCGAGACCGGGACCGGGGCGCCCTACGGCGCTGACGCCGGCTCGCACTCCGAAATCCTGCGCGTGTTCGGTCGCCAGCTCAAGCGCTTCCGGTTGCGGGCCGGACTGGAACGCCCGGTGTTCGGCGCCCGGTTGGGCTACTCGGCCTCCACCATCGCCGCGTACGAGCAGGGGCGCCGGGTTCCGCCGCCACGCTTCATTGACCAGGCCGACGACCTGCTGGACGCGGGTGGGGTCCTGAAGGAGATGAAGGAGGAGGTCGCGAGAGCGCAGTATCCGCCGTTCTTCCGCGATGCGGCGCGGTGGGAGGCGGAGGCGGTGGAGCTGCACTCCTACGACGCCCATCTGGTGAAGGGGCTGATGCAGACGGCGGATTACGCGCGGGCCGTGTTCCGTATGTGGCGACCATTGCTGGACGAGGGACTGATCGAGCAACGTGTCGCAGCCCGGTTGGCCAGACAGGAGATCTTCAGTAGACACCCACAGCCACACTTGAGCTTCGTCATCGAGGAAGCCGCACTGCGCAGGCGCCTGGGCGGTGTGACCGTCTGGCGTGGACAGCTGGAGCAGGTCATGCTGGTTGGTCAGGCGCGCAACGTCGACGTGCAGGTCATGCCGCTGGAGCGGGAAGAGCATGCTGGCCTCGGTGGTCCCTTCACCTTGATGGAAGTGAAGGACGGACGGAGGATGGCCTATACCGAGGTGCAGGGCGATAGCCGTCTCCATACTGAGCGGGGCAGGGTGCGCGAACTGGAGTCGGCGTATGGGACCCTGCGCGCGCAGGCTCTCACTCCACGGGAGTCGCAGGCCCTGATCGAGAGGTTGCTGGGAGAGTCATGAGGGTGAAGCAATCATGGCGTGAGGATGAGGCACTGACCTGGTGCAAGAGCAGTTACAGCGCAGGAAATGGTGGCGACTGCGTAGAGGTCGCCCTCGGGTGGCACAGGTCCAGCTACAGCAACGACCAAGGCGGCCAGTGTGTCGAGATCGCCGCCTGCCCCCACACCGTCCACGTCCGCGACTCCAAGGACGTCAGCCGCCCCGGCCTGACGGTGGGTCCCGAAGCCTGGTCGTCCTTCCTCGGGTTTGCCCGCCGGTAACGCGTAGCGTATGCCTGTCCGGGCGCCGTCGGCCGATGAGCCGGCGGCGCCCTCCTCTGTTCAGCGCTCCTGCGTGTCGGCGCCGGCCGTTGCCCCGGCCCCGCTCCGCAGGCGCGAACAGCCCTGTCAGTGGTGAGGTCTAGCCTCACGCTCATGACCCAAGCCGTACAGGCGTACGCCTACCTCCGGCCCTCCGCCGTGCACCGCTCCACGGGGGCGGGCACCCTGAGCCTCCAGACCTCCGGGGGTGCCACACCGGCCGGTCCGCGCGCCCATCCGCAGTTCTTCCGTGGGTTCCTGACCGCGCCGCAGGTCGGAGCGGCGGGGCTGCTGTGCGTCGCGGACGTCGCCGCGGCCCGCTACCACCGGCCGACGAGCTTCGTGATGCTCGACCCGGTGGTGACGGGGAACGGGGACCGGCTGCGGTTCGAGTCGTTCTCCGGCTGCTGCGGGGTGTACGCGAGGCTGGACATGCTGGACGCCGCCCTCGACGGAGGAGAGATCGGGCACGGTACGACCAACGTCGACGTCAACGTCCCGCTGCGCGACGCCCTGACCGGCGTGGGGCCCTCCGACCCGCTGCGCCTGGAGGTCGGGCCGGACGAACTGACCGTCACCACCTTCGACGGGCCGGTGGTGGAGAAGAAGGTGCCGCTGCCCGACCGCTGGCTGCGCGGCTTCGCCGAGACACAGGTGGTCGCCTCGGGGTTCGACCTGCGCGCCGAACTCTCCGCGGCCGAGACGGTGCGTTTCCTGCGGGCGCTGCCACGTCCCGGCGCCACGCGCGGTGCCTCCCGGGGAGCCCGGTGGTTCGTCCCGGCCGGGGGTTCGCTGCGCACCGCCACCCGGCCGGTACCCGGAGCCGTCTGCCTGCCGGGTCCCGAGCGGCTCGGCGCGCTGGCCCGGGTGCTGCGCCACGCGACGGGCCTGCGCGTCCACGGGCCGGCCGTCACCGCGGGCAGCGGGCCCGTCGCGAGCGCCTGGGAGGTGCAACTCCCGGGGATGCGCCTGACCCTCACCCTCTCCCCGGACACCGCACGGGGATTCTCCGGCGAGGGCGGCGTCCTGGACGCCCTGGCCGGGCAGGACTCGGCCGCGGACGCCGAACTGGTCTCGGTGCTCCTGGCCTGGGACCCGGCCGTCGACATCGCCGACCTGTCGGCGCAGTCCGGGCTGACCCCGGCGCGCGTGCGGGACGCCCTCACCCGCCTCTCCACCTCCGGGCGCATCGGCTACGACGTGGCGGAGGCCTCCTACTTCCACCGCGAACTGCCCTACGACACCGGGCGGGCCGAGACCCACAACCCCCGGTTGCGCGCCGCCCGCGCACTGGTCGAGGCCGGCGCGGTGCGCCTGGACGGCGAGCTGGCCACCGTCTCCGCCGACGACCACGTCCACCGCGTCAGGTCCGCCGACGGACGCCTGAGCTGCACCTGCCGCTGGTGGAGCGAACACCGCGGCAGCCGGGGGCCGTGCAGGCACGCCCTTGCCGTCCGCATCGTGCGCCGCGCCACGTCCGGTCAGGGGACCGCACCCGCCGCGGCCCCCGCCGCATCACCCACGACCGTCCACCCGACCGGAGCCACCCGATGAACGAGTCCCCCGCCTACGCCATCCCCGACCAGGTCCCGGCGCCCGTGCGTGCACTGCTGTGCGCCGTACGGGAGGGCAGCGCCGAGGACGCCGCCCGGCTGGTCGGCGTCCTCGGCGACCCCCAGCGGCGCACCTGCCTGCCGGTGCTCAAGTCGTGGCGCAAGGCCCACCGGGACGACAGGGCCGAGGGAGTGCAGTCCCGGCGTGAGGCGCTGCTGGCCGCAGGGGCGGGGTGTTGCACCGGCGCGGCAGCCGCGGCCCAGTGGCTCGGCAGCAGCGAACTGTGGTGGTTCGACCTCGACTACCCGCCCGCCGTCCTCACGGCGCTGGGCGACCGCGACCCCGAGTGGCTGGGGCAGGTGGCGCACCGCATGGCGCAACGCGAGTCCGTCGCCATGCTCAAGTACCCGCTGATCGCACAGCTGCTGCGCGTCGCAGGCTGCGAACCTCCCCTGACGGACGGCTTCGTCCTCGGCTGGGAGGCCGGCATGCGCATCCACGGCTGGACGGTGCGGGACAGGCTCCGCGACGACCCGTTCCTGACGGCGATGGTGCCCCGGCTCTTCGAAGTGCCGGAAGCCGGCGGGGACCTCCAGCACACCGGGCCGGGCGAGTGGCCCGAGGCGCTGGTGGGTCTGGCGGCGGAGGGACGCCTGAGCCGCGAGATGCTGATCGACGGCTGCCTGTCGCGGCTGACGCGCGGTGGCCGGCTCGGCATCGTGAGGGGCTTCCTCGTCCTGCTGACCGCTCTGGACCTCACCGAGGACGAGCGGGCGGCACGCACCCTGAGCTGGGTGCGGATGCTGCCCGACGCCCCCGCCCTCGCGGCGGCACGTGCCCAGGAAGTGCTCGCCGGGCTCGACGAGGCGGGCCGCCTGGAGACCGAGCACCTGGTGGAGGCGTCCCGAGCCGCCCTCTTCCGGCCGGAGAAGAAGATCGTACGGGCGCAGTTGGCCATGCTGGACAAGGCGATGAAGCGTGTCCGGGCGAACACGGACACGCTGCTCCCCGTGGCCGCCGAGGCCTTCGGCCACGAGGAGCACAGCCTCCAGGACCGCGCCCTCGCCCTGGTCGTCCGCCACCGCCGGCACGCGGGCGACGCGGCCCTGGCCGAGGTGGCGGCGAGCGCGCAGCAGCTCGCCCCCGACCTGCGCCAACGCGCAGCCGAGGCGTTCGGCGACGCGATGACGGCGGAGGCTGCCACCAGCCCCGCCCCGCCCGTTGCGGAAGGCGACCTCCTGCCGCCGGTGCCCGGCCCCGAGCGTCTCGGACCGGTGCAATCCCCGGTGGAGCTCGCCGAGGAACTCGGCGCGCTCCTGCGCGGCCGGGGCACCCCGGCGCAGGAGGAGCGGGTGCTGAACAGCCTGGTGGTGCATGCCCACACCGACCGGGCGGGCCTGCGAGCCGCCCTGGAACCGGTCGCGGCAAGGCACCGGGAACCCGCTTCCTGGCTGAGCGACAGCGTGGTGGCGCAGGCACTTGAGTTCGTCGTCTCGGCCGTCATGTCCACGGCCACCAGCAAGGACCGGCGTGCCCTGTCCTACCGGGCCCAGGAGTACCAGTGCCCCCACACGGCGCTCTGGTCCGTCCACCTCCTTCGTGCGGCGGAGATCGGGTGGCGGCTGGAGAGCGGCGAACCCCTGCCGTTCCTGCTGGCCACCCCCACCTGGTCGACCGGGACCATCGCCCCGGCGGAATTGGTGGCCAGGCTCGCCGCGTACGAGCGCAGCGGCGTCGAACCGGGCCTGGCCGACTTCGAACAGGCCCTGTTGCGCCTCGACCGGGAGGTACCGCCCGAGGCGCTGACGGCCGCCGCGGAGCTCACCTCCCCGGCGGGACGGCGGCTCGCCGCCCGGCTCACCTCCGGCGGCCTGCCCGACCCGGTGGTCTCCCGGGACGCCGAAGCGCTGCGCCTGCGCTCTCCCCGCCCCGGAGTCCTGGTGCGCACCGAGGCGTTCCCCGGACACGAGGACCTTCCCGAGCCGTTCCGCTCCCTGCTCGGTGCGCACGACCCCGTCGGCAGCCCCTGCAAGTGCTCCGGCCAGGGGCAGTGCTCCCCGCAGGCGCTCGCCCTGCTGCCCCAGCACCGGGAGGTCCTCGCGGCGCGGATGCTGGTGACCTTCGCGGACCTCGCCGAGTTGGACGACCTCAAGGCGGCCGTGCGCGTGCTGCCCGCGCTGGCCGAGTCGGGCGGTCCGGCCGGGCCCGCGACCCATCTGCTGCTCGCCTACGGCCTGGGGGCCCGGCGTCCCGAGGAGCAGCTGTTCGCCGTGGACGCGGTGCTGGTCCTGGCCGCCCGTGGGCAACTCGACGCGGCACGGCTCGGCCAGGACATCGCCGAACTCACCGGCCTGCGCCGGCTCAAGCCGCAGCGGTACGCGGCGGCGCTGCGGGAAGCGGCGAACACCGGCGCGGACACCACCGTCTGGGCTGTGCTCTCCGCCGTCCTGCCGCCGCTGCTGGCAGGCGAAGCGCCGCACGGTCTGACCGCCCTGCTCACCCTCGCGGCCGAGTGCGCGGAGCGGACCGGGGGCCGTGGGCCGATACCGGGCGTCGAGGCACTGGCCGCCCGCTCGGGTTCCTCACAACTGGTCAAGCAGGCCCGCCGGATCAGGGACGTGACCTCCCGGTAGGGCGACCGGCGGGGCACGTCATGGTGAGCACTCGGTGATGTTCACCGCGAGCCGGTCGCAGCACCGTTCAGCGGTCGGCGACGCCGGCTGGCACGACCCACTCGGTGGGCTGCCCGGTGAGGGCAGCGATCATGTCGAAGTCGCCGTCGTAGTGGAGTACGGTCAGCCGGTTCAGCTCCGCCGCGGCGGCGACGAGAAGGTCGGGGAGTGACAGCGCCCGGTGGAAGCCGGCGTTGAGCGCGTGGCGCTGGACCCCCAGGGCGCGAGCGGAAGTGCGGTCGTCACTGCGCAGGTAGTCGAAGGCGTGGAGCCAGGTGCTGATGCGCGCTGCCTCGGCGGTGTCCCGGGCCGAGTGGATCATCTCGTACTCGGTGGGTTCGCAGACTGCGCCGAGTCGCGGCCTCGCGGTCAGACCTTGATGACGCCGATGCTGGGGCCGCAGAGCATCAGGAGGTCTTCGGGGTCCGATGTCAGGACGGTCGCTGGGGCCGGCGAGGTGAGTGCGGTGGCAGCCACGATGGCGTCGAGGGCGTACTTGTGGCCGTGCAGTCCGGCCGCGGCCAGGAGCTTGCTCGCATGGCGGGCGATGGCTTCGGTGGGCGGGATGATGTTCACGCGGGAGACTGCGTGGTCGAAGCGGGCCTGGTCGACCCTGGGGTCAGCGTGCTTCGGCGAGGGTGACGGAGCTGGTGACGACGCGGATGTCTTCGGTTTCGGCCGCGGCCAGCCACTCGGTGATCTCGGGCGTGCGTCGCACCAGTTCGGACAGGCCTTCGCAGTCCAGGACGAGCGTGCCGCTCACGCGGCGTCCGCCGAGCCCGCGGCGTCGCCGCGGAGAATGGCGCGTTTGGCGTCGACCGCCGCCTGATCGACCGGGCCGTGTTCGGTTTCCGCGTCTTCGATGAGCTCGCGCAGCCGGTCCCGCTCCAGTTGGCGCTGGATGAGGGTCTCGACGTAGGCGGACATGCCTCGTTTGCCCGTACGTGCCTTGAGGGCAGCGATGGTGCCTTCGTGGAGGGAGACCGATACGGGCCGGACGGGTCCTTCGCCGGGCGCCTGGGAGGTAGCCATGGGCGCGTTTAACAAAACTCTTGTTATTGGATGAGGGTGATTCTCCGAGCGGGTGTGTCGGAGGGACATCCATCGTTGCGCGGGTGTCGCGAACTTCCAGGTCAAGCGCTCGTCGGCGAGGGATCCGTCCGGGACTTTGCAGGGGCTTTCGCGTCTGTCCCAGGGCGTTTCCGGGGACTTTCCGTCGCGTAAGCAGGGAAGGCGCCCTGACCAGCACTGAAAGAAGCAAACGTGCTGGTCAGGGCCCACATCCCTAACACTCGATGATGTTCACCGCCAGCCCGCCCCGGGCCGTCTCCTTGTACTTCACGCTCATGTCGGCACCCGTGTCGCGCATGGTCTTGATGACCTTGTCCAGCGACACGTGGTGGCGGCCGTCGCCGCGCAGGGCCATGCGGGCGGCGGTGACGGCCTTGACCGCGGCCATGCCGTTCCGCTCGATGCACGGGATCTGGACGAGGCCGCCGACGGGGTCGCAGGTCAGGCCCAGGTTGTGCTCCATGCCGATCTCGGCGGCGTTCTCCACCTGCTCCGGGGAGCCGCCCAGCACCTCGGCCAGGCCGCCCGCCGCCATCGAGCACGCCGAGCCGACCTCGCCCTGGCAGCCCACCTCGGCGCCCGAGATGGAGGCGTTCTCCTTGAAGAGCATGCCGATGGCGCCGGCGGCCAGCAGGAAGCGGACCACGGACTCCTCGCGCTCCCCCTCGGTGTCCGCCTGGGCCACGAAGGTCATGTAGTAGTGCAGCACCGCGGGGATGATGCCCGCCGCGCCGTTGGTCGGGGCGGTCACCACCCGGCCGCCGGCGGCGTTCTCCTCGTTGACGGCCATGGCGTAGAGGGTGACCCACTCCATGGCCCGCGGCGCCGGGTCGCCCTCGGAGCGCAGCGCGCGGGCGGCGTTCGCGGCGCGGCGGCGGACCCGCAGGCCGCCGGGGAGGATGCCCTCCTGGGCCAGGCCGCGGGCCACGCAGGCCCGCATGACCTCCCAGATCTCCAGCAGACCGGCGCGGATCTCCTCCTCGGTGCGCCAGGCCCGCTCGTTCTCCAGCATCAGCGCGGAGATCGACAGACCCGTCTCGCGGGAGTGGCGCAGCAGCTCCTCACCGGTGCGGAAGGGGTACTTCAGCACCGTGTCGTCGAGCTTGATCCGGTCCTCGCCGACCGCGTCCTCGTCCACCACGAAGCCGCCGCCGACCGAGTAGTAGGTCTTCTCCAGCAGCGGGGCGCCCGCCTCGTCGTAGGCGAAGAGCGTCATGCCGTTCGCGTGGTACGGCAGCGAGCGGCGGCGATGGAGGATGAGCTGGGAGTCCTCGTCGAAGTCGATCTCGTGGGCGTCCCCGACCTCGGCGCCCAGCAGGCGCAGCCGGCCGGTGGTGCGGATGCGCTCCACCTCGGCGTCGGCGCTGGCGACGTCGACCGTGCGGGGGGCGTGGCCCTCCAGGCCGAGCAGCACTGCCTTCGGGGTGCCGTGGCCGTGGCCGGTGGCACCGAGGGAGCCGAAGAGCTCGGCGCGGACCGAGACCGTCTGCGCCAGCGCGCCGTCCTTCTTGAGCCGGCCGACGAACATGCGGGCGGCGCGCATCGGGCCGACGGTGTGGGAACTGGACGGCCCGATGCCGATGGAGAAGAGGTCGAAGACGGAGATGGCCACGGGGCGGACTCCTTTGCCTGCTCGTGGGTGGGGCGGAGGACGGGGCGCGGGGGTGGGCGCGTGGCGGCCTGGCGGGTGCCCGGCGGGTGCTCGCTCAGGGGCGGCAAGCCGGTCGGCCCGGTGTGAGGGCCGACCAACGAGCGTAACCCGGACAAACCGGGGTGGGGCAAGGCGAGGGGCCGGGGAGCGGGGCGCCGGTCGGGCGCGGGGCCGCTCCACCGGCCCCGTGGCTGGGCGCCGGGCCCCGGGGCACGCCTCGCGTGGCGTGCCCCGGGCTCAGCTCACAGCGAGGGGTACAGCGGGTGCTTGCCGGCCAGCGCGGTCACGCGGGCCCGCAGCGCCTTGGCGTCGAAGGACGGCTTGAGCGCCTCGGCGATCACGTCGGCGACCTCGCGGAAGTCCTCGGCCTGGAAGCCGCGGGTGGCCAGCGCCGGGGTGCCGATACGCAGACCCGAGGTCACCATCGGCGGCCGGGGGTCGTTCGGGACGGCGTTGCGGTTGACGGTGATGCCCGCCTCGTGCAGCCGGTCCTCGGCCTGCTGGCCGTCCAGCTCGCTGTTGCGCAGGTCCACCAGGACCAGGTGCACGTCGGTGCCGCCGGAGAGGACCGAGACGCCGGCCTCGGCCACGTCCGGCTGGGTGAGCCGCTCGGCCAGGATGCGGGCGCCCTCCAGGGTGCGCTGCTGACGCTCCTTGAACTCCTCGGAGGCCGCGACCTTGAAGGAGACCGCCTTCGCCGCGATGACGTGCTCCAGCGGGCCGCCCTGCTGGCCGGGGAAGACCGCCGAGTTGATCTTCTTGGCGAGCTCCTGGGTGGAGAGGATCACGCCGCCGCGGGGGCCGCCGAGCGTCTTGTGCGTGGTGGTGGTCACCACGTGGGCGTGCGGGACGGGGGAGGGGTGCAGGCCCGCCGCGACCAGCCCGGCGAAGTGCGCCATGTCCACCATCAGGTAGGCGCCGACCTCGTCGGCGATCCGGCGGAAGGCGGCGAAGTCGAGCTGGCGCGGGTAGGCGGACCAGCCGGCGACGATCAGCTTCGGCCGGTGCTCCTTGGCCAGGCGCTCGACCTCCTCCATGTCGACGAGGTTGCTCTCCTCGTCGACGTGGTAGGCCACCACGGCGTACAGCTTGCCGGAGAAGTTGATCTTCATGCCGTGGGTGAGGTGCCCACCGTGCGCCAGGTTCAGGCCCAGGATGGTGTCGCCCGGGTTGAGCAGCGCGAACATCGCGGCGGCGTTGGCCTGCGCGCCCGAGTGCGGCTGCACGTTGGCGGCCTCGGCGCCGAACAGCTCCTTGATGCGGTCGATGGCGATCCGCTCGACCACGTCGACGTGCTCGCAACCGCCGTAGTAGCGCCGCCCCGGGTAGCCCTCGGCGTACTTGTTGGTGAGGACCGAGCCCTGCGCCTCCATCACGGCGACGGGCGCGAAGTTCTCCGAGGCGATCATCTCGAGGGTGGACTGCTGTCGGTCGAGCTCGGCGTCGACGGCCGCGGCGACGTCGGGGTCGAGCTCGTGCAGGGAGCTGTTCAGAAGCGACATGAGGGT
This sequence comes from Streptomyces sp. NPDC059740, assembly GCF_042733155.1. Taxonomy (NCBI): domain Bacteria; kingdom Bacillati; phylum Actinomycetota; class Actinomycetes; order Kitasatosporales; family Streptomycetaceae; genus Streptomyces; species Streptomyces sp. NPDC059740. Next base: position 276,653 of record NZ_JBHWGP010000003.1, on the reverse strand, counting down.
TCCTGTACGACGGGGGCGGTCTGGGGCGCGGTGGGGACGGCGCGGCGGCCGGGTCCCGGAGGGGACGGACGGCCGCCGCCGGCGGTACGCCGGTTCAGCCGGCGGTGAAGGCGGTGTACTCGGCCGCCGAGAGCAGGTCCTCCGGCTCGCCGGTGACCTTCACCTTGAACAGCCAGCCGCCGGCGAACGGCTCGGAGTTGACCAGCGAGGGGTCGTCCACCACGCTCTGGTTGACCTCGGTGATCTCACCGTCGACCGGCGCGAAGAGGTCGCTGACCGACTTGGTCGACTCCAGCTCGCCGCAGCTCTCACCGGCGGTGACGGCGTCACCGACCTCCGGGAGCTGCACGAAGACGACGTCGCCGAGGGCACTCGCCGCGTGCTCGGTGATACCGACCGTCGACACGCCGTCCTCGGCGGCCGACAGCCACTCGTGCTCCTTGCTGTAGCGAAGCTGCTCGGGGTTGCTCATGTTCGTAATTCTCCTGTACGCGAGGGACTGCTGGGACGAAGGGTCCGCCCACTGGGACGGCGAGGACCGGGATGACCTGCGGCGGCGGCCCGCTGCGGGGTGCTCCCCGCCGCCGGACCGCCGCCGTCGCGGCTACTTCTCCCGCTTGTAGAAGGGCAGCGCGACGACCCCGTACGGCTCGTGCGTGCCCCGGATGTCGACGGCGACGCCCTCGGTGCCCGCCGCGGCGTGCGTCGCGTCGACGTACGCCATGGCGATGGGGCGGCCGAGCGTCGGGGAGGGCGCGCCCGAGGTGACCTCGCCGATCACCGAGCCGTCCGCCGCGACCACCGCGTACCCGGCGCGCGGCACCCGGCGGCCCTCGGCGACCAGGCCGACGAGCCGGCGCGGCGGCTGCTGCTCGGCCCGGCGCGCGGCCTCCGCCAGCGCCTCGCGCCCCACGAAGGCGCCGTCGTTGCCCGGCTTGTCGAACTTCACCACCCGGCCCAGGCCCGCGTCGAAGGGGGTGGTGGCGGTGGACAGCTCGTGCCCGTACAGCGGCATGCCGGCCTCCAGGCGCAGCGTGTCGCGGCAGGCCAGCCCGCACGGCACCAGGCCGGCCCCGCGCCCCGCCTCGGTCAGCGCCTCCCACAGCGCGACCGCGGACTCGGGGCGGACGAACAGCTCGAAGCCGTCCTCCCCGGTGTAGCCGGTGCGGGCGATCAGGGCCTGGTGCCCGGCGACGGTGCCGGGGAGGCCCGCGTAGTACTTCAGCCCCGCGAGGTCCGCGTCGGTCAGGGCGCCCAGGATGCCGGCGGCCTGCGGACCCTGCACGGCGATCAGCGCGTAGGCGTCCCGGTCGTCGCGGACCGAGGCGGCGAAGCCCTCGGCCCGGTCGGCGAGGGCGTCCAGGACGGTGGCGGCGTTGGAGGCGTTGGCGACCACCAGGTACTCGGTCTCGGCGAGCCGGTAGACGATGAGGTCGTCGAGGATGCCGCCGTCCTCGCGGCAGATCATGGTGTAGCGGGCGCGGCCCACGGCCAGCCGCCCGAGGTTCCCGACCAGCGCGTGGTCCAGCAGGTCGGCCGCCTGCCGGCCGTTGACGGTGATCTCACCCATGTGGGAGAGGTCGAACAGGCCCGCGCGGGTGCGCACCGCGAGGTGCTCCTCGCGCTCGCTGCCGTAGCGCAGCGGCATGTCCCAGCCGGCGAAGTCGGTCATCACGGCGCCGAGAGCGCGGTGCGTGGCGTCCAGCGCGGTGCGGCGGGGGGCGTCGTCGGTCATGGTGTCAGGCTCCCGGGACGTGGCGAGATGGAGGGCGGCGGTGGCTTCTCTCCCCATCTGTCATCGGAACCTGAGAGGTTCGCCGTGAGCCCTTCGGCTGTGCGGCTTGCACCTTGGGTGGGGCGCGGCCTCCGCTCACCGCCGGGGGCGGTGCGGCGGGCCGGCCCGCTTTTCAGATCTGCCTCGTCCTGCGCGGTATCGGGGCCTGAGAGATTCAAGGGAGGACTTGCTCCTTCGGCGCCCCGCCGAAGACGGTCGGGGACTCTCCCGCGCGGATTCGAACGGCCGGTATGCAGTTGAACGCACGTGGGCGCAGCGGACGCCGCACGGCGCGCACATCATTGCACGCGGGAGGGGGTGGCCGGGAGGGCACCCGGGCGCCCGCCGGGCCGCGCACCGACCGGCGCGGGCGTCCCGCATTGCCGTCTCTTTACCTTCCGTGGGACGGTGGGGCGGTGGGGCGTCGTCCGGGGGAGAAGACATGACCGCACCGCAGGAGACCGCGCCGGGGGCTGCCGCGCCACCCGGAGCCCCGCCCGCCGCAGGGCCGGGCCCGCACCTGCCGCCGCCCCGCACCGCCCGCGCGGGCCCGGGGCCGGGCGCACGCGTCGTCGACCTGCGCGGCGCCACCGCCCCGGGACCGCTGCGGCTGACCGCCGGCGACGTGCTGCTGGTCTCCGGACTGCCCGGCAGCGGCAAGAGCACCCTCATCCACCGCTGCGTCCCGGCCGTCGACAGCCGCGGCCGGCCGGTGGTGCGGCTGGACTCGCAGGAGGTGCGGCTGCGGTTCGCCCGCGGCGCGTGCGGCCGCCTCCCCTACGCCCTGTACCGGCCGCTGGTGCGACTCGCCCACTACCGCGCGCTCGCCCGGGCGCTGCGCGGCGCCCACAGCCTCGTCGTCCACGACTGCGGGGCCCAGCCGTGGGTCCGCCGCTGGGTGGCCGCCGCGGCCGGCCGCCGCCGGCGCCGCACCCACCTGCTGCTGCTCGACGTGGGCGCCGCCGAGGCCCTGGCGGGCCAGCGTGCGCGCGGCCGGACGGTGTCGGCCTACGCCTTCCGGCGCCACCGCCGCGCCGTCCACCGCCTGGTCGGGGCGGCCGAGCGGGGCGAGGCGCCGCCCGGCTGCGCCCGGGTGCTCCTCCTGGACCGCACCGCGGCCGACGTCCTCCCCGCGGTCACCTTCACCTGACGCACGGCCGGCGCCGCCCCGGCTTGGCCGCGGGGTCCGGCCCGCCCGGCCGGGCCGGCGCGGGCCGTGGTCACCGGGTCAGGCGCACCCCGGGGCCGGGCGGGCAGCTCAGGAGAACCAGCCGAAGACGTCGACCGGGGCGAGCAGCGAGGACAGCCAGGCGCTGAAGGTCTGCCGCTCCCGGGGCCGGTGTTCCCGGACGGGGGCGGCCTCGCTGCGGGCGGCGGTGTCCGACGCGGCCTTGGCCAGGTCGGGGCTGGCCGGCAGCGTCGAGGGGCGCGTCTGCGGGCTCTCGGCGGCCGAGGCGGAAGGCGTGGCTCCGGCGTCGTCGGCACTCCCGTCGGTCATGGCCGGCAGGGTGACCACGGGCGTGTCCAGCTTCAGGGAGCCCAGCAGGTCCTTGACGGCCTTCATCACCCCGTCCATCGGCTTGCTCAGGTCGGTGCTGCCGCTCACGGCCACCTTGGTCAGGTCGTCGATCCGGGCCTGCAGGGCGGCCTGGGCCTGCTCGAAGGTCAGCGCCTGCGGGGAGGCGGAGGGCGAGGCCGAGGCGGAGGGCGAGGCCGAAGGGGCCTGGGAGGGCTGCGCGGAGGGCGCGGCGGGCGTGGCGGCGGCACTCCCCGAGGGTGCCGCCGCCCCCTTCACCCGCCGGTGCGCCTGCGGGTGCGCCGCCTTCTGACGCGTGGCGTCCGCCCGCTCGGCGCAGACCCGCACGACGTTGCCCTGCCGCTCCACGCGCGTGACGACGTCCCCGGAGACCTGGTGCCGCGCGGCGGCCACCGTCAACGCGTTGACGGAACGCATGAGCTCGTTGAGTCCGGCCACCACGGCGGCCTGCTCCGGGGCCGGCCGCCCCTGCGGGCCGGCGGGATGGTCGGCGACCGGCTCGGTGTGGGGCGGCGCCGCCGCGATCGGAGCCGACCAGGCGGTGGCGCCGAGTGCGCCCAGCGCCAGGGCGCCCGCGGCTGCGGAGGTGGCGAGGGCGCGGGCGGTCCGGGGTGTGACCATGGGGAGCGTCCTTTCGGGAGGAGCGGCAGGCGGAACAAGGGAGACCGGGTGCGGGTCGCCCTGTGCGCCACCCTCAGACGGCTCGGCACGCTCCGCAACCACAGGTGTGCCGTCCGTGGCCATGCGGATGCGGCCGAACGTGTCACCGCCGCTTCGTACTACTGTCTTCGGCCAGGCAGGAGCAGAACCGAGCGGGTGGGCGCGCATGAACTTTCCGGACCAGGGCATTCCGCAGCTGGCGTGGCCGGCGAACGAGCTGGAGGAGGTGCTGGCCGCCTCCGTCGGACACCCGGGCGCCGGCGGTCGCATCGTGGAGGTCCTGGGGCGCAGCCGGATCTGGGTGCCGCTCCCGGAGGGCGGCGGACCGCAGGACGCCGGATGGGGAGCCAAGGGCCTGGACCTGCCCACAGTGGAGATCGGCGGTCTCGCCTACGTCCCGGTCTTCAGCTCCGAGCAGGAGTTCCACCGCGTCGCGGGCACGCACCTGTCCTACGCCGTCGCCCCGGCGGTGGAATTCGCCCGGGGACTGCCGCCGCTCATCGGCATCGCGGTCAACCCGGACGGGACGGTCGGGGTCCCGCTGCCGCCCCCCGCCGTGGCCGAACTCTGCCGCCTGGGCCGGATGGAGGGGGAGGGCGCGCCCACCGGCGGTCGCACCCGCCTCTTCGAGCCGGACTGGCAGGAGGAGCCGGTGGACTTCCTGGCCGCGGCCGGCCTGGAGTTCTCCGCCCTGCCGCTGGTGCGCACCGCACGCCGCTGCCTGGCCAGCGTCGAGGCCGGCGCCCCCGCACTCTTCGTCGGCGTGCAGCTGGAGTCCAACGAGCCGATGGACCGGGAGGCGGTCCTGGCCGCGCTGGGCCGGGCCCTGGGGGCCGTCGCGGTGCAGTGGCCCGTGCAGCTGGTCATGCTCGACATCGCCCACGACCCCGTCGCCGACTGGATGGTCGACCAGGTCCGGCCCTTCTACACCCGGCACCCCTGAGGCGGGGCCGAGCCCGCGCCGGTCCGTCCCGCCCGGTGCGGCAGACCCGCCCCGTCCCGCCCCTGGTGGGCCCGCGTCGCCGTCCGCCCCGGGCGCGCGCCGGGGACGCACCCCCCGAACCGGCCCGGGGCCGGGGAAAGGCCCTAAGCTGAAGTCACGACGGGCGGGCGTGGCGGGCGCGCGCCGGGAAGGGACGGACCACGTGAGCGCGGGCGCGTACCAGCCGGCCGGTGCGGGCGGACCGATCGAGTCCGCACTCGGTCAGGTCGGCCCTGGCCGCTACGACACGTACGAGACGCTGCTGCACGCCCTGGCCGACGGCCAGGTGTGGATGCTGCTGTGGCAGGGCGCCGCGGGCTCGCCGGACGCCCAGTACGGCAACATGGACGTCGAAGGCTTCGGCTACGCCCCCTGCGTCACCTCCGCAGCCGAGCTGGCGGCAAGCGGCTGGAACCGTGCCTACGAGGTCGTGGGCGGCCGGGACATCGCCGCCACCCTCTTCCCGGAGCGCTGGGGCCTGTGGCTGAACCCGCACGCCGCCGGCGGTGGCGTGGGTGTGCCCTGGCTGGACCTGCGGCGGATCGCCGGCGGCCTGGACCGGCTGCCCGCCGGACCGTTGCGGATCAGTGAACCCGTCATCGAGATCCCGCACTTCTACGCCCTGCTGGGCCAGAACGCCCACCGCACCCCCGTCGTGCGTGCACTGTGGCGCGCCTGGGTGCAGCCGGCGCTCGGCGCGCCGTACCTTGCCGTCGGACTGGACCTCTACGACCCCGGCCCGGCCGGCGCCGAGGCCGCCCGGATGATGATGCAGCAGACGATGAGCGCGGTGCCCGCGGGCCTGCCGGTCTCCACCGTGGCGATGGACGACGAGCTGGACCCGGTGGTGATGTGGCTGCGCGCCACCTCCCGCCCCTTCTTCGAGCGCGCCCTCCAGAGCGCGCCGACCGGCTACGGTTACCCGCGCCCCTACTGACACCCGGCGGACGCCCGACCGCCAACCCCCGCCGCAGCGACCGGAGTCGGCAAACCCCCAGGTGGTAGCGGAGCCGCCGGTTCCGCTGCTCCGCTGACGGACGAGCGCTGTCCGCTCACCGGTGTTCCGCGGTCAGATCACAGTTGCGCATCCATTCCCCGTCAGGGCTGGTGAGTGATCACCGGGGAGATGAAGACTCCCCGACCAGAGGGTTTCGCCGGAATGTGCGAACGCCCCGCCGCCCCACGGGCGGAGATCCTCCGGTGCGAAGCGGTACGGACGGCAGGAGCTGTCCGCGCCCGGCCTCGCAGCGAACCTCTGCACCACCGCATCAGGCGTCAAGAGCAGTTCATCCGCGAAGACAACGGCAGTGCGCGCCGCCGCAGGACGGCCGGCCGCACTCCGGGCAGGTCGTCTCGACCGAGAGGGGTCCAGGGCACCGTGACCGCACCGATCGAGACCAGCGCGGCCAGCGCGGAGGCGCAGCCCGAAGCGGTGCTCCAAGGCGTCAAGGCCAGTCGCATACAAGGGCGTTCACTGGGGCAGATCGCCTGGCTGCGGTTCCGCCGGGACCGGGTGGCGCTCGCCGGGGCCGTGGTCGTCGTCCTGCTGATCCTCCTCGCCGTCCTCTCCCGCCCGATCCAGTCGTGGCTGGGGCTCGACCCCGACACCCCCCACCAGGACCTCATCGACCCGAGCACCACCCTGCCCAAGGGGCCGATGGGCGGCATGTCCGGCGAGCATCTCCTGGGTGTGGACCCGAAGTTCGGCCGTGACCTGTTCGCCCGCGTACTGGAGGGCTCCTGGGTCTCGCTGGTGGTGGCGTTCGGCTCCACCCTGCTCTCGGTGGCCATCGGCACCGTCCTGGGCGTGGTCTCCGGCTACTACCGGGGCCGCGTGGACGCCTTCGTCAGCCGGCTGATGGACGTCTTCCTCGCCTTCCCGCTGCTGCTGTTCGCCATCGCCATCTCCGCCTCCCTCCAGGGCGGGGCCTTCGGGCTGAGCGGTCTGCCGCTCCACCTGGCGGTGCTGATCTTCGTCATCGGGTTCTTCAACTGGCCCTACATGGGCCGCATCGTGCGGGCCCAGACCCTGTCGCTGCGCGAGCGGGAGTTCGTCGACGCCGCCCGCGGCATGGGGGCGCGCGGCCCGTTCGTGCTCTTCCGGGAGCTGCTGCCCAACCTGGTCGGGCCGATCGTCGTCTACTCGACGCTGCTGATCCCGTCCAACATCCTCTTCGAGGCGGCGCTCAGCTTCCTCGGTGTCGGCATCCAGCCGCCGCAGGCCTCCTGGGGCGGGATGCTCAACGAGGCCGTCAAGTTCTACGCGGTCGACCCGCAGTACATGATCGTGCCGGGCCTCGCCATCTTCGTCACCGTGCTCGCCTTCAACCTGCTCGGTGACGGCCTCCGGGACGCCCTGGACCCGCGCGGCCGATGACGCCCGCCCGGGTGCAGCGCACCCCCCGAGCCCCATCCCGTCCTTCCGACCCGACAGCACGAACCAAAGGGGAGCCCCAGTCCATGCGAAGGTTGGCAACGGTCGCCGTGGCGGCCATATCGAGCGCGGCCCTCCTGGCCGGATGCAGCGGAGGCAAGGGCTCCGACAACAGTGCCGGGACCACGGCCGACGCCGCGGTGAAGGGGGTCGTCAACGCCTCCACCCACAAGGGCGGGACGATCACCTACGAGATGAGCGACGCCCCCGAGTCCTTCGACCCGGGCAACATGTACTACGCCTACATGTGGAACTTCAGCCGCCTCTACGCCCGGCCGCTGACCACCTTCTCCCCGGGCGCCGGCGACAAGGCCAAGCTCGTGCCGGACCTGGCCGAGTCCCTGGGCAAGTCCAGCGACGGCGGCAAGACCTGGACCTACAGGATCCGCAAGGGCGTGAAGTTCCAGGACGGCTCCCCCGTCACCTCGGCGGACGTCAAGTACGGCGTGGAGCGCAGCAACTTCGCCCGCGACGTGCTCTCGCTGGGCCCCAACTACTTCCAGACGCTGCTGACGGACAACCCCGGCAAGTACAAGGGCCCCTACAAGGACAAGAGCAAGGCGGGCCTGAAGTCCATCGAGACGCCGGACGACCGCACCATCGTCTTCCACCTCAAGAAGCCCTTCTCCGAGTTCGACTACCTCGCCACGGTGCCGCAGACCGCCGCCGTCCAGCAGGCCAAGGACAAGGGCGCGGAGTACGGCAAGGTCGTGCAGTCCACCGGCTCCTACAAGATCAGCGACTACCAGGAGGGCAAGTCCGTCACCCTGGTCCGCAACCCGCAGTGGTCCGCCGCCTCCGACCCGCTGCGCAAGCAGTACCCCGACAAGATCGTCGTGAAGCTCAAGGTCGCCCAGTCCACCATCGACAAGGACCTCCAGAGCGGGGCCGCCGACGTCGACCTCCAGGCCAAGGGCGTGGACGCGCAGACCCAGGCCCAGCTGCTGACGGACCCGCAGAAGAAGGCGCACACCGACAACGTCTACGGCAGCCGCCTGGTCTACATGGCGATGGACACCAAGGTGGCACCGTTCGACAACGTCGAGTGCCGCAAGGCCGTCGAGCTGGCCGTCGACAAGAAGGCGGCGCAGACCGCGATGGGCGGCCCGGTCCGCGGCGACCTCGCCTCCACCGTGATGCCCGTCGACCTGCCCGACTACAAGAAGTTCGACCCGTACCCGCAGAAGTACGACGGCAAGAACCTCGACCTGACCGAGGCGAAGAAGCACTGGGCCAAGTGCGGGGCCGGCCACGTCTCCACTACCATCACCGCCCGCGGTGACCGGCAGGACGAGGTCGACGGCGCCACCTCCATCGTCGACTCGCTCAAGAAGATCGGCATCGACGCCCACATCCAGCAGTACCCCAGCGGCAAGTACTTCAGCGACTACGCGGGCGTGCCGGAGTTCAACAAGAAGCACAAGGTCGGCCTGATGATGATGCAGTGGGGCTCGGACTTCCCCACCGGCTACGGCTTCCTCAACCAGATCGTCAACGGCGCCGCCATCAGCCAGTCCGGCAACAACAACCTGGCCGAGCTGAACGACCCGAAGATCAACAAGCTGATGGACGACGCGACCGGCGAGTCCGACCCGGCCGCCCGCACCGCCAAGTACCAGCAGGCGGACAAGCTCACCATGGACCAGGCCGTCTACGTGCCGCTGACGTACTTCAAGATCCTCAGCTACCGCTCGCCGAACCTGACCAACGTGGTGACCACCCCCGCCTACAGCGGCCAGTACGACTACCTCAACCTCGGCAAGAAGTAGCCGGACGCACAGCAGGCCCGCGTCGCAGGCCCGGAAGGCAGGTGAAGGCAGGGTGGTCCCGCACATCCCGGTGCGCGGGACCACCGGCGCCGCACAACCGTGTTCACGTACCTCATCCGCAAGCTGATCAGCGCGGTCGTCCTGCTGCTGGTCGTCTCCGCCGTGACCTTCGGCATCTTCTTCCTGCTGCCGAAGATCGCCGGCCAGACCACCGACCAGCTCGCCGCCCAGTACGTCGGCAAGTCGCCCAGCGCGGCCGACCTGCTCGCCGTCAAGCGCAACCTCGGCCTGGACCAGCCGGTCTACGAGCAGTACTGGCACTTCCTCAAGGGCCTCTTCGGCGACGTCCAGTACCGGTTCGGGCCCGAACCGGTCACCTGCCACTGGCCGTGCTTCGGGTACTCCTTCAAGACCCACGTGGAGGTCTGGCCCGAGATCGCCTCCCGCATCCCCGTCACCGCCTCGCTCGCCCTGGGCGCGGCCGTGGTGTGGGTGGTCAGCGGCGTCGCCACCGGCGTCGTCTCGGCGCTGCGGCCCGGGTCGATCTTCGACCGGCTGTCGATGGGCGTCGCCCTCGCCGGCGTCTCGCTGCCGATGTTCTTCACCGGCGCGCTGGCGCTGGCCGCCTTCACCTACCAGTGGCCGATCTTCGAGCGCAGCGACTACGTGCCGCTCACCCAGAACCCGTTCCTGTGGGCGCGCACCCTGGTCCTGCCGTGGGTCACGCTGGCCTTCCTCTACTCGGCGCTCTACGCCCGCCTGACCAGAGCAGGCATGCTGGAGACGCTGAACGAGGACTTCATCCGCACCGCCCGCGCCAAGGGCCTGGGGGAGCGCACCGTGGTGGTCCGGCACGGTCTGCGGGCCGTGCTCACTCCGCTGATCACCGTCTTCGGCATGGACTTCGGCCTGCTGCTGGGCGGCGCGCTCATCACCGAGCAGGTCTTCTCCCTCCAGGGCATCGGCGCCTTCGCCGTCCAGGCGATCACCGACAACGACCTCCCCAAGGTCCTCGGGGTCACCCTGCTCGCCGCCTTCTTCATCGTCCTGTGCAACCTGGTGGTGGACCTGCTGTACGCCGCCGTCGACCCGCGGGTGAGGCTCTCGTGACCGACGACCCGATGACCACGCAGGCCCCGGACCCCGAGGTGCCGCAGGCACCCGAGCCGGCCGCGGCCCCCGCCGGGCCCGCCGCGCCCCGCCCCTTCCTGGACGTCCGCGACCTGCGGGTGCACTTCCCGACCGACGACGGCGTGGTGAAGTCCGTCGACGGCCTCTCCTTCAGCGTCGAGAAGGGCCGCACCCTCGGCATCGTCGGCGAGTCCGGCTCCGGCAAGTCCGTGACCTCGCTCGCCGTCATGGGACTGCACCGCGCCTCGCGCCGCCAGCGGGACCGGGTGCGGATGTCCGGCGAGATCTGGCTGGACGGCCGGGAGCTGGTCGGTGCGCATCCCGACGAGGTGCGCCGGCTCCGCGGCCGGAGCATGGCGATGATCTTCCAGGACCCGCTCTCCGCGCTCCACCCGTACTACACCGTGGGCGACCAGATCGTGGAGGCCTACCGCGTCCACCACGACGTCAAGAAGCCGGTGGCCCGGCGGCGCGCGGTGGAGATGCTCGACCGCGTCGGCATCCCGCAGCCGGACAAGCGCGTCGACGACCACCCGCACCAGTTCTCCGGCGGCATGCGCCAGCGCGCGATGATCGCCATGGCACTGGTCAACAACCCCGAACTGCTCATCGCCGACGAGCCGACCACCGCGCTCGACGTCACCGTCCAGGCGCAGATCCTCGACCTCATCCGCGACCTGCAGAAGGAGTTCGGCTCCGCCGTCGTGCTCATCACCCACGACCTCGGCGTGGTCGCCGAACTCGCCGACGAACTCCTGGTGATGTACGCCGGACGCTGCGTGGAGCGCGGCCCCGCCGACCGCGTCTTCACCTCGCCCCACCACCCCTACACCTGGGGCCTGCTGGGCTCGATGCCGCGCATCGACCGGGAGCAGACCGACCGGCTCGTGCCCGTCAAGGGCTCCCCGCCCAGCCTCATCGACGTGCCGTCCGGCTGCGCCTTCCACCCGCGCTGCCCGTACGCCGACGTCCCCGAGGACGGGGTGACCCGCACCGTCCGCCCGGAGCTGCGCCAGGTCGTCCCCGGCCACCTCAGCGCCTGCCACATGGCGGCCGGGGAACGGGAGCGGATCTGGACCGAAGAGATTGCGCCGAAGCTGTGAGTGACATCGTCGACGAGACACCGGGCGAGGCCGGCGAGCCCGGCGAGCAGGGCACCGACGGGGCCCGGCCGGCCGACCGGAACACCACCCCCGCGGGTCCGGGCGCCGGCAAGCAGGCGGACCGGGCCGGACAGGCGGAGCAGGCGCGGGCCGGGCACCGGGAGCGCAGGGCCGACCCAAAGGCCGCGCCGTTGCTGCGGGTACGCGGCCTGACCCGGCACTTCCCCGTCACCAAGGGGCTGTTCAAGCGCCAGGTGGGGGCGGTCCAGGCCGTGGACGGCATCGACTTCGAGGTCCGGCCGGGCGAGACGCTCGGACTGGTGGGGGAGTCGGGCTGCGGCAAGTCGACCACCGGCCGCCTGATCACCCGGCTCGACGAACCGACCGGCGGCACCATCGAGTTCGACGGGACGGACATCAGCCACCTGTCCACGGCCCGCATGCGCCCCATGCGCCGCGACGTGCAGATGATCTTCCAGGACCCCTACGGCTCCCTCAACCCGCGCCACACCATCGGCTCCATCGTCGCCACGCCCTTCCGCCTCCAGGGCGTGCAGCCGCCCGGCGGGGTGAAGAAGGAGGTGCAGCGGCTGCTGGAGCTGGTCGGCCTCAGCCCCGAGCACTACAACCGCTACCCGCACGAGTTCTCCGGCGGGCAGCGCCAGCGCATCGGAATCGCCCGCGCGCTGGCCCTCAAGCCCCGCCTCGTCGTCGCCGACGAACCGGTCTCCGCGCTCGACGTCTCCATCCAGGCGCAGGTCATCAACCTGATGGACGACCTCCAGGAGGAGCTGGGGCTGACCTACGTCATCATCGCGCACGACCTGTCGGTGATCCGGCACGTCTCCGACCGCATCGCCGTGATGTACCTGGGCAAGATCGTCGAACTGGCGGACCGGGACGCCCTGTACGCCTCGCCCATGCACCCCTACACCACGGCGCTGCTCTCCGCCGTCCCGGTGCCCGACCCGGCCCGGCGGACGCGGCGCGACCGCATCCTGCTCAAGGGGGACGTGCCCTCACCGATCAACCCGCCCTCCGGCTGCCGCTTCCGCACCCGCTGCTGGAAGGCGACCGAGGTCTGCGCGACCACCGAACCGCCGCTGGTGGACCGGGCCGCGGGACACCAGGTCGCCTGCCACCACCCGGAGGGGGCGCCGGACGCGGTGCCGGCCGGCACCGCGGAGCGGCAGGACTCCTGACGGGTGGGCGTGCCCCACCGCCTGTACCGGGGCCCGGACCCGTCCCGGGCGGTGGGACCCGAGCGCACCCTTGCCGCACGGGCCGCCCGCCCACCCGCTGACCGCTGCCGGCCTCGTCGACGGGCCGGCAGCGGGGCCGGTGGCAGGCCCACCGCCCGCTCTACCCGCCAGTAACTTTTCCGTGTACCGTACCCGCATGGCACAGGCGCTCATCGGCGACAGCGAGTTCGACCGCGACACCCGGGTGACCCGCCGCGCCCCGGGCGTCTACGACGCGCGGGTCGGCGAGGGATGGCTCATCGGCCATGCCGCCAACGGCGGTTACCTCATGGCGATGGCGGCCCGCGCGCTCGGGGACCGCCTCGCGCACCCGCACCCGTTCACCATCACCACCCACTTCCTCGCCGCCACCCAGGCCGGCCCGGTCACGGTGCGCACCGACTCCGTCCGCACCGGCCGCACCCTCTCCACCGGCACCGCGAGCCTGTTCCAGACGGACGGGGCGGGCGAGGAGGTCGAACGGCTCCGGGTCCTCGCCACCTACGGCGACCTCGACGCGCTCCCCGACGACGTCCGCACCAGCGCCAAGCCCCCCGAGCTGCCGCCCTACGAGCACTGCGCGGGCCGGGAGCAGCTCCCCGACCCCGAGGTGCCGCTGCTGCCGGACGTCGCCATGGCGGGCCGCCTGGACATGCGCATGGACCCGGCCACGGCCGGCTGGGCGGTGGGTGAGCCCTCGGGCCGCGGGGAGCTGCGCGGCTGGCTCGGCCTCTCCGACGGCCGTCCGCACGACGCGCTCTCGCTGCTGCTCGCCGTCGACGCCTTCCCGCCCACCACCTTCGACCTCGGCATCAGCGGCTGGGTGCCCACCGTGGAGCTCACCGCCCACGTCCGCGCCCACCCCGCCCCGGGGCCGGTGCGGGTGGCCGTCACCACCCGCAACCTCGCCGGCGGCTTCCAGGAGGAGGACGTGGAGATCTGGGACAGCGCAGACCGACTCGTCGCCCAGTCCCGCCAGTTGGCCCGCGTGCCGCTGGCCTGAACGGGACGGGCCCCGCGCCCGTCCGCAGCCGTGGGCCCGTCCGCCGGTCAGGGGCGGACGGGCCCACGGCCCGTCGCGGCAGCCGGTCCCGCTCACACCGGTCGGCCCCGCAGGAAGGCGTCGAGCAGGGCGGCCAGGTGCTCCGGCGCGTCCTCCTGCACCAGATGGCCCGCCCCCGGCAGGAGCCGGAACCGCGCGTCGGGCAGCAGGGCGGCCAGCTCCCTGCCCCGGGCCGGTGGGAGCCAGGTGTCCTCCGCGCCCCAGCAGACCAGAACCGGCTCGTCCACCTCGCCGTAGCGGTGCTGCACCTCGTCGGTGAAGCGGCTGTCGTTGGCTGCGATCTGACGGTAGAAGGCGGCCTGCCCCGCCGGGGTGCACCAGGGGTCCAAGAGGGCGTCGAGCGTGGCCGGGGCCAGGCCCGGGTGGCTCGCCGAGGGGACGTACGCCGCCACCAGCGCCCGGTGCAGGTACGGCGGCAGGCCCGCGAAGACGGCGGCGTGCTCACCGAGGTGCCGGTAGGTGTCCGTGCCCCACGGCGCCAGGGTCACCGCGTCGGCGAGCACCAGCCGCCGGTAGCGCATCCCGTGCAGCAGCCGGGCGCGCAAGGCCACGCAGCCGCCGAAGTCATGGGCGACCACGGCCGGTTCCGTCAGCCCCCAGTGCTCGCAGATGTCGGCGAACACCCGCCCCTGCGCGGCCAGCGAGACGTCCTGGCCGTCATGCATCGCCGAGGTGCCGTAGCCGGGCATGTCCCACAGGTACACCCGGTGCTCCCGGGCCAGCACGGGGGCGATCCGCCGCCACACGTAGGAGGAGAACGGCGTGCCGTGGAGCAGGACCACCGGCGGCGCGTCCGCCGGGCCCAGCGACGTCCACCGCACCTCCCCGGTGCGGCCGGCGAAGCTGCGGTCCAGGCAGGGTTTCCACGTCAGGTCCGTCATGACCGTAAGCTAAGTCACTCCTTACGGCCTGTCCATGGTGACCACCGACCGCGGGCAGTGGCCGGTAGCCGACGGCCCGGGCGGACGCCGGCGCGGCGCCTCGTAGAATCGAGGGACCATGGTTTACCTCGACCACGCCGCCACGACGCCCATGCTCCCCGAGGCGGTGCAGGCGATGACCGCCCAGCTCACCGCCACCGGCAACGCCTCATCCCTGCACGCCGCCGGCCGGCGGGCCCGGCGTACCGTCGAGGAGTCCCGTGAGGCCCTCGCCGCGGCGCTCGGCGCCCGGCCCAGCGAGGTGGTCTTCACCTCCGGCGGCACCGAAGCCGACAACCTCGCCGTCAAGGGGCTGTACTGGTCGCGCCGGGACGCCGACCCGCGCCGCACCCGCGTCCTGGCCAGCCCCGTCGAGCACCACGCCGTGCTCGACGCCGTGGAGTGGCTCGCGGAGCACGAGGGCGCAACTGTGGAGTGGCTGCCGGTGGACGGCTACGGCCGGGTCCACCCCGAGGCGCTGCGGGCCGCCCTGGAGCGGAACCCCTCCGACGTCGCGCTGATCACCGTGATGTGGGCCAACAACGAGATCGGCACCCTCATGCCGGTACGTGAACTGGCCGAGGTCGCCGCCGAGTTCGACGTCCCGATGCACGCGGACGCGGTGCAGGCCGTCGGGCAGGCCGAGGTCGACTTCGCCGCCTCCGGCCTCGCCGCCGCAACGGTCTCCGCCCACAAGATCGGCGGCCCCTACGGCATCGGGGCCCTCCTCCTGGGCCGCGGGTACACGCCCGTCCCCGTCCTGCACGGCGGAGGCCAGGAGCGCCAGGTCCGCTCCGGGACGCTGGACACCCCCGCCGTCGCGGCCTTCGCCACCGCCGCCCGGCACGCCGCCCGGCACCGCAAGGACTTCGCGGCGGAGGTGGGCGCGCTCCGTGCGGAGCTGGTGGCGGCCGTCCGCGCCGCCGTCCCCGACGCCGTCCTCGGCGGCGACCCCGACCCCGCGGGCCACCTTCCGGCCATCGCCCACTTCTCCTTCCCCGGCTGCGAGGGCGACTCCCTGCTGCTCCTGCTGGACGCGCACGGCATCGCCTGCTCCACCGGCTCGGCCTGCACGGCCGGGGTGGCGCAGCCCAGCCACGTCCTGCTGGCCGCCGGCTACGACCCCGACCTGGCCCGCGGCACGCTCCGCTTCTCCCTGGGGCACACCAGCACCAGGTCCGACGTGGCGGCGCTCGCCGAGGTCATCGGCCCGGTGGTGGCGCGCGCCCGCAGCGCCGGCCTGAGCTGACCGGCGGGCCCCGCGGCGCCCTCAGGTGCGGGCCGTGCCCACCAGGCCCAGGTAGCGGTCCCAGTCCCAGAACGGGCCCGGGTCGGTGTGGTCGCTGCCCGGTACCTCAAGGTGCCCGATGACGTGGTCGCGGTCGACGGGGATGCCGTAGCGGCGGCAGACGGTCGCCGTCAGACGGGCGGAGGCACGGTACATCGCGTCGGTGAAGGAGCTCGCCCGCCCCACCCAGCCCTCGTGCTCGATGCCGATGCTGCCCTCGTTGACCTGCGAGTTCCCGGCGTGGAAGGCCACGTCGGACTCGAGCACGGTCTGCACGATCCGGCCGTCCCGCCCCACCACGTAGTGCGCTGCCGCCGCGTGCCGCGGGTCCTGGAAGACCTCCAGCGCCAGTTCCAGGGTGCCCTGCACCACGTGCACGACGACCTGTTCGACGAGGAAGTCGCCGGGCCGGGCAGCGTGGCGCCAGTTGGCCGGGGCGGCCGGCACCCACCGCGCACCCGCGTAGTCCACCGCACCGGGCCGGCGGGCCTGCGGGTTCACCGGGCGGCCCGGGTCCTGCTGCCCGGCTCCGGTCAGTCCTCGCCGCAGTCCGTAGGCGCCCACGCCCAGACCGGCCACGGTGGCGCCCGCTCCCGCCAGCAGGCCCCGGCGGCTCGGTCCGCGGCGCAGGGATCCGGAGGGGTGCGGGCCGCCCGCCCCGGCGCCCGAGGAGCCGGCGGCCCGGTCGGCCGGTGGGTCCGCGGAGGGGCTCGCCGGGCCGCCGGGTGCGTCCGGGGCGCCGGGTGTCCTGCGCACGGCGGGTGTCCCCGGCGTGCCGGTCCGGTCCGCGGCGGTCACCCCCGGGACGCCACCGGACGGTGCCGCCCCGGTGCCGGTCTCCGCCCTCCGCCCGCCCTCCGCCGCTCGCCGGTCCGCCGCCGCCGCGTCCGGGGGCGGCACCGGTCCCTCCTCGTCAGGGCCGGGTGCCTCGATGGGGTCGATGCGGTCGATGGGGTCGATGGTGTCCTCCCACCTCTCGGGGGCGCGGCCGCGGCCCGCCGGGCCGGTCGCGCGCGCGGGGCGGAACTCCTGCGAGGCTGTCGGGGCGTCGGTCTACCCTTGAGGGGTTATGACGACTGAACCCCGCCTCCGTGTCCTCGCCGCCATGTCCGGAGGGGTCGACTCCGCCGTTGCCGCCGCCCGGGCCGCCGAAGCGGGTCACGACGTCACCGGTGTCCACCTCGCCCTGTCCGAGAACCCGAAGTCCTTCCGTACCGGCGCCCGCGGCTGCTGCACCATCGAGGACTCCCACGACGCGCGCCGCGCCGCCGACGTCATCGGCATCCCCTTCTACGTCTGGGACCTCGCCGAACGGTTCCGCGAGGACGTCGTGGCGGACTTCGTCTCCGAGTACCAGGCCGGCCGCACTCCAAACCCGTGCCTGCGCTGCAACGAGAAGATCAAGTTCGCGGCGCTGCTGGACAAGGCGCTGGCCCTGGGGTTCGACGCGGTCTGCACCGGCCACTACGCCACCGTCGTCACCACCGAGGACGGCCGGCGGGAACTGCACCGGGCCACCGACATGGCCAAGGACCAGAGCTACGTCCTCGGCGTCCTGGACGACCGCCAGCTCGCCCACGCCATGTTCCCCCTCGGTGACACCGCCACCACCAAGGCCGAGATCCGCGAGGAGGCGGCCCGCCGGGGCCTGTTCGTCGCCAAGAAGCCCGACAGCCACGACATCTGCTTCATCGCCGACGGCGACACCCAGGGCTTCCTGGCCCAGCGCCTGGGCACCGCCGAGGGCGACATCGTCGACGAGTCCGGCACCGTCCTGGGCACCCACGAGGGCGCGTACGCCTTCACCGTCGGCCAGCGCAAGGGCCTGCGCATCGGCACCCCCGCCCCCGACGGCAAGCCCCGCTACGTGCTGGACATCTCGCCCGTCGACAACACCGTCACCGTCGGCCCCGCCACCTCACTGGACGTGACGGCGCTCACCGCCATCCGCCCGCGCTGGTGCGGTACCGCCCCCGACCGGCTCCGCCAGGGCCCCGCCGACTACACCGCGCAGCTCCGCGCGCACGGTGAGGAGACGCCGGTCACCGCGGAACTGGTCGACGGCGAGGTGCGCGTCACCTTCCGCGAGCCGGTCCGCGGCGTCGCGCCCGGCCAGGCCGTCGTGCTCTACGACGGCACCCGCGTGGTCGGCTCGGCGACCATCGCCACCACCGAGCGGGCGCCCGCCCGGGTCTGAGCGCCGGCCGGCCCCGGGGGCGCCGGCCGGCGCTCAGCCCACAGGACGCCGCCGACCGCGCGGCAGCAGGCGCGCGCCGCCCGAGCAGCCGCGGACGCCCTCGCGGTCCGCGGCCCCGGGCACAGGCGGTGACTGCCCGCACACGCGCCCCTCCCGCCCCGGTCCCGCCGCCCCCGCCCACGGTCGTCGGGTGAAGACCCACGGTGACCGTCCCGCCCCGCCCGAACGCCGGCAGGTCACGGGGTGATCACATGTGTGCCGCACGGCTACCTGCGGTGTGATCGTCGCCCTAGATTGCACGCCACAGCGTGTGACATCGGGCAGATCGGCCCGCCCGGGCGACTCGCCGGGCCTGAACCCGGCACCGGTCGCGGGGCCACCGATCCGTCCGCGGAGCCGTCGCCTGGCGGCGACCCCGCCAGGCGCACACCGACGCAGGTCCACACACCTATGCGACGAACGGGTGGTCGATGGCATGACCGAGATATCCCTTACCCCGGACGAAAGAAGTCCTGAACGACCCACGCTGCGAAGGGACATGGGGCGTATCAGCCTCCTGTTCGCGGGGGTGGGGTCGATCATCGGCTCCGGATGGCTCTTCGGCGCACTCAACGCTGCCAGGCTCGCGGGCCCCTCCTCGATCTTCTCGTGGGCGCTCGCCTCCGTCATGATCCTGCTCATCGGGCTCTGCTTCGCCGAACTGGGCACCATGTTCCCGCTGTCGGGCGGCGTGGTGCGGTTCCCCCACCTCTCCTTCGGCTCCTTCGCCAGCTACACGATGGGCTGGATCACCTGGATCGCCGCCGCGACCGTGGCGCCCATCGAGGTGGAGGGCGCCCTCCAGTACGCCACCAAGTGGGCGCACTTCACCGACTTCCACCCGGCCAACGCGGCCTACACCCTCACCGGTCTGGGATACGTCGTCGCGGTGCTGGCGATGGCCTTCTTCGTGGCGCTGAACTACTACGGCATCCGCTGGTTCGCCCGCGTCAACAACGTGCTGGTGTGGTGGAAGCTGCTGGTGATCCTGGTGGTCATCGTGGCGTTCGCCGTGACCGCCTTCCACGGCAGCAACTTCAGCGCCAAGGAGTTCGGCGGGTTCGCCCCCGGCGGTGCGAAGGGCATCTTCACCGCCATCTCGACCGCCGGCATCACCTTCTCCTTCCTCGGCTTCCGCCAGGGCGTGGAACTCGCCGGCGAGACCAGTGACCCCAAGCGCAACGTCCCGTTCGCGATCATCGGTTCGGTGCTGCTGACCGGCGTCATCTACATCCTCCTGGAGATCGCCTTCGTCGGCGCCGTCCCCGGCCACGACCTGTCCTCCTCGCACGGCTGGCTCAACCTCGCCTTCGACAACGACTTCGGCCCGCTGGCGGCCATCGCCGGCGCGCTCGGCATGAGCTGGCTCGCCTACACCCTGTACGTGGACGCGGTCATCTCGCCCGCCGACACCGGACTGATCTACACCACGGTCACGGCCCGCATCTCCTACGCCATGGGCCGCAACCGCAACGCCCCCGAGGGACTGACCAAGACCACCAGCCGCGGTGCGCCCCTGGTCAGCCTCATCGTCACCTTCGTCATGGGCCTGATCGTCTTCCTGCCCTTCCCCAGCTGGCAGCAGCTGGTCGGCTTCATCACCTCGGCAACCGTGCTCTCCTTCGGAGCCGGCCCGGTGGTGCTGGCCGCGATGCGCCGGCAGATCCCGAACCACCCCAGGGTCTTCCGGGTGCCGGGCGGCGACATCATCCCCTTCCTCGCCCTGTACTCCGCCAACCTCATCGTCTACTGGGCCGGTTGGAAGACCAACTGGAAGCTGTTCGTCACCATCCTCCTCGGCCTGGTGCTGCTCGCGGTCTTCCAGATGCTCGACAAGGGCCGCGCCCCCAAGATGGAGTGGAAGGCCGGCGCGACCTGGCTGGTGCCCTGGCTGGCGGGCCTCGCCTTCACCAGCTGGATCGGTGACTACGACGGCGGTCTGGGCTGGATCGGCCTCGGCTGGGGCTTCGTCGTCCAGCTCGTCCTGGCGGCCGTCGTCTACCTGCTCGCCCTGCGGGTGCGACTGCCCGAGAGCCAGGTGCTCGTCCACATCGAGGAGGCCCGCGAGGAGGCCGCCGTGGAGGAGCGCGAACTGGGCGGCACGGTGGCCTGACCCCCGCGTCGCAGCAGTCACGCGGCCGGGTGCGGGGGCCAGTAAGCACCCCACCCCGCCGCAGTAGCAACCCACACCCCCCGCGACCCC
>NZ_JBHWGP010000003.1:209955-256302 GCF_042733155.1 Streptomyces sp. NPDC059740 | reverse complement strand
GTGCCCCCGGGGGCGCCCCGCCACGGGGGGGGCCGGGGGCCGTCCCCCCCCCGCCCCACCGCTCCCGGGCCGGGGGGGGGGGGGCCCCCCCCCCCCCCCCCGGCCGCTGTGCCTCCCCCCTCCGCCCGAGGCCCGCCACGCGGCGGCGACCGTGGACGCCGCCGTACAGTTGCGCCCATGAACATCTGCGTCTTCTGCTCCGCCGCCGACCTCGACGACCGCTACACCGTCCCCGCCCGGCAGTTCGCCGAGCTCATCGGCAAGGGCGGCCACACGCTCGTCTGGGGCGGTTCCGACTCGGGTCTGATGAAGGTCATGGCGGACGGTGTGGAGGAGGCGGGCGGCCGTCTCGTCGGCATCTCGGTGGAGTTCCTCGCCCACAAGACGCGTCCGGGCGCCGACGAGATGGTCGTCACCCGCGACCTGGCCGAACGCAAGGCACTTCTCCTCTCCCGCGCCGACGCCGTCGTCATCATGGTGGGCGGCACCGGCACGCTCGACGAGGCCACCGAGATCCTGGAGCTCAAGAAGCACGGCCTGCACGGCAAGCCCGTGGTGCTCCTGAACGCCGCCGGTTTCTACGACGGCCTCAAGCAGCAGTTCCAGCGCATGGAAGAGGAGGGCTTCCTCCCCGTGCCGCTGGCCGAACTGGTCTTCTTCGCCGAGGAGCCCGTCGGTGCCCTCGCCTACCTGGAGGAGCAGGCCGGCTTCCAGAGCTGACCGGCCTCCCGAGCCCACCGGCGGCCGTCGCCGTCCCGCCGGAGGGCGCCCGTCCCGCCCGGCGGCCGGCCCTGCGGGCGGGAGCCGTCAGCCCACCGGTGACGCGGCCCGCTCCCGCCTCCCTCCCGCCCGCGGCCCCGGGCCCGCCGGCTGTCAGGGGGAGCGCTTAGGATCGCCCCATGGGTACGCATCTGATCACCGGCGCCGGCTCGGGCATCGGCGCGGCCGTCGCCAGGCGCCTCCACGCCCGCGACGAGGAACTGTGGCTGCTCGCCCGCGACGCCGGCCGCGCCAAGGAGCTGGCCGCACAGTTCCCCGGCGCCCACACGCTGGTGGGCGACCTCGCGACCCCCGAGAAGCTCTCCTGGGCCTTCGGCCACCAGAGCCCGCCCGACCGGCTGGACAGCGTGCTCCACATCGCCGGCGTCATCGAACTCGGCCTCGTCGGCGAACTCGACGTGAAGAGCTGGCAGCGCCAACTCGCCGCCAACCTCGTGGCCCCCGCGGAACTCACCCGCCTCCTGCTGCCGCAGCTCCGCCTCGCCAAGGGCCACCTGGTCTTCGTCAACTCCGGCGCCGGCCTGCACGCCCACGCCCAGTGGGCCGGTTACGCGGCGAGCAAGCACGGCCTCAAGGCGCTCGCGGACGCCCTGCGCGAGGAGGAGCACGGCAACGGCGTCCGCGTCACCTCCGTCTACCCCGGCCGCACCGCCACGCCCATGCAGGCCAGCACCCACCAGCAGGAGGGCAAGGAGTACGACGCCTCCCGCTGGATCGACCCCGAGTCGGTCGCCACGACCATCCTCACCGCGCTGGACCTGCCCCGCGACGCGGAGATCAACGACCTCTCGGTACGCCCGGGCCGCTGACCGGTGCCCTCCCCGGCCGCCTGACGTCCCCCGCACCCGCCGGCGCCCGACCGCCGGCGGGTGCGGGACACCACGCGCCCTCCCCGGCCCGCCCACCGCATACGCTTTCCGGGTGACCGAGAACAGCAAGCACCCCTGGCCCGCAGGCACCGCCACCGGCATCGGCTCGATGCCCGGCGAGGACGCCCGGGAGGCGGCCAAGACCGTGGTCGGGTCGCTGGAGACGCTGCCGTACCTGCCCGAACTCCCCGCCCGCGGCCCCGGGGCCGACATGATCGGCCGCACCCTCGGCATGCTGGTGGAGCTTTACGCCCACGTCGAACCGAGCGGCTGGCGCATCAGCGACCGCCCCGGACGCGACACCCGGCGCGCCCACTCGTGGCTGGGCGAGGACCTCGACGCGCTGGAGGAGTTCACCCAGGGCTACCAGGGCGCCCTGAAGGTGTCGGCGGTCGGCCCCTGGACGCTGGCCTCCGCCCTGGAACTGCGCGGCGGCGAGGCGATGCTCGCCGACCCCGGGGCCTGCCGCGACCTGACCGCCTCACTCGCCGAGGGACTCCGCGGCCACCTCGCCGAACTGCGCCGCCGCGTCCCCGGCGCGACCCCCGTCCTCCAGCTCGACGAACCCTCGCTGACGGCGGTGCTCACCGGCAGCGTCCGCACCGCCAGCGGCTACCGGACCCACCGCGCCGTGGACCGCGCGGTGGTGGAGTCGGCGCTGCGCGACCTGGTCGCGGTCGCCGACGGCGGACCCGTCGTGGTGCACTCCTGCGCCCCCTCGGTGCCCTTCGCGCTGCTGCGGCGGGCCGGTGCCACGGGTGTCTCCTTCGACTTCTCCCTCCTCACCGAGCGTGACGAGGAAGTGATCGGTGAGGCGGTGGAGGCGGGCACCGCGCTGTTCGCGGGCGTGGTGCCGGGCGTGAGCACCCCGTTGTCAGACCCTGCCGGTAGCGTCATGGGGGTAAGGACGCTGTGGCGCAGGCTGGGGCTGTCACCCGGGCTCCTCGCGGAGTCGGTGACGGTCACCCCGTCGTGCGGGCTGGCCGGGGCATCGCCGGCGTACGCCCGCGCGGCCCTGGAGCACTGCGTCCGGGCGGCGAGATCCCTCGCCGACAACCCTGAGTGACCGCACTCAAGGACAACGGGAGGACGAAGGTGGCCGGCGAACAGCACGCCCAGGAGACGACGGGAACCGCGGTGCCCGCGGCGGCTCGGGAGGAGCACTCCCGGCTCGCCGAGCAGATCGAGGAGCACCGCTTCCGCTACTACGTCAAGGACGCCCCGGTCGTCAGTGACGCCGAGTTCGACCGCCTGCTGCGGGCCCTTGGGGAGCTGGAGGAGCGCCACCCGGAGCTGCGCACCCCCGACTCCCCGACGCAGAAGGTCGCCGGTGCGTACGAGACGGAGTTCACCGAAGTCGCGCACCGGGAGCGGATGCTCTCGCTGGACAACGCCTTCGACGACGAGGAACTGGGCGCCTGGGCCGACCGCGTCGCCGCGGAACTCGGCGGCGAGGCGAAGCAGGCCGGCTACCACTACCTGTGCGAGCTGAAGGTCGACGGCCTCGCCGTCAACCTCACCTACGAGGACGGCCGGCTGACCCGGGCCGCCACCCGCGGCGACGGCCGCACGGGTGAGGACATCACCCCCAACATCCGCACCATCGCGGAGGTGCCGCAGCGCCTGTCGGGGGAGCGGGTGCCGCGCCTGGTGGAGGTGCGCGGCGAGGTCTACTTCCCCATGGAGAAGTTCCTCCAGCTCAACGAACGCCTGGTCGCCGAGGGCAAGCCCCCGTTCGCCAACCCCCGCAACGCCGCCGCGGGTTCGCTGCGCCAGAAGGACCCGCGGGTCACCGCGAGCCGCCCGCTGCACATGGTCGTGCACGGCACCGGCGCCCGCGAGGGCTTCGACATCCAGCGCCAGTCCGAGGCCTACGAGCTGCTGCGGGAGTGGGGGCTGCCCACCGCCAGGAGCTACGAGGTCGTGCAGACGGTCGCCGAGGTGCGGGACTTCATCCGCCGCTACGGCGACCAGGAGACGCGCCGCACCGCCGTGGAGCACGAGATCGACGGTGCCGTCGTCAAGCTCGACGAGATCCGCCTGCAGGGCCGGCTCGGCTCGACCTCCCGGGCGCCGCGCTGGGCCATCGCCTGGAAGTACCCGCCCGAGGAGGTCAACACCAAGCTGGTGGACGTCCGCGTCGGCGTGGGCCGCACCGGCCGGGTGACGCCCTACGCCGTGGTGGAGCCGGTCACCGTCGCGGGCTCCGAGGTCGAGTTCGCCACCCTCCACAACCAGGACGTCGTCAAGGCCAAGGGCGTCCTCATCGGCGACACCGTGGTGCTGCGCAAGGCCGGCGACGTCATCCCCGAGATCCTCGGTCCGGTCGTCGACCTCCGGGACGGCACCGAGCGCGAGTTCGTGATGCCCGCCGACTGCCCCGAGTGCGGCACCCCGCTGCAACCGGCCAAGGAGGGCGACGTCGACCTGCGGTGCCCCAACGCCCGCGCCTGCCCCGCCCAGATCCGCGAGCGGCTGTTCTACCTCGCCGGCCGCAAGAGCCTGGACATCGAGAACTTCGGCTACGTGGCGGCCACCGCGCTCACCCAGCCCCTCGAACCGAAGGAGCCGGCGCTGCGCGACGAGGGCGACCTCTTCGACCTCTCCGTGGAGCAGCTGCTGCCCATCCGCTCCTACGTCCTGGATCCGGACACAGGTCTGCCCAAGCGCGACCCTAAGACGGGCGAGGAGAAGGTGGTCACCTTTTTCGCCAATCAGAAGGGCGAACCGAAGAAGAACACCCTCGCCATGCTGGAGAACATCCAGGCGGCGAAGGAGCGTCCGCTGGCCCGGGTGATCGTCGGTCTCTCCATCCGGCACGTCGGCCCGGTCGCCGCCGAGGCCCTGGCCCGCGAGTTCGGCTCCCTCGACCGCATCCGGGAGGCCGACGAGGCGGAGTTGGCGGCGACGGAGGGCGTCGGCCCCACCATCGCCGCCTCCGTGAAGCAGTGGTTCGCCGAGGACTGGCACCGCGAGATCGTCGAGAAGTGGCGGAACGCGGGGGTCCGCATGGCGGAAGAACGGCCGGAAGATGACGGTCCGCGTCCGCTTGAAGGGGTCACCGTCGTAGTGACGGGAACACTGCAGTCACACACCAGGGACGGCGCCAAGGAGGCGCTCCAGCGCCTCGGGGCGAAGGTGACCGGTTCCGTGTCCAAGAAGACCGGCTTCGTCGTGGTGGGCGAGAACCCTGGGTCGAAGTACGACAAGGCCATGCAGTTGAAGGTCCCCGTCCTGGACGACGACGGCTTCGCGGTCCTGCTGGAACAGGGGCCGGACGCCGCCCGGGCCGTGGCCGTCGCCCCCGAAGAGGAGGAATGAGCATCGCTGCCACGGCGCATACCAGACGCTTACCGGCCCCTGTGTCGCATTCGCGTAACGGCGGACGACCGTCGCCCCACACGGCCCCCGGCGGCTTACTGTGGGGGCATGCGCCTGCCCTGACGCGGGCTCAGCCGGCTGTGAGAGGGATCGGAATGAAACCGACCGAGAGCGCCGCACGGGCGTCGCTGCTGGAGCGTCCTTTCACTGTGAGCGTCCCCCCGGTCGCGGCCCGCGCCGTCGCGCACCGCCGGGCGCCGGAACGGTACTGCGGCGGGGCCGGCGCCCCGGTGGGCTGCGCCGCCCACCGACGCCGGACGGTGCCGTGGCAGGCCCCACTGACCGGACGGGCGCAGTGAAGAAGGACCTGGGCCGCTCCCTCCTGCCGGCGCTCCCCACCGCCGTCCTGGTCGTCGCCGTGACCGTGCTCGCGGCGGCAGCGGTACGGGCCGCCGGCAGCGGCGCGGCGCTGTACCCGAGCGCCGCCGCCGGCTGGGGCGTGGTGGTCCTGACCGGCCTCCTCGCCGTCCACCTCGTGGTCCTGGGCCGGAACGACGAGTGGGTCGGCTCGGGCTCCGGCGCCGCCCTCAGCGTCGCGGCGCTCCTGCTCTACGGCTGGGTCACCTCGGTCCTGGTCACCCTCGCGCTGATCCTGCCGGCGGGCCTGGTGCGGCGCCGGCACCAGCGCGAGGCGGTGCTGCACGGCGCGACGGACGTCGTGGGCATCGGCGCCGCCGCACTCTGCCAGGCCGGCTTCGGCGCCCTGCCCACCGGCGACCTGCCCTGGCACCCCGTCGCCTGGAGCCTGGCCGCCCTGCCCCGCATCCTCACCTGTGCCCTGGTCTACCTCCTGGTCAGCCGGGTGCTGCTGTGGCTGACCGTGGCGCCGCACGACTCCGGGGTCCCCACCATCGCCAGGACGGCCCTGGGGCGGCAGGCGCTCATCGGCATCGCCCTGCTCGGCAGCGCCCCCCTCGTCGTCGTGGTCGCCTCCCACGCCCCGGGCTTCCTCCCGCTCTTCGCGGTCCCCCTCATAGCCCTCGACTCGACCCTGTGGATAGCCGGGGCCAGGGCCGAGGAGCAGTTGCGCGACCCGCTCACCGGACTCCCCAACCGCCAGTGGCTGCTGGAACGGACGTGGACCGCGCTGGACGCGGCGGAACGCCAGTCCCAGCGCGCCGCCCTCGTCCTGATCGACCTCGACCGCTTCCGCTCGGTCAACGACACCCTCGGCCACCTCGCCGGGGACCGCCTCCTGCTCCAGATCGCCGACCGCCTGCGCCGCGCGCTGCCGCGCGGAGCCGAGGCCGCCCGCCTCGGCGGCGACGAGTTCGCGGTCCTCCTCCCCGTCGTCGACTCCCTCACCAGTGCACAGCGGGCCGCCCGCCACCTGGTGGCGGCGCTCGGCTCCCCGCTCGACCTGGACGGCCTCATCCTCGTCCTGGAGGCCAGCGCCGGCGTCGCCGTCTTCCCCGAGCACGCTCTCGACGCGGAGGGCCTGCTGCGCCGCGCGGACGTGGCCATGTACCAGGCCAAGCGCGACCGCAGCGGGGTGGAGCTCTACGAGGCCAAGCGCGACCGCAACACCCCCGACCGTCTCGGCCTGCTGGGGGACCTGCGCCGCGCCCTGGACGCCGGCGACATCGCCCTCCACTACCAGCCCAAGGTCGGCTTCGACGGCCGGGTCAGCGGGCTGGAGGCGCTGGTGCGGTGGGTGCACCCGGTGCGCGGCAAGGTCCCCCCGGACGAGTTCATCGCGATCGCCGAGTCCTCCGGACTGATGCCCCGCCTCACCGAGTACGTCCTGGAGACCGCGCTGGGCCAGGTCGCCCGGTGGCGGGCAGACGGCCTGGAGGTCCCGGTCGCCGTCAACGTCTCGCCGCGCGACGTCCACAGCCCCGGTTTCGCCGGCGCCGTCGCGGCCCGTCTGGCCCGGCACGGCGTCCCGCCCTCCGCCCTGCAATTGGAGATCACCGAACACGTCCTCCTGGAGGACCCGCAGCGTGCCGCCGACACCCTCAACGGCCTCACCGCGCACGGCGTCAAGATGTCCCTGGACGACTTCGGCACCGGCTACTCCTCCCTGGTCCACCTGCGGCGGCTCCCGGTCAGCGAGCTGAAGATCGACCGCTCCTTCGTGGCCCGGCTCGCCGTCGACCCGGAGGACGCCGAGATCGTCCGCTGCACCCTCGACCTCGCGCACTCGCTGGGCCTGCTGGTCGTCGCCGAGGGCGTCGAGGACGACGAGACCTGGGGGCGGTTGCGCGACCTGGGCGCGGACGCGGTGCAGGGCTGGCTGGTCGCGGCGGCGATGCCGCCCGAGGAGACCACCGCCTGGCTGCGCGCCCGCGGCGAGGGGCGCCGGCCTCATTCCCCCCGCGCGGTCCCGGGCGCACCGCCGGCCGCCGGCGCGCAGGCGCAACCGTCCGTCGTCCCCGGCGCCACGGGTCCGGCGCCCGGCCGCTCGACGAGCCCCCTGCGCTGCGGCAGCCACCGGGCGGGCGGCTCCGCGGGGGCACCCCCCACGGCCGCCACGACGATCAGCCAGAGCGTC
The DNA here is from genome assembly GCF_042733155.1 of Streptomyces sp. NPDC059740. Lineage (NCBI taxonomy): Bacteria > Bacillati > Actinomycetota > Actinomycetes > Kitasatosporales > Streptomycetaceae > Streptomyces > Streptomyces sp. NPDC059740. The sequence continues at coordinate 248,778 of NZ_JBHWGP010000003.1, read as the reverse complement.
TCGACCGTCATGGCGCAGGGCGCGGACCGCCCCGTGCAGTGACGTTTCGCTGACCGGGCCCGCGGCTGCCGGAGTCCCCGTCACGGCCAGCGGCCCGCCACGGCGCTGCGACCCCAGGCGCCGGACCCCACGGCGCTGCGACCCCAGGGCCCCGGGCCGCAGGTGCGCCGCGGTGCCCGGCCGCGGGCCGGCGCGGAGGCGCTCGGCGACGGGCCTCGCCGGGGCTCGTCCACGCGGCCCCACGACGTCCCCCGCCCCACCCTCCCGGAGCTCCGCCCGCCGGGTCGCCGGCCGCCGCCCGCGGGGTGATCCCGGCGGACGCGCTCCCGCGCACCCGCCGTCGCCGCTCCCCGCGGGATTCGGTTTCGCCCCCGGGGACCCCGCACCCATAGGATTGGACGGCACCACACCAGAACGCCGGGTCGCCGCCGCCCACCGCACACCGCTGACGACGGCCCCGGCCACGAAGAACTCACCCCGAGGAACGCTGCATGCCTGGCATCACGCGCGAGGAGGTCGCCCACCTCGCCCGGCTGGCGCGTCTGGAGCTGCGGGACGAAGAGCTTGATCACTTCGCCGGACAGCTCGACGACATCATCGGCGCGGTAGCCCGCGTCTCCGAGGTCGCCGACCAAGACGTACCGCCGACCTCCCACCCGCTGCCGCTGACCAACGTCATGCGCGCGGACGAGGTCCGTCCGTCGCTCACCCCCGAGCAGGCGCTCTCCGGCGCCCCCGCCCAGGAGCAGCAGCGATTCAAGGTGCCGCAGATCCTGGGGGAGGAGGCGTGAGCGAGATGAAGGACGTCAAGGACCTGACGCGGCTCACCGCCGCCGAGACCGCGGCCCGCATCGCCGCCGGCGAGGTCACCGCGGTGGAGGTCACCGAGGCGCACCTGGCCCGCATCGAGGCCGTGGACGAGAAGGTGCACGCCTACCTCTACGTCGACCGGGAGGGCGCTCTCGCCCAGGCCCGCGCCGTGGACGAGAAGCGGGCGCGGGGTGAGAAGCTCGGCCCGCTGGCCGGCGTGCCGCTGGCCCTGAAGGACATCTTCACCACCGAGGGCGTGCCGACCACCGTCGGCTCCAAGATCCTCGAGGGCTGGATCCCGCCGTACGACGCGACGCTCACCAAGCGGCTCCGCGCCGCCGACGTCGTCATCCTCGGCAAGACGAACATGGACGAGTTCGCCATGGGGTCCTCCACCGAGAACAGCGCCTACGGCCCGACCGGCAACCCCTGGGACCTCACCCGCGTCCCCGGTGGCTCGGGCGGCGGCTCCGCCGCGGCGCTGGCCTCCTTCCAGGCCCCGCTGGCCATCGGCACCGACACCGGCGGCTCGATCCGGCAGCCCGCCGCGCTCACCGGCAGCGTCGGCGTCAAGCCCACCTACGGCGCGGTCTCCCGCTACGGCATGGTGGCCTTCTCCTCCTCGCTGGACCAGGGCGGCCCCTGCGCCCGTACCGTGCTGGACGCCGCGCTGCTCCACGAGGCCATCGCCGGTCACGACCCGATGGACTCCACGTCCGTCGACGCCCCCGTGCCGCCGGTCGTCGAGGCCGCCCGCAACGGTGACGTCAAGGGCATGCGCGTCGGCGTGGTCAAGGAGTTCGCCGGCGAGGGCTTCCAGGCCGGCGTGGTGCAGCGGTTCAACGAGTCCGTGGAGCTGCTGCGCGAGCTGGGCGCCGAGATCGTCGAGCTGTCCTGCCCCAGCTTCGAGGCGGCGCTCGCCGCGTACTACCTGATCGCGCCCAGCGAGTGCTCCTCCAACCTGGCCCGCTTCGACGCCATGCGCTACGGCCTGCGGGTCGGTGACGACGGCACGCGCTCGGCCGAGGAGGTCACCGCCCTCACCCGTGAGGCCGGCTTCGGCCCCGAGGTCAAGCGGCGCATCATGCTCGGCACCTACGCGCTCAGCTCCGGCTACTACGACGCGTACTACGGCTCCGCGCAGAAGGTCCGCACCCTCATCACCCGGGACTTCGAGAAGGCCTTCGAGCAGGTCGACGTGATCGTCTCGCCGACGACGCCGACCACCGCCTTCCCGATCGGTGAGCGCACCGACGACCCGATGGCGATGTACCTCGCGGACCTGTGCACCATCCCCACCAACCTCGCCGGCAACGCCGCCATGTCGCTGCCCTGCGGCCTGGCCCCCGAGGACGGGCTCCCGGTGGGCCTGCAGATCATCGCACCGGCCATGGCGGACGACCGGCTGTACCGCGTGGGCGCGGCGGTCGAGGCCGCCTTCCAGACCCGCCTGGGTCACTCGCTGCTGGAGGAGGCACCTTCCCTATGAGCGGAAAGCTCTCGCAGGCCAAGAACTTCAAGAAGTCCAAGGCCGGCACGTACCTGTCCATCGGCACCACCCTGTTCGGCGCCCTCGGCGTGCTCAAGCAGGCCCGTCAGGCCCGCACCGAGCAGGACACGCTGCGGCTGCTGGACGCGGCGGTCTCCGGCATCGCCATCGTCACCGGCGTCGCCATCCTCGTCCGCGAGCTCGGCCGCCTGGGCGACGACGACGTCCTCGCCGGCTGACGGCGGAAGTTGAGAGGTTGAGTTTTCCGTGACCGTCACTGAACTGGTGCCGTACGAGGAGGCGTTGGAGACCTACGAGCCCGTCATGGGGCTTGAGGTCCACGTCGAGCTCGGCACCGCCACCAAGATGTTCTGCGGCTGTTCGACGGCGCTCGGCGCCGAACCGAACTCGCAGACCTGCCCCACCTGCCTGGGCCTGCCCGGCGCGCTCCCGGTCGTCAACGCGACCGGCGTCGAGTCGGCGATCAGGATCGGCCTGGCGCTGAACTGCTCCATCGCGCAGTGGTGCCGCTTCGCCCGGAAGAACTACTTCTATCCGGACATGCCGAAGAACTTCCAGACCTCCCAGTACGACGAGCCGATCGCCTTCGACGGCTACCTCGACGTGCAGCTGGAGGACGGCGAGGTCTTCCGCGTGGAGATCGAGCGCGCCCACATGGAGGAGGACACCGGCAAGTCCACCCACATCGGTGGCGCGACCGGCCGCATCCACGGCGCCTCGCACTCGCTGCTGGACTACAACCGGGCCGGCATCCCCCTCATCGAGATCGTCACCAAGCCCATCGTGGGCGCCGGTGAGCGCGCCCCCGAGGTCGCCCGCGCCTACGTGGCCGAGCTCCGTGAGGTCATCCGCTCCCTGGGCGTCTCCGAGGCGCGCATGGAGATGGGCCAGATGCGCTGCGACGTCAACCTGTCGCTGCGCCCCCACGGCCGGGAGAAGTTCGGCACCCGCAGCGAGACGAAGAACGTCAACTCGCTGCGGTCCGTGGAGCGCGCCGCCCGGTTCGAGATCCAGCGCCACGCGGCCGTTCTGAGCTCCGGCGGCACGATCGTGCAGGAGACCCGTCACTTCCACGAGGAGGACGGCTCCACCACCTCGGGCCGGATCAAGGAGGAGGCGGAGGACTACCGCTACTTCCCCGAGCCCGACCTGGTCCCGGTCGCCCCGGCCCGCGAGTGGGTCGAGGAGCTGGGCAAGGAACTGCCCGAGCTTCCCCGCGTGCGCCGCAACCGGCTCCGGGAGGAGTGGGGTGTCTCCGAGCACGACATGCAGTCCATCCTCAACGCCGGTGCCGTCGACCCGATCGTCGCCACCGTCGAGGCCGGGGCCGACTCCGCCGCCGCCCGCAAGTGGTGGATGGGTGAGCTGGCCCGCCGTGCCAACGAGGACGGCGTCGACCTCACGGCGCTGCCCATCACCCCCGAGCAGGTCGCGCGGGTGTGCGCCCTGGTCAAGGAGGGCTCGCTCAACGACAAGCTGGCCCGCCAGACCATCGAGGGTGTGCTGGCCGGCGAGGGCGACCCGGACACCGTCGTGGACAAGCGCGGCCTGAAGGTCGTCTCCGACGAGGGTGCGCTGGGGACCGCCGTGGACGAGGCCATCGCCGCCAACTCCGCCATCGCCGACAAGATCCGCGGCGGCAAGGTCGCTGCGGCCGGTGCCCTGGTGGGCGCGGTGATGAAGGCGACGCGCGGCCAGGCCGACGCCGCCCGCGTCCGCGAGCTGATCCTGGAGAAGCTGGGCGTCGAGGGCTGAGCCCGCACCCGTCCGGCACGAGGGCCGGTACCCGTCACACGGCGGGTGCCGGCCCTCGTGCATGAGGGCGGGTCCGCGCGTGCGCTCCCCGGTTGCAGATCAGGCGCCACCCTCCGGCCCACGGTGATCGCGTCCACTGTTAGCGTGGCATGAGCATTCCAGGTGCCGGGCGTGGGACGAACCGCCGCGGCGCGCATCACACATCACACAGCGCCCTGGCGGGCGTCTGAACACGGGGGAGCGGGCCAATGACCTGCCACAGTGACGTACGTAGGCGACGGCTGCGAGCCGCGGGCACGGTCGCGGCCGTGTCGACCGCACTGCTGACCATGACGGGCTGCGGTGCCGTGTCGTCCGTCGAGGCCAAGCTCCACCCCACCCCGCGCCTGCCCGCGCCCAGCGCCTCACCCACCGACGAAGACACCTCGCTGAGCGGTGACGACTACGGCGACGAGGATGGCGGCTCGGACTACACCGAGGAGCCGACCGAGGAGCCCTTCGACCCCGACGGCCGCGACGACGTCACCGTCAACGACTGCCGCTACGACAACGGGACCAAGGAGCTGAAGGCGGACGTCTCCGTCACCAACACCGCCTCCGAGAGCACCTACTCCTACCGGATCGCCATCAACTGGATGCACGCCAAGCCCGCCGACGGCAAGGCGTACGGACTGCACCAGTCCACCGTCGTGGTCGGGCCCGGCGACACGAAGGACTACACCGCCTCGTACCACTTCACCAACACCAGCACGAAGGAACTCTGGTACACCTGCCAGGTCAGCCGGGCCGAGAAGTCCGAGGAGTGAGGGGCGGGGCGTGAGGTGAGCCCCGGCCTCCGGGTGGGGGCCGGGGCTCATCACGCAAGCGACACGGGCAACCGGTGGGCTCCTCGTGAAACCGGAGCGTCGTCAGAGCGCCCCGGTCAGCAGCGCGTCGATGAACTTCTGCCACTGACCGGCCGGGAAGGTGTGAGCACCCAGAGCACGCATCTTGCTGTCGCCGACGGCGATGCGTCCGCCTGCTGTCGTCTGCACCTCGACGCAGTTCGGCCCGTTGTCAGGGCTGTAGGAGGACTTCCGCCACTGGTCCTCGGGGAGGTCGTGCCGCATCATCCGGTGTACCCGTCCTCTGGCTTTTCCAGGTCCCTGGCCACCTGCGTGATCAGGTCCATTGACTGGCGTGACGGTAGGGCGCTGGAGCGGAGTTGGTCAAAGGCCAGCTTGTACCGCTCGACAGGGCCATCTTCCTCCAGATAGAGCAGGCCGTCGAGATACCCGAGGCTGACCACGTCCAGGTCCATCGGATCGGGATACGAGTAGATGCTGAAGGCGCCGTCGAGACCGGCGTGACTTCCCTGGCTGAACGGGACGACCTGGATGGACAGGCGTGGCGGGTTGTTCACCTCGATGAGCTTGTGGAGCTGCCCGGCCATGACCTTCGGCCCTCCGATACAGCGCCGGATCGCGGCCTCGTCGAGGATGCAGACCAGTTGGGGCGGGTTCTCGCGTTGCAGGACCCGCTGCCGACCGAGCCGTACCGACACGTGGGAGTCGACCTGTCCGTCCGAGGTCGAATCGGTCTCCCCGCGGATGGAGACCTCGGCGTACTCCCGGGTCTGCAGGAGTCCGGGGATGAGGAGAGGCTGGAAGAGGAGCATGCGGACGGCGTCCGACTCGATGCTCAAGTGTTCCTGGAACCGTTCGTCCAGTATGTCGCTGTACGGAGCCCACCAGCTCTTGCGGCGGCCCTCGCGGGCCAGGGTGGCCAGAGCGGTCCTGAGTTTGGCATCGCTCACCTCGTAGAGATCGAGCAACGCCTCGATCTCCAGCTTCGTGACGCCCTGGCGGCCGTTCTCCTGGCGCGAGATCTTCGACTTGTCACCGCCGATGCGTTCGGCCGCCTGCTCGGACGTGACGCCGGCGGCCTCGCGGAGCCTCCGCAACTCGCTGCCCAGGCGACGTCGTCGCACAGTGGGCCGTGGATGACCTGGCATGACTACCTCTCCCGGTGGTGGTCGCGACAGTGTCCCGTAGGCGACCGAGGAATCTCCAACCCAGCGCATATGACTCCGGATTAAGCCGGTTTTGCAGATCTACAACTTTGTAGCTTGACCAAGTTGCGGATACGGCTCAGGTAGGTCCACTCTGTTGCTCGTAGCGGTGAGCGCTCAACTCGTCACAGAGCGCATCCCCTGCGTGATGCCCCGCAGTTGATCTCTGGAGGAGCCATGGCCCTCATGGCAGAAGCGCGAAGCGAGCAGTTCCGCCAGGAGTTGGCCGTGCAGCGGCCGGCGTCGGGTGGGGTGCGGCGCATAGTGCGGGCTCACCTCCGACTCTGGGGCTTCGAAAGGCTCGTGGACGACGCGGTGTTGTGCGTCCAGGAGCTGCTGGCCAACGTGGTCCGGCACACCGACTCCTCCGAGTGCGCACTCACGCTCGAACGCCGCCCTGACCGCGTCCGGTTGACGGTCAGCGACGCCAGCGGTGAGCTGCCGACGCTGCGGGAGCCGGACTGGGGCGCCGAGAGCGGGCGGGGCCTGTGGCTGGTGGCGGAGCTGGCCGACGCCTGGGGAGCGGTACGGACCGCGGGCGGCAAGGACGTCTGGTGCGAGTTGCGGGCCACGCCTCCTCGCCGGGAGGCGGTGTGACGCTGCCTCGCACCTACTGGTGCCACCTGGACCGGACCGGCTCCGGCCTCGCCGAGGTGTTCGGGGGTCAGTGTTGTGCACCGCAGGGTGTGACGACGCCTTACCCGGGCCAGGCGGTGACCTGGATGCGGGAGACGGCCCGCGACATCGCCTTCACCCTCGACCGCGAGGTGTTCGCCACGGTCTGGGCCTGGCTCGGCGACCACCGCGGTATGGAGGAGGCCGTGGTCGCGCTGCGTCGCGGCAGGCCCTACGTCTTCCGGTTCGGCGGGGAGCGGTGCCGGTGGACGCTGCTGACCAGACCCGTCTCCGTGCTGCCGACGGTCGCCGGGGCCGGGACTGCCGTGGGGTGCGGGACGGACGCCGGTGGTTCACCCGCCCGAGCGTCGATCGGGTGACTCCCGCGGCTGCGCTTGGCGGGAGTGCGGCGGTGGCGGGCCAGCATGATCACAGCACGCCCGCCGCTTCCCGCCGACCGAGGAGAGAACGACCGATGCGACAGGGTCCACTGGCCGGCCGCTACCCCGCGGTGGCTCTGATGGTCGTCTCCGCCCTCGTGCCGTACCTCGCCCTTTCGGCAGCCCTGGGAGCCGTCACCCCGCTCATCGCCAGGGACCTGGACATGAGCCCGCAGGCCATGAACGTGACCTCGGGCATGGCCAACGCCGGCTACGCGGTGGGAACGGTCCTGGCGGTTCAGTTCGCCCAACGGCTGCCGCAACGGCGGATGCTGCTCGTCTACGGGACCCTGCTGGTGATCGGCTCGGTGCTCACCGCCGCGGCGACCGTCCCCGCCATGTTCATCGTCGGACACGTCCTGCAGGGCCTGTGCACCAGCCTGTTGCTGATCGCCGCCGTACCGCCGCTGATCATCGGTTACCCGGCAGCCAGGCTGCGCACCACCGCTGTGATCATGAACATCTGCATCTTCGGCGCGGTCGCGCTCGGCCCGGTGGTCGGTGGCGGCCAGGCCTCCGGCAACGGCTGGCGACCGCTGTTCTGGATCATCGCGGGGATCGCCGTGGTGGCGCTCGTGCTGTCCGTCCTGACCTTCCAGGACACCCCGCCGGCCGATCCGGACGCCCGCGTCGACTACCCCGCGCTCACCCTGGCCACCGTCGGGTGCGTGGCCGCGTTCCTCGGCGCCTCGGAACTGCTCACCCATCCCTTCGTCGACCCCACCACCTGCGCGCCGCTCTTCGGCGGCCTCCTGCTCATCGTCCTCCTCTTCGTCCACGAGTACCGGACCCGGCGTCCGCTGCTGTGTGTGCGGAGCCTGATCAGCACCCTCCCGGTCGCCGGTATCGCCGCCGCCATCTGCGCGGCGGCGGCGTCCGTGTCGGCGATCACGCTGACCCTGACCACGCTCACGCACCGCGTCACCTCCCTGCGCCTCGGGCTGCTCTGCCTCCCCGAGTTCGGCGGCGCGGTGGTCACCGCGGTGGTCTTCAGCGTCGTCTTCCGCACTCGCCTGCTGCACTACTACGTCCTCGTCGGCCTGGTCCTCCTGAGCGCCGGCGTCGCGGTGATGAACGGCGCCGCCCCGCCCACGCCCGCGCTCACCGCAGTGGGTTCGGGACTGGTCGGCATCGGCGTCGGCGCCTCCGTCGTCCCGGCGCTGTTCATCGCCGGCTTCTCCCTGCGCTCCACCGAGGTGCAGCGGGTGTTCGCGATCATCGAGCTGATCCGGGCGGTGGCGGCGTTCATGATCGCCCCGGTGCTGCTCTACCTCGCTTCCAACATCGAGCCGGACGACGACGTGGGCACCAGGACCGCCCTGTGGATCTGCTTCGGGCTCTCCCTCGTGGGCGCGCTGGTCGGCATCGCCCTGTACGCGCTCGGCCGGGTCCGCCCACCGTCACCCTCGGTGGAGGCGTGGCTGGGCGGCCGGCGGCCGGGGTGGTACTCGCCGCCGCTCTTCGCCCGGTTCGGGGAGCGGGGTGAGGTCCGCCGGTGACTGCGTTGCCGGTGCGCCGGCCCCCTTCCGCCGGCACACAGCAGCGTGCGGCCCGCCACCATCGGTGGCGGGCCGCACGCGGTCAGTCCTCGCTGAGGGCCGTCGGTCAGGCGCCGGCCTGCACGGGGCCGATCTGGGTGCCGGCGTCGACGGACAGGCTGCCGTCGGCCTCCTGGTCACCCGGGATGACCCCGCCGCCCGGGGTCTTGAGGGTGAAGACGACCCGGTTGGCCGACGCGCCCTTGGAAGCGCTGGGCACCTGGATGTCGAAGTGGACGGGGTGGCCGGGGCCGAAGGTGACCGCGGTGCCCTGCGAACCGTAGGGCTTCGTGGTGACGCCCTTCAGGGAGCTGTTGTTGTAGAACTTCACGTCGTCCGGGGAGCCGGCCAGCGTGCAGGCGCTGGTGCCGGGCGCCGCGGTCAGTGTGACGCGGTAGTGGCGGTGCCCGGCGCTGGCGGCGTCCGGCGTGATCTTCGTCGTGAGGTTGGCCGGGCGGCAGGAGGAAGGTGCGCCGGAGTCCGCCGACTGCACAGGTGTGGCTGCCTGTGCGACACCCACACCGGCGACCCCCGCCAGTGCCACGCCGGCAACTGTCATCACGAACTTGGTGGACTTACCCATGGTCGGCTCTCCGTGTCTAGCTGTGGTACGTGGGGCCGTGCCCCGACTGCCTGACACCACAAAGCCTGTCTGTCCCCTTCGTTATGGGCGTCACGGCGAAGTAACGCCTTCGCCACAGGGGATGAGGCGGCCGTGGGACGTCGAACGAGCACGTCCGTCCGGCCGACGAGATGAAGGAAGGCCGCAAGCTGCAGCGGATCAACAAGCCTCTGAGGTGATCAACTGCCTAGGGGGTCCTTGCCATATGCCCGCCCGGGTCGCGTGGTCTGGCACCGCACCTCGCGGCGTTGCCGAAAAGCCCTGGTAGCTCCGCTACGAGGACTCTCCGGCGCCTTGCGATGCACGGCACCAGACCACGCGACCTCATCGGACGCTCATCTTGCAAGGACCCCTAAGGCGGTCACGGCCGACCTGCGGAACGCGGCCACCAGTCGGCTGCTGTCCGCGGCCCGGGTTGCCACGACGACGTGGCTCGGTCCGACGCCGTGCAGCGGGATGGTGGTGAGGTCGGGCCGGGTGCCGCCGGTGTGCAGGGCGGCTGGGATGATGGCCACGGCCTGCCCGGCGGCTATGTATTCGAGCTTGTCCTCGATGGTCTCGACCGAGGGGCCGTCGGGCGCGGGGCGGCCTCCCGGCCGCGGGTCGATGCGCCAGTACGCGTCCCATTCCGGATCCGGGAAGCGGGGGATCGGCTCGCCCTCGATGTCGTCGAGCGTGACCGACTCCTTGCCCGCCAGCCGGTGCCCGACCGGTACGAGCAGCATCTTCGGCTCGTCGTAGAGGAGCGTCACGTCCAGGCCGTCGGTCTGCAGCGGTAGCCGGGTGATCGCCGCGTCGACCCGCCGGTCGAGCAGTGCCTGGCGCGGCTCGTTCCACTTCAGGTGCAGTGTGCGTACATCGGCGTCGGGGTGTTTGTGCCGCAGGTCCCGCACCACCGGGGTGACGATCAGGCCCGCGGTGTAGCCAACGGTGATCCGGGTAGGCCGCGCGGCGGCCCGGGCGGCGGCCGTGGCCTGCTGGGCCGAGCGCACCAGGGCGCGTGCGTGGGGGAGGAATGCCTCTCCCGCTTCGGTGAGCCGCGTGCCTTGTCGCGTCCGGTCCAAAAGCCGCGCACCCACCTGGACCTCGAGCTGGCTGATCTGACGGCTCAGCGACGGCTGCGCGATGTGCAGCTCGGCCGCGGCTCGGCCGTAGTGCAGATGTGACGCGACGGTGGTGAAGTAGCGCACCAGCCGAATGTCGAGATCTGTCATGCCTGAATGGTATGACGTGTTCCGGAACAGGTCTTTGATGACCGGGAGTCTGCGTCCCTACCGTGAGAACCATGGCAAACGACAATGAAATCGCGGTCCGGCGTTTCTACGAGGCACTCTCCACCGGTGACAGTGCGCTGGTCGACGAGGCCCTCGCGGCCGACTGGGAGGCCGTCCCGGCCCTGCGCGCCGGGGGCGGACCGGAGGGATGGAAGGCGGGCATTGCTCACCTTCGTGGTGTGTTCGCTGACCTGGCCGTCGAGATCGAGCACGTCGTCGTGAACGGGGACATGGTGGCGGTGCGGGCGGTCAGCCGCGGGAAGCACACCGGCGAGCTGCTCGGCGTCGAGGGCACGGGCCGCGAGGTCGAGTTCCGGGCGGCCGACTTCCACCAGGTGGTCGACGGCCGCATCGTGCGGACCTGGCACTTGGAGGACTACTTCTCGATCGCCACCCAGATCGGGCTGGAGTTCACCCGTGGCGCTTGACGGAAAGACGGCGGTGGTGACTGGGGCGGCCCGGGGCATCGGATACGCGTACTGCCAGCGGCTCGCCGCGGACGGCGCGCACGTGTTCGCCGTCGACATCGACGACCCGGTGGACGCCGTGAGCGAGCTGACGGGCGGCGGGGACAAGCTGGGACTGGTGTGTGACATCAGTGAGCCGTCGCAGGTCGACGCCGTGACCGCCACGGTCCTCGACCGGTACGGGCGCTGCGACATTCTCGTCAACAATGCCGGCATCTTCCCCTTCACCGACCTTGAGCACATGTCGATGGAGCTGTGGCGCAAGGTGCAGGCGGTCAACGTCGAGTCGATCCTGCTCTTCGCCCGGGCGTTCGCGCCGGGGATGCGGGCCGCAGGGTGGGGGCGCATCGTCAATACCGGCTCGGGCATCACCCTGACCCAGAACCGCGACCTCGCGTACATGACCAGCAAGGGCACCGTGCACGCGCTGACTCGGGCGCTCGCCAACGAACTCGGCGACAGCGGCATCACCGTCAACGCGATAGCACCCGGCCTGGTGGCGACCCAGGGCTTCCTGGGCCGGGCCCGGCCGAACGGCCCGACAGCCGATGAGGTCTTCGCCCGTGTGACGGCGCTGCAGACCATCAAGCGTCAGTCGGTCGCGGCGGACCTCGGTAACGCCCTGGGCTTCCTGGTCTCCGACGACGCCGACTTCATCACCGGTCAGATCCTGCACGTCGACGGTGGCATGACACGTACGGGAGCCTGAGATGCTCGAAGCCATCGCCGACCGTTTCAGCACCTCGCCACGCTCGCCCGTGCTGCACTCCCCCGCCGAGCACGGGCTGGACTTCGAGGAGGTCACGTTCCCCTCCGAGGACGGCATTCCACTCGAAGGCTGGTTCGTGCCGGCCCCCGGCTCCGACCGGGTCGTGATCGTCAACCATCCACGGTTCTTCAGCCGTTCGGGGCTGCCGTCCCATCTGGAGCCCTGGCGGTCGGTCAACGGCGAGACCGGCAATGACGTCGAGGTCGACTTGGTGCCGGACATCGCGCTCCTGCACGCCGCCGGCTACCACGTCCTCGCCTATGACCTGCGGAACTTCGGCCTCAGTGGCGGCGCCAACGGTGGCGTGACCACCAGCGGCAGATTCGAGTCGCGCGACGTCGTCGGGTCCCTGCGGTATGCGCGGTCGCGTCCTGACCTGCGCGGGGCGCGCATCGCGCTGTTCAGCCGCTGCCTGGGCGCCAACGCCACGCTGTTCGCGATGCAGCGGGCCCCGCAGGAGTTCATGGACGTCTGCTGCCTGGTCGCGTGCCAGCCGCTGTCGCCGCGCGCGGTTCTGGAGCGAACGCTCGAGCGGCGCCGCATCCCGGCCGAGCGGATGGAGGAGCTGGACCGGCTGATCAGACTCCGCACCGGCTTCGGGCTCGACGAGATGTCCCCGGTCGAGACCGGTGCGGCCGGCAGTGTCCGGGTGCCGACGCTCGTCTACCAGGTCCACGACGACCTCATGACGCGGCCGGCCGATGTCCAGTCCATGTTCGACGGCATCCCCTCGGACGTGCCGAAGGAGCTGTTCTGGATCCACGGCACCACGCGCCGCTGGGACGGGTACCTGCACTTCCAGAAAGACCCGGACCGTGTTCTGGAGTGGCTTGCCGGCCACACAGGCTAGTGGTTTGTCATGCGGAACCGGCCCGGTATGCGGTCCACTGCCGGATCGGCGACTCGGGCGTGAAGCGGACCTTGTCGTCAACAGCCGCCCAAGTGCGGACCTCGGCGTGCCGGTGCGGGGAGAAGCTGTCCGGCACGATGTACAGCTTCTCCCCGGCCCAGCGCTTGCGCAGTGCCTTGAGCAGGCCGAGGAATTCGCGCCACCGCTTGCGCCGGCGGACTGGGTAGTAGATCTTTCCGGTGGCCAGGTCGAGGGCGGCGGGCATGTGCATCGCCCCGTCGGAGCGGTTGCAGGTCGCCCGCAGCCGACGTGGTCCGGCGACCGGGCGTCAGGCTTTGCCCTTGCGCGGCATCAGGTTCAGCGGGCCTCACTCATCGACGCAGACTGCTGACCGACGGACACACCTCGATCACCCGGTCAACGATGCGAGACGGGCCGCTAGAGGCTGCGGGCGCTGATGTCGCCGTGTGCGGTGGTCGCGTGGATGGTGAGGCCGGCTGCGGGTCCGTCGGTGTTGGCGAGCGCGTTGTCGATGCGGCCGTGGGCGGTACCGGCGTCCAGGGAGGCGGAGACGCCGCGGGCGGCGCCGACCGAGATGTCGCCGGACTCGGTGGACAGCGTGACCCTGCCGTGCACGGCCTCGGTGACGTGCAGATCCTCCAGGTCAGTCCCGCGTCCGTCTCCCAGGCCGTCGCGTACCTCGACAGCCAGGGGCTGATCCGCAGGCAACGCGAAGCGGGGCGCCGCGAGCGCTACGTCGTCGACGACGACGTCTGGTACCGCTCCATGATGGCCAGCGCCCACGCCACCGCCCACCTCGTGGAGACCGCCCGGCAGGGCGTCGGCGTCCTCGGCCCGCAGCCCCCGGCCGGCGCCCGCTTCGAGAACATCGCGCGCTTCCTCGACTTCGTCAGCGAGAGCATCGCGCACGCCGCCGAACAGGCCCGCGAAGTCCTCCACACCAAACCCGGGGCGGAACCGGGCGGACCCGCGCACAGGGACGGCACGGTCCCGTAGCCGCGTCCTGGCCACGCAGGGGGCGGCGGCCGGCACCGGCGGGGGGAGGGGCACCGGCTGCGGAAGGGCTCCGTACGTGAGCTTCGCCACCCTTCCGCAGGGGCCGGGCCCGCCATGGGGCCCCGGGAGTCCCGGGGGACCGCCGCCGGACTGTCCGCTCTCAGACGCCTCTCATCCGCGGCACCTACGGTCGCGCCCCATGGACACGACCGATACGACCAAGACCGGCACGCGCGAGGACGAGGCGCGTGCCGAGGCGGGCACGGACGACACCGTGACGGGGACGTCCGCGTCCGCGAAGAACGCATCGGCCGAGAGCAAGGCCGCCGCGACCGACCCGAAGGAAGCGGCCACGGCGAAGCCGGCCGGCGCCGCCGGGACGACCACCACCGACAAGAGCCCCGCCGACGGGGGCACCGCCGAGAAGGCCGGCAAGGGCGCCGGGGAAGGCGCGCTCATGTCGGGGGAGAAGCCGGCCACCGGCGGCGGCGAGCCCGTCGCGGGGACGGACGGGGAAGCCGCCGCAGCCGACGACGTCCTCCTGGTGGAGGAGGAGCCGGCGCAGCGTCGCAGTCCGGTCGGCGCAGGCGTCGCCGCCGTCGTCAGCGCCGGCCTGGGCCTCGCCTCCGTCACCGGCACCTGGCTGGGCACCGTCATGTCCGAGCGGCAGACCCTCGTCGGCCAGATCAAGGTCCAGTCCGGCAAGGCCACCGACCAGCTCGCCGCCGTCTACGGCCAGCCGTGGCACACCACCGCCCTCGTCAACGCGGTCTTCGCGGTGCTGGCACTGCTCGTCGGCCTCCTCGGCGTGAGCGGTCGCGGCCCGGCCTGGGTGCGTTCCGTGGCATGGGGCGGCGTGGTGCTCGGCCTCATCGGCCTCGTGATCGCGGCGCTGACCTACTTCGGCGTCCTCGCCGGCGTGCCCCAGCTCCCCGCCGGAGCCGGCGCCGGAGCCGGTGGAGGCGCCACCGGCTGACCCCCGGCGCACCGGCCGCAGCGCCGGCCCGCCGGGCGCACAGGCACCCGGCGCCCCGATCGTGTCCCGGTCGGACCCCGACGGCAGCGGGGCCCGGCCGGGACACCTCTGTTGCGGCGGCCGTCCGTCTGCGGTCGCCGCGCCCCCGGCGGAGGTTGTACGGGTGGGCCGACTCTCCGCGGCGTGCGCACCCTGCCCGCAGGCCCCGGGTTGCAACAGTGCAACTCCTCTGATTCCGGCTGGACTTCACCCCTGGACACGGGGAGCATGGACAGCCCCACCAGGAGTGACGCCTGGTGAAGCCCACACCAGGGCTGCGGGGTACGGAACGGGGGAACCGCGTACGTGACGGAAACGGGGGGCGCCACGGGTTTCCGGGGGCGCGAGGGGATCGTCTCCCTGGTGGAGAGCTGTCTGACCGCGCCACCGGCGGCGGAACGCCCCTTCGCCCTGCTGCTCGGGCCGCGCGGCAGCGGCGCCAGCGAGACGTACGGCGTGCTCATGGAGCGCTTCGGTCCCACCCACCCCTTCGCCTACGTCCGCTTCGCGCCGGGCCAGGCCCTGCTGCCCCGCTACGGCCTCGGCCTCCTCGCCCGCCAGCTGGAGCGCAAGCTCCCCCGCTACCGCCGCTCCCACTTCCCCCTGCTCACCCTCGGACTCCTCGCCTCCGACCAGGACCTGCCGATGGCACGCCTGGAGGACGACCGGCGCAGCATCCGACGCCACCTGGAGTCCTTCCAGGAACGCACCGAGAACCGGTACGGCGACTACCTCGCCGCCTTCCTCGACGTCGCCGGCGGCGCGATCGGCGTCCCCGACGGCGCGTCCAGTGTGGTGAGCACGCTCCTGGGCGAGGTCCAGCGCCGCAGCCGCCGGCGCGGGCCCGGCGCCCGGCTGACCACCGTCGCCGACTGGTACGGCCGCCACCCCCTCATCCCGCACCAGGACCGCTGGGAGGCCCTGGCGGAGCTGAACCGGTGGCGCCACCAGGGGGGCGAGGACGACAAGGACCGGCTGGACCGGGTCCTGTTCTCCGCCTTCATGGAGGACCTCCGCCGCAACGTGGCCGTCTCCTTCAGCCCCCGCTCCTACCTGCTGCTGCTCCACGACGTCCACACCGAGTACGGCAGGCGCTTCCTGGACCTGCTGCTGCAGGCCCGCCACGACGACACCGTGGTGGCGGGGCGGACCGCCGACCCGCTGACCATCGTCGCCAGCTCCCACCGGTGGCTGCCCCGGTGGGGACCGGCGACCGGCGAGCAGTGGCCGTGGCGGCTGCGCCTGCCCGACCGCGCCTCCCTGGCGGACTGGCGGGAGAACCGCCCCAGCCGCGACAGCGACGACACCTGGTGGTACCCGCTGCGGCTGCGCGACCTGGGCCTCGGCGAGGTGCGCATCCACATCGAGCAGCAGGTGCGCCTCCTCAGCGAGCGCAGGGCCCGCGGTGAGGCGGACCCGGTGCAGGCGGCCCCGCAGGCCCTCGCCCCCTTCGTGCGGCTCAGCCCCTTCGTGCACCGCCTCACCCGCGGCCTGCCCCGCGCCGTCCACCAGGTGCTCGGCGCCCTCCAGCACTCCGGGGCCCCGCCGGAACCGGGCCCCGACCAGGAGCGGTGGCTGCGCACCCTGCCGGAACGCACCCTGCGGTCCGGCGAGGGCAACACCCGGCTCGTGGACGCCGCACTCGGCGAACTGCTGGACGGCTTCGACGCCCGCGACCGCGACCGTCTCACCGAGTGCGCGGCGGCGGAGGACCTCTACGTCGGCACCCAGGTGCTCTCCCACGGGGAAGGGCTCTTCACCGAACTGCGGGCCCGCTGGCTGCTCCAGGCCCCGGGCGGCCTGCGTCCCTCCCTCCACCCCTGGCTGCGCCGCATGCTGCTGTGGCGGCTGGCCCAGAACCCGGGCGACTGGGGCGCCACCCACGAACTGCTCGCCGAGCACTACGCCCAGGGCGGCGACCGGGTCCGCGAGAGCTACCACCGGCTCGCCGGCAACCGGATCGGCGAGGCCACCGCGTACCTGGTCCGGCGGGCCGAGCAGGCCGGCGCCGAGGAGTGGATCAGCGAGTTCGACCGGATCACCGCAGCCCCCAACGCCCTGCGCGAGCCGGGGTCACCGCTGGAGCTGCTGGCCTCCCTCACCCCCTCCGCACCCGGCGAGGCGATGGACCTGCCGAAGGTGGTGCGCGGGCTCGTCGTCGCCCGGTGGCTGTGGAGCGACCCCCTCACCGACCCGGTGCTGCGGCTCAGCCACGTCATCGCCGACGGCTACATACAACTGTCCCGGATGTGGAGGTCCGACACCGTGGCCCTGCTCAACGAGTCTGAGCGCTACCACCACTGGCGGCCCGAACTGGGCAACGAGGGCTGATCGCGATGGTGAGGATCGAGTGGCCGCTGCACGTCGTGCTCCGCGTCGCCGGGGCCGTCGTCGCCCTCGCCGTCCTGGTCGCCCTGGGCACCTGGGGCTACAGCTGGTGGCGGGAGAGCCAGGACCGGTGCGGGGAGGGCGTCGTCAAGCTCCAGCCCACCGGCGAGTGCGTGGGCGTGACCGACGGGGCCTACCACTTCGCCGGGTTCGAGGCCGTCGAGGAGAGGATCGCCAAGGAGAACGCGAAGATCGCCGACGTACCGCACGTCAGCGTCGCCTACCTGGCCTCCTTCACCGCCACCGAGAAGGACAGCAACTCCGCCGACTCCCTGCGCCACGAACTCGAGGGCGCCTACCTCGCGCAGTACCGCTACAACGAAGGGGACCGCAAGGGCTCCCCGAAGATCCGCCTGCTGCTCGCCAACACCGGCAGCCTGTCGCTGTTCTGGCGCCACACCGTCGACCAGCTGCTCGCCCGCAAGAACGCCGAGAAGATCGTGGCCGTCGCCGGCCTCGGCCCCAGCAACGACGAGAACAAGGCCGCCCAGAAGGCACTGGCCCGCGGCGGCCTGGCCACCGTCGCCAGCATCATGACGGCCACCGACATAGGCGGTGAACGCTTCGCCCGGGTCGCCCCCACCAACGCCGACGAGGCCAGGGCGGGCGCCGCCTACCTGCGGGGCGAGGCCAAGACCCCCTCGGCGCTCCTGATCCAGGACGCGGCCAAGGGCGACCACTACGCCAGGACGCTCGGTGACGCCTTCGAGAAGGACTACCGGGACCACATGGCGGCCCCGCGGCTCACCTACGACTCGTCCGTCGAGAACATCTGGCAGAACGAACTGAACATCATGGCCGGGCAGCTCTGCGGCTACGCCGACCTCGACGTCGTGTACTTCGCCGGCCGCGGCAGGCACCTGACGTCCTTCCTGGACGCGCTCGGCAACCGCTCCTGCCAGGACCGCTCGTTCACCGTGATGACCGGGGACGACATCACCAACATCACCCCCGCCGAACTTAGCCGAACCCCGCACGAGGGCCTCACGGTGCTCTACACCGGCCTCGCCCACCCGGACATGTACCACAAGAACCCCCACGCGGTGGCCGCCCCCTCGGCCAGGAACTTCCTCCCCGGCGGCTACCTGAGCAAGTGGTTCCCCAGCGACCCGCTGGACGACGGCCAGGCCATCATGGGCCACGACGCCGTCCTCACCGTGGCCCAGGGCATCACGCTGGCGGTCGGCTCCGGCGCCAAGGACATCGACGGCCCCTCGGTCGGGCGCATGTTCCAGCAGATGCGCGGCTCCGGACAGGTGCCGGGCGGCAGCGGCTTCCTCTCCTTCATGGAGAACGGCAACCCTTACAACAAGTCCATCCCCCTCCTGCGGGTCAAGGACAACGGGCACTCCCAGCTCGTCACGGTCACCGCCCCGGACGGCAAGCCGAACGCCGACGGAAGTCCGGCCGAACGGCGTTGAGGAGCAGGAGAGGGCATACCGGTGGGCGAGACTCGGGGTGGGGGCGGCCTGAGGCACCAGGTACCGGGGCTGTCCGCCTGGCCTGGCTCCACCGGTTCAGACGGCTCCGGATCTTTCACGAGACACGCGCCGACCGGCGCGCGGCCCCGGACGCCGGGCCATTGAGATCATCAGGGATCTGTTCAACGGAGTCTGACCTTCCGTAGGGTGCCGGGCATGACTCCGCCCGGATTCTTCGCACGTTCACGCACCCTCGCTCCCCCAGGCTGGAGCCGGTGGCTTGTGCCGCCCGCCGCGCTCTCAGTCCACCTGTCGATCGGGCAGGCATACGCATGGAGCGTCTTCAAGCCGCCGCTCGAATCCTCACTCGGGCTGTCGGGGACGGAGAGCGCGCTGCCGTTCCAGCTCGGGATCGTCATGCTCGGGCTGTCGGCGGCGTTCGGCGGGACGCTCGTCGAACGGCGGGGGCCGCGCTGGGCGATGGCCGTTTCGCTGATCTGCTTCTCCTCGGGGTTCCTGCTCGCCGCGCTGGGCGCGTACACCGAACAGTTCTGGCTGGTGGTGTTCGGCTACGGCTTCGTCGGAGGCATCGGGCTGGGCATCGGCTACATCTCCCCCGTCTCCACACTGATCAAGTGGTTCCCCGACCGCCCAGGAATGGCCACCGGCATCGCCATCATGGGTTTCGGAGGCGGCGCGCTGATCGCCTCGCCCTGGTCGGCACAGATGCTGGAGTCCTTCGGGGACGGCAGCCGGGGTATCGCGGCGGCCTTCCTCGTGCACGGGGTGACGTACGCCGTGTTCATGGCCCTCGGCGTGTTGCTCATCCGGATCCCGCCGGAGGGCTGGCGGCCCGCCGGGTGGAAGCCGTCGCGGGAGGAGCGGGCGCCACTGGTCACCACGGCACAGGTGTCGGCCCGCAGCGCCGTACGGACGCCGCAGTTCTGGTGTCTGTGGGTGGTGCTGTGCATGAACGTGACAGCAGGGATCGGCATCCTGGAGAAGGCCGCCCCCATGATCACGGACTTCTTCGCGGGCACCTCGGCCTCGGTCGGCGCCGCCGCCGCCGCGGGCTTCGTCGCCCTGCTGTCACTCGCGAACATGGTGGGCCGGTTGCTGTGGTCGTCCATCTCGGACGTGATCGGCCGCAAGAACGTCTACCGCATCTACCTGGGCGTCGGCGCGCTGATGTACCTGGTGATCCGGCAGGCCGGGGACGCGTCGAAGCCGCTGTTCGTCTGCTGCGCGCTGGTGGTCCTCTCCTTCTACGGGGGCGGCTTCGCGACGGCCCCCGCATACCTGAAGGACCTGTTCGGCACGTACCAGGTCGGCGCCATCCACGGAAGGCTGCTGACGGCCTGGTCCACCGCCGGCGTCCTCGGCCCGCTGATCGTC
Organism: Streptomyces sp. NPDC059740; assembly: GCF_042733155.1. NCBI lineage: Bacteria > Bacillati > Actinomycetota > Actinomycetes > Kitasatosporales > Streptomycetaceae > Streptomyces > Streptomyces sp. NPDC059740. The sequence continues at coordinate 228,842 of NZ_JBHWGP010000003.1, read as the reverse complement.
AACTGGGTGGCTGACTCCCAGAAGGACGCGGGCCAGTCGGGGGCCGGCCTCTACGGCCTCTCGTTCGGCATCATGATCGGCCTGCTTGTGGTGGGCTTCGTGGCGAACGAACTGGTCCGCCCCGTCCACCCGCGCCACCACGAGCCCGAGCCTCGGATCGAACAACCCCACACACCGGAGGAGACGGTCGATGGTCAACCCGACCCCCAGCGCACTGCCTGACCCCGAGAACGCCTCCGGTGCCCAACCTGGCCGCGCCCTCACCGTAGTGGTCTGGCTCTGGGTGGGCTTGCCGCTCGCCTACGGGCTGTACGAACTGGTCAGCAAGGCGACGAAGCTCTTCACCGGCTGAGCTGCCGAAGCCCGCGCCGCCTCGTGTCCAGAGGGCCGGCCGGCGCGGGCCACGGCGGGACCGGACGGCGGCGAAGGCGGCACGAGCGGCGGGAGGGCCCGACCGTCGTGCACGTCGGCGGCGCAGACGCCGAGGGCGAGGGGTAAGGGGCCTTATGGGTCCTTGCCATATGCCCGCCCGGGCCGCGTGGTCTGGCACCGCACCTCGCGGCGTTGCCGAAAAGCCCTGGTAGCTCCGCTACGAGGGCTCTCCGGCGCCTTGCGTTGCACGGCACCAGACCACGCGACCTCATCGGACGCTCATCTTGCAAGGACCCCTTAAGGCCCCCGCCCCCGCCACCCCGCCCCCCTTGCCGGCGGATATGAGGTGCCCGGCAGTCCCCGCCTTAAGGCATCCGCCCGATGTGCCGGACCCACCTGCGGGCGGAGTCTTGAGCCACGCCGACCGGGAGAGCCCCGGACGGCAGCTCAGGAGGGAACGCCGTGTACTACCACGAGGTGCAGCACCGGGTCCGTGCCGAGGAACTGCGTCGCGAGGCCGACCGCCACCAGACCGGTGAGGCCGCCCGCCACCAGGCCGTTGAGACCGCCCGGAAGTCCGGGGGCCAGGAGGAGAAAGGGCGGGTGAGGCCCCGGCGGGGCCTGCTGCGGCGGTCCCGCCGGCCCGTCGGTTGACCGGCGCGGCCGGCCCCGAGCGGCACCCGAGCCCGGGGCCGGCCGCCGTCCACGTTCCGTCAGAAGAGCCATGACCTGCACGGACGCCGCCCCTCCAGAGACCGGAACAGGTGGAAATCCGCACCCCGCTGTCGGAGGTCTGTGCGATGCTCGGTCACGTGGAGACCAGATCCGTCAGCCCCGTCTTCGTCGGCCGCACGCAGGAACTCGACCGCCTGCGTGCGGCCCAGCGTGAGGTCACGACCACCGGAACACCCAGGGCCGTCCTGGTCGGCGGCGAGGCCGGGGTCGGCAAGACACGCCTGACGGAGGAGTTCACCGGTGCCGCCCGGACCGACGGGGCGGTCGTCGCCGTCGGCAACTGCCTGGAGATCGGCGCCGAGGGCCTCCCCTTCGCCCCCTTCTCCGCCCTGCTGCACGCCCTCAACTCCCACCTCGGGGACGAACTCGCCACCGCCGTCGCCGGCCAGGAGGGGGAACTGGCCCGCATCCTCCCCGAACTCGGCGAGGTCACCGGCGACAGCAGGGACGACGAGCACGGCCGGGCCCGCCTCTTCGAGCTCACCGCCCGCCTGCTGGAACGCCTCGCGGCCAGCCGCACCCTGGTGATCGTCGTGGAGGACCTCCACTGGGCGGACCGCTCCACCCGCGAACTCTTCGCCTACCTGCTGCGGGCCCTGCACGCCGCCCGCGTCCTGCTCGTCGCCACCTACCGCTCCGACGACCTGCACCGCCGGCACCCGCTGCGCCCCTTCCTCGCCGAGGTCGACCGCATGCGCACCGTCCAGTGGCTGGACCTCCAGCGGTTCACCCACGACGAGGTCCGCTCCCAGCTCGCCGGCATCACCGGCGGCGAACCCGAACACGACCTGGTGGACCGGGTGTTCGCGCGCTCCGAGGGCAACGCCTTCTTCGTCGAGGAACTCGCCCGCTGTGTCGGCGAGGGCTGCTCCTACGGCCTCAGCGACTCCCTGCGCGACCTGCTGCTGGTGCGCGTGGAAGCACTGCCGGAGACCACCCAGCGGGTGGTGCGCATCGCGGCCGAGGGCGGCTCCACCGTCGAACACGACCTCCTCGCCGCCGTCTGCCCCCTGGGCGAGGACGAACTCATCGAGGCGCTGCGCCTCGCCGTGGGCGCCAACATCCTGCTGCCCACCGACGACGGCACCTTCGGCGGCTACCGCTTCCGCCACGCCCTCGTCCGGGAGGCGGTCGTCGACGACCTGCTGCCCGGCGAACGCACCCGGCTCAGCCGCCGCTACGCGCAGGCCCTGGAGGCCGACCCGTCACTGGTGCCGGCCGAGAGCCGCGCCACCAGGCTGGCCAGCTACTGGTACCACGCCCACGACGCCGCCAAGGCACTGCCCGCCGTCCTCGCCGCCTCGGTCACCGCCCGCCGCCGCCACGCCTACGCCGAACAACTGCGGCTCCTGGAACGGGCCATGGAGCTGTGGGACGACGTCCCCGACACCGTACGGGCCGCCGTGCGCCCAGCCGACGACACCGGGGCCTACCCCGCCTGCGGCTGCCAGGACGCAGCGCTGCGGTTCATGGACCTGCTGGCCGAGGCCGCCGTCGCAGCCCGCCTGTCCGGCGAGCGGGAGCGGGCGTTCACCCTCGTCAAACGGGGCCTGCGGTTGGCGCCCGAGGACAGCGAGCCACTGCGCCGCGCCTGGTTCCTCTCCCAGCGCTCCCTGCTGATGATCCGCACCGGGCGCGGTGACGGCTGGGACCAACTGGCCGAGGCGCGGGAACTCGTACGCGACCTGCCGCCCTCCGCCGTCCACGCCGAGGTGCTGGAGCGGTCCGCCGCCTGGGCCCTGGTCCACGCCCCCGACGCCGACAGCGCGGCCACCGCCGAGCGGGCCGTGGAGCTGGCCCGGCTGGTGGGCAGCCGCGAGGTCGAACTCAACGGCCGGGTGACGCTCGGCAGCCTCCGGGTCGCCCTCGGGGACGTCGAGGCCGGCCTCCACGAGATGCGCGCGGCGGTGGCGGACGCCACCGGAACCAGCCACTCCTGGCCCCTGTCCAGGGCCTACATCGACCTCGTCTCGGCACTGGAGGGCGTGGGGCGCTCGGCGGAGGCCGTCGAACTGGCCCGCGCGGGCGTGGCCCACGTCGAACGCTGCGGGCGGAGCGACTCCGCGAGCTGGGTGTACCTCAACGGCGCCGAGAGCCTGTTCTCCCTGGGCCGCTGGGACGAGGCGGCCGAGTGGGTCCGCACCGGCGCCGGCCTGGCGCAGGGCCACGACAGCTTCGCCCTGGTGGCGGTGCGCAGCGCCCAGCTCGACCTGGCCCGCGGCGACCTCGCCCGCGCGGTCGAGCAGCTCGGGGAGGCGGCCCGGCACTACGGCGGCCACGACCACCAGCCCCAGAACCTGCTGCCGCAGGTGAGCTTCGCCCTCCAAGCGGCGGCCCGCCGCGGTGACCTCGGTGAGGTGCGCGCCCTCCTCCGTCCCGCGCTCGCGCGCGGCTTCCCGCCCGGCACCCAGCGCTACGGCTGGCCCCTGCTGTGGGCCGCGGCGAGCGCCGAGGCGGACGGCCGCGGCCTGCCGGGCGACGACGAGGAGCGGGCCCGCTCGCTGGAACTGCTGCGCCAGGCCGCTCGTCGGCTCGCCACCGGGGTACCGGTGTGGGACGCCCACGCCCTGCTGGTGGCGGCGGAACTGCGCCGGGCCGAGGGCGGGGACGAGCCCGCGCGGTGGGCCGCGGCGGCAGCCGCCCTCGCACCGCTGGAACGCCCCCACGAACTGGCCTGGGCCCGCTACCGGGAGGCCGAGGCCCTGCTGGGCGCCGGTGCCCCCACGAGCGGCCCGTCCGCCAGGGAGAGCGCCGCGCGACTGCTGCGCAAGGCCCACCGCGCCGCCCGGCACCTGGGAGCCGAGCCGCTGACCGGCGAAGTGGTGGCGCTCGCCCGCCGGGCCCGCCTCCCGCTGACCCCCACCGCGGGCGCGGGTGCCGGCACACCGACCGCCGCGGACCAGCCGCCTGTGGAGCCGGCGGTGGCGCTGGGGCTGACGGCCCGCGAGAGCGAGGTGCTGCGGCTGGTCGCCGCGGGACGGAGCAACCGCGAGATAGCGCAGACGCTCTTCATCTCCCCGAAGACGGCGAGCGTCCATGTCTCCCACATCCTGGCCAAGCTCGGCGTCTCCGGCCGGGTCGAGGCGGCGGCGCTGGCCCACCGGCTCCGGCTCTTCGCCCAGGACGAGGCCGAGGCGGCCCCGGCCCCCGGGATGGTCGTCGCCACCGTGGCCGGCGGTCCGGCCTGACCCGGACCGGGCCGGCACTGCCGCGGGTCAGCCCAGCCGGACGGTCACCTGGTCACCGACCGGGCACATGCGGAGCGCCAGGTCGAGCACCTGCCCGCGCCGGTCCTCCGCGGCGCCCGGCAGCTCCACCGTCGCCGTGGCCTCGAAGGTGTAGCGCTGGGTCCCGTCGGTGTGCAGGCGCACCTCGGTGGTGACGGCGCTGCCGGCGGGGTCGGTGCCGGACTCCGTCGCGGCGATCAGCAGTGCCTGGTGCAGACAGCCCGTCAGGGCGGCGGCGTAGAGCTGCTCCGGGTCGTAGCCCCGCCCGTCGCCACCCAGCTGGGACGGGGAGGCGTAGGGCAGCGGGTCGCGCCCTTCGACGTCGAGGTGCGCCTCGCCGTGCCGGTGGTGCGCGTGGGCGCTGTACATGGTCTCGTCCGAAGGTGCCATGGCCGAAGACCTACCCGCGGGCCGGTCCGGCGGCTGCCCACCAACCGGGCGACAACCGGGCGCCTCGCCGGGCGCGCCGCAACTGCCGCCCGCCCCGGGGCCGCGCCGGGCGACCGGGCCGGAGCCGACCACGCAGGCAGGCGCCCGTTGTCAGCGCGGCACCCTACTGTGAGCGGCATGACGGCGATCACCTTCGAAGACCACTGCGACGGCATCGTGGAGCGCACGGCTCTGCTCCGCTCCCGTCTCACCGACGCCGACCCCACCACCCCCGTGCCGACCTGCCCGGGCTGGAACCTCGGCCAACTGCTGCGCCACCTCGGCGGGGCCCAGCGCTGGGCCGAGGAGACGGTGCGGGTGCGGGCCGACGGCCCCCTGCCCGAAGAGCACTTCCGCGACCTCGCGCCGTACGCCGAGGAGGACCTCGCCGCACTCGGGCCCTGGCTCACCGAGGGCGCCGAGCGACTGGCCGGCACGCTCCGCGAGGCCGGCCCCGACCAGCGGCTGTGGACCCCGGTGCCCGGCGGCACCACCGCCTTCTACGCCCGCCGCTTCGCCCACGAGACGCTGGTGCACGGCGCCGACGCGATGCTGGCCCTCGGCGGCGACGTCCCCGTGGCGCCGCCGGTGGCCGTGGACGCCGTCGACGAGTGGATGGAACTGGGCTCGCTGCCCATGCACTTCGAGGTCCACCCGTGGACGCGGGAACTCCTCGGGCCCGGCCGCACCCTCCACTTCCACGCCACCGACACGCCGCCGGAGCTCTCCGCGGAGTGGGTGGTCGACCTGACGGGTGAGGCGCTCGACTGGCGCCGCGCCCACGAGAAGTGCGCCGTCGCGGTCCGCGGCCCCCTGACCGAGCTGCTGCTCGTCCTCTACCGCCGGCGGTCCCTCGCAGACGGGGGCGTCACGGTCAGCGGCGACACCGCACTCCTGGACTTCTGGCTGGAACGCGTCGCGTTCGGCTGATCCGGGCGGGCCCCGGGCACCGGACCGGCCTGCCGGCGGCACCCCCCCCGGCAGGCGCGGGACGAGGCGCCCCGCCGCTGGGCAGTGTCGTCAAAGTCCCGCCTGTCCGGTGGTGTCCGGCACGCACGCTCGCCGCGTTGTCGGTCGCCGGCGCAGCCCGCTGCGCTCTCCTCCCTCCGCCTTGCGGTCGCACGCACCAGACGCCACCGGACCCGCCCTTCGGACGAACGACGCCACTGTGAAGACACTGCCTACGGCCGTGGTGCCCGGCGCATGACGACGTGGCCGGAGGAGAGGTCTATCGGGCCGCGGCCGGGATCTCCGTCGCCGACGTCGTCCACGACCAGCGTCGTGCGTTGGCGCTCGTCCTCGGTGTGCTTACGGCCTGGTGCGAAGAGCTCCTCGACAACGTTGAACACGACGCCCCCTCACGGTGCGGCTCCACCCCCGCCGTCCTTCAGTGTAGGGCTGCGGCCCGGGGGCGTCCCGGGTCGGAAGGGACCGGATCGGGCCAGGAACGACAGCCCGGAGCACCCGGGGACGGGTCGGGCGAACCGGCGCCGCGCCGTCAGCCGCCGGCGCGGTCGGGGAGCACGCCGGTCCCGGTCCAGCGCACCACCTCCCGAGCCGACCACGTGGTGACCACCCGCTCCGGCGGGACGCCGCACTCCACCGCCCGCTCGCACCCCGCCGGCTGCCAGTCGAGCTGGCCGGGGGCATGGGCGTCGGTGTCGACCGCGAAGAGCACCCCGGCCGCCACCGCCTCGGCCAGCAACCGCCGCGGCGGGTCCAGCCGTTCCGGCCGGCAGTTGATCTCCACCGCCGTGGAGTGCCGGGCGCAGGCCGCGAACACCTCGGCCGCGTCGAACTCCGACTCCGGCCGGGTCCGGCCCGCACGCAGCCGCCCGGTGCAGTGCCCGAGGACGTTCACCCGGGGATCGCTGACGGCCGCCACCATCCGGCGGGTCATCTCCGCCCGGCCGGTGCGGAGCCCCGAGTGGACCGAGGCCACCACCAGGTCCAGTTCCGCCAGCAGCTCCGGCGTCTGGTCCAGGCTGCCGTCGGCCAGGATGTCGCACTCGATCCCCGTCAGGATGCGGAACGGCGCCACCTGCTCGTTGAGGCCGGCCACCACGTCGAGCTGCTCACGCAGCCGGTCGGCGCTCAGGCCGCGGGCCACGGTCAGCCGGGGGGAGTGGTCGGTGAGGACCATCCACTCGTGGCCCAGCTCCGCCGCCGCCCGCGCCATGGCCTCGATCGGGCTGCCGCCGTCGGACCAGTCCGAGTGGACGTGGCAGTCGCCGCGGAGCGACTCCCACAGTGCCCGAGCCGGCCCCGCCAGACGGGCCGCGGGCCGCTCCTCCGCCTCCAGTCGCGCCAGGTAGGACGGTGTCCCGCCGGCCACCGCCTCCCGCACCACCTCGGCGGTCCTCGGCCCCACGCCCCGCAGCGACTGCAGACTGCCCTCCGCGACCCGGCGGCCGACCTCCGCGGGTTCCAGCCGGGCCACCGCCTCCGCCGCCGTGCGGAAGGCCCGCACACGGTAGGTCGGGGCCTGCGCCCTCTCCAGCAGGAACGCGATGCGTTCCAGCGCCGCCACCGGGTCCACCGCGATCACCTCCTCCTCGCCTGCCCGTCCTGCCCCCGGCGCCCCGGCACAGGCGGGCGGCGACCTGTCCGTGCCGAAGCGGCGCAGGTCAGCTCACCCGGAGCCGCAGGATGCGGTCGTCACCGCGGCGCGGCTTGCCCCGGCCGTCGGTGTTGCTGGTGACCAGCCACAGCTGCGAGTCGCCGGCCGGCAGCACCGTCCGCAGCCGGCCGTACCTCCCGGTCAGGAACGCCTGCGGCCGGGCAGCCGCCCGCGGACCCGTCAGCGGCACCCGCCACAGCCGCTCCCCGCGCAGCCCCGCCAGCCACACGCTGCCGGCCACGTAGGCCACGCCGCTCGGCGACGCCTGGTCGGTGTGCCACTGCGCCACCGGGTTGACGAACTTCCCGGCGTCCTTGCGGCGTCCCTCCACCTCGGGCCAGCCGTAGTTGCCGCCCCGTCGGATCAGGTTGAGCTCGTCCCAGGTGTCCTGCCCGAACTCCGAGGCCCACAGCCGCCCGTCCCGGTCCCAGGCCAGGCCCTGCACGTTGCGGTGGCCCGAGGAGTACACGACGGAGGAGGGGTCCGGGTTGCCGGGCGCGGGCCTCCCGTCCGGGGTCATCCGCAGGATCTTGCCGGCCGGCGACTTCTCGTCCTGCGCCCGGCCGCCCTGCCCGGACTCACCGGTGCCCGCGTACAGCATCCGGTCCGGGCCGAAAGCGATCCGGCCGCCGTTGTGGATCTGCCCCTTCGGAATGCCGCGCAGCACCACGTGGACCGCGCCGAGCTGGTGCCCGGCCGGCTTCCCGGGGTCGTAGCCCATGCGGGCGATGCGGTTGTCGGAGGCGGTGGTGAAGTAGGCGTACACCTGGTGGTCGCTGCCGTAGGTGGGCGGCACCGCGAGCCCCAGCAGCCCGCCCTCACCGCCCGGGTCGACCCCGGGGACTCGGCCCAGCCGCGTCCGCCGGCCGTCGCGGACCGAGACCCGCTCGACCACGCCGGTGTCGCGGGAGGAGACCAGCAGGTCACCGCCGGGCAGCGCCGCCAGCCCCCACGGCGAGTCCAGGCCGCTGGTGAGCGTCCCGAGGACCTTCACCGACCCGCGGGCCGGCGGTGTGGCGGGCGCTGCGGAGGAGGAGCGCGAGGCGGAGGGGGCGCCGGTGCCGGCGGGTGGGCGCGCGGCCGGGTCCCGGGACCCGCCCTGGGAACACCCGCCGACCAGCAGGGCGAGGGCGAGGGCACAGACGGCACTGACGCGACGGCGCGACACGTGGTGCACGGGAGCGGTCCTCTCGTGGCGAGGCGGAACCAGGCGACTTCCAGCACACCACACCCGCGCGCCGCCGTCGCGCAGTGCGCGTCGGAGAGCTGAACCGCCGGTCAGCGACCGGCCGGGCCGCCCACCGCGCAGCCGGCGGCCGCTTCCCGCCGGCCGCAGCCGCTCACTCCCACGACCCCTGGGCCCGGGGCAGCGAGGCGATGTCGGCGAGGTCGCGCGCGCTGAGCCGCAACCCGGCGGCGCCCGCGTTCTCCACCGCCCACGCCGGCTTCTTCGTCCCCGGCACCGGCACCACATGCCGCCCCTGCGCCAGCACCCAGGCCAGCGCCACCTGCGCGGTGCTCGCCCCGTACCGGGCGGCCACCCGGCGCAGCCCCACCACGATCGGCTGGTTCGCGGCCATCATCTCGGCCGTGAAGCGCGGATGGCGGGCCCGTATGTCGTCCGGCTCGAAACCGCCGCCGGTGGTCAGCGTCCCCGTCAGGTAGCCGTTGCCGAGCGGCATCGCCGCCAGGAACCCGACCCCGCGCGTCTCGCACCACGGCAGCAGCGCGGCCAGCGCCTCCGGGGCCCACACCGAGAGCTCGGCCTGCACACTGCTGACCGGGAACACCTGCTGGACGCGCTCCAACTGGCGCAGCGTCTCCCCGTACAGCGCCTCACCGCGCCGCCGCCGGGCCCGGGCGTCGATCGCGCACCACCCCAGGGACCGCACCTTGCCCGCCGCCACCAGCTCGGCCATCGCCCCCCAGGTCTCCTCGACCGGCACCTCGGGGTCGGGGCGGTGCAACTGGTAGAGGTCGATGCGGTCGGTCTGCAACCGCCGCAGCGAGGCGTCGCAGGCCCTGCGCACGTACGAGGGACGGCCGTTGGCGACGATGTGCTGCTCGCCGACCAGCAGACCGCACTTGGTCGACACGAAGGCGTCCCCGCGCCGCTCCCGCAACGCCCGCCCCACCAGCAACTCGTTGGTGAAGGGCCCGTACATGTCCGCGGTGTCGAGCAGGGAGCACCCGTGGTCCAGCGCCGCGTGCACCGTGCGCAGCGCGCCCTCCCCGCTGCGCTCGCTGGCCGTGTACCCCCAGTGCATCGGCATGCAGCCCAGCCCGACGGCGCCCACGTCGAGGGCGGCCGCGCCGAGTGTCCTACGCTCCAACCTCGTGCCTTTCGTCCCCTCGCCCCGATCAAGGGGTCCGCACCAAACTAACGTCTGAACCGAAGAGGTGTTCCCGCAGGCGGTGCCCGGGGGCACCCGCCGTCCCGGGCAGCCCCGCACGGCCGTCGCAGGCGTCCTCCCGCCCCCGGACACCCCCGGCCCGGAGCCCGCGGCCTGCTCCGAAGCGCTCGGCGGCCACTGTCTAGCCTCGAAGCATGACATTCACCACGGCCCGCACCACCGGCACCGGCAACGCCCCCGTCGACGTCTGGCTGCCGCTGCCGCCCGGCGAGATCGACGGCCTTCCCGCGGATCTGGAGTACCACTACTGGGACGGTGACGGGGACTACCCCGCCGACCCGGCCCGTTGCGTGTTCTACGGGGTGCCCTACATGAAGGAGCCGGCGCTCTGCCGGCGCCCGCTCGCCGCGATGCAGCGCGTGGCGGTGGTGCAGACGCTCACCGCGGGCATCGAGCACATGCTCCCCGGCGTCCCCGACATGCCCGCCGGGGCCCGCCTGTGCAACGCCCGCGGGCTGCACGACACGAGCACCGCCGAACTCGCCCTCACCCTGGTGCTCGCCTCGCTGCGCGGCGTCCCGGAGTTCGTCCGGGCGCAGGACGCGGGGGAGTGGAGCCCGCAGTTCCGCCCCGCGCTCGCCGACCGGACCGTCCTCATCGTGGGCTACGGGTCGATCGGCAGTGCCATCGAGGACCGGCTCGAACCCTTCGAGTGCGCGCGGGTGGCGCGCATCGCGCGCAGTGCGCGGGACACCGCACGCGGGCCCGTGCAGACGCTCGCCGCTCTCCCCGAACTGCTCCCGCAGGCCGACGTGGTGATCCTGGTGACCCCGCTCACCGAGCAGACCAGGGGGCTGGTGGACGCCGGCTTCCTGGCCCGGATGAAGGACGGCGCCCTGCTGGTGAACGTCGCGCGCGGCGCGGTGGTGGACACCGCGGCCCTCCTGACCGAGCTGGAGTCGGGCCGGTTGCGTGCGGCCCTGGACGTCACCGACCCCGAGCCGCTGCCCGCCGGCCACCCGCTCTGGAAGGCCCCCGGCGCCCTGGTCACCCCGCACGTCGGTGGCCCGAGTTCGGCGTTCACCCCGCGCGCCCGGGCCCTGCTGCGGGACCAGCTCACCCGCTTCGCGGCCGGGGAGCCGCTGCGCAACGTGATCACGACGGCGGGCGAGGGCGCGGACGGGTAGCGCTACGAGACGGTATGAACGCGCTCTGTACTCGGACGCCGGTGTCCGTTACCCTCCGTAGATCAGCTATGTCGCAGTGTGACGGAGCTGGTGTATCGTCCCCGTCGGGGTCGGCGCCGGCGTCGCACGGCGGCCGTTGACATTCCGGAAACTGCAGGGGGGCGACGGGCGATGTACGGCCAATGGACACACCACGACACGCACGTTCCGCGAACTCCCGGGGGGCGTCCGGTCCTCCGTCGAACGCCGGGCCGGACCCGGCCGCACACCGGGCGGCTGCGCGCCGCAGCGCCGACCACGCCGACCACGAACCGCCCCGGGCCGCAGCAGGCCGGGGGCACCGGGTGCCGCCGCCCGTCCCGGGCAGCTTGCGAGGTGGCGCGATGAGCACCACCGGAGTCGTTCTGGACCGCCCCGGCCGCGAGCGTTCCGGCGCCCAGGGAAGCGTCGCGCAGGCCGCGCTCGCCGTGCTGTGCGCCGCCTACGCACTGGGTGCCGGACTGGGCTGGGGCTCCCACGAGGTCTCCCTGGTGATGGGGGACTTCGGGCTGAGCAGCGCCGCGCTCGTGGCGGCCGTCTCCTGCTTCCGCTACGCCCGCGCGCACGGTGGCCGCACCCGCCCCGCCTGGCTCCTGTTCGCCGTCTCCTCCCTGATGGCCTCGCTCGGCAACGGCGTCTGGGGCTGGTACGAGGTGGTGCTGCGGGAGCCGGTGCCCAGCCCGTCCGCCGCCGACTTCTGCTTCCTGCTCTTCGCGCCGCCGGCCATCATCGGCCTGCTCGTCCTGGCCAAACGCCCCGTCAACCGGGCCGGTTGGGTCTGCCTCGGGCTCGACGCCTGGCTCATCGGCGGTTCACTGCTCACCCTCTCCTGGAGCCTGGCGCTCGCCCACACCGCCCACCTCCAGGGCGTGAGCGTGGCCCGCGGCGCCCTCACGCTGGCCTACCCGCTGCTGGACATCGTCCTGGTCAGCATGGTGCTGGCGCTGCACTTCAAGCGCTCCGCCGCCAACCGCTCCGCGGTCAACACCGCCATCGGCGCGCTGGCCCTGACCGTCCTGTGCGACGCCCTCTTCAGCTCGCCGCTGCTGCGCGAGCACTACCGCTCCGGCCAACTCCTGGACGCCGGCTGGTTCGCCGGCTCGCTGCTCCTGGCCTACGCACCCTGGGTCGCCCGGCGCATGGGCGCCACCCCGCCCGCCGGCCGGTCGCCGGCCGGGGCGGGCCACGGGGCGGCCGGCACGGCGGAGCGGCGGGGGAGCGGTGGCGCGGGCGCCCCGCGGCGGCCGGCCCGGCCCGTCGCCCCCGCCGCGTCCCGGCCGCGCACCGCCTCCCGCGCCGAGGTCGGCTCAGCCGTACCGGCCCTGGACGGGGTGCCGCCCCGGCCCCGGTCGGCCGGGCGCGGCGAGGTCTCCGGCAGACCCATCGCCGGCTCCCTCGCCGCCCTCACCCCCTACCTGGCCGCCGCGGTCTGCACCCTGGGCATCCTCTACAACGTCCTCGACGGGCGGCGCATCGACCGCATGGTGCTCTTCACCGGCTGCACGGTGGTCCTCGCACTCGTCGTGCGCCAGGGCATCATGCTGATGGACAACATCGCCCTGGCCCAGGAACTCGCGCACAAGGAGAACCACTTCAGGTCCCTGGTGCAGGGGTCGAGCGACGTCATCATGATCGCCGACGCGGAGGGCGAGCTGCGGTACGTGAGCCCGGCCGCGGCCGGCGTCTACGGTCGTGAGCCGCAGGCCATGGTGGGCTCGCCGCTGGCCGCCCTCATCCACCCGGACGACCTCGGCGCCGTCACCCACGAGATCCGCCGCTTCCTCGCCGCCGACCCCCACGCGGAGCCCACCACCCGCATCGAGTGCCGCTTCCGGTCCGGCCACGACCACAGCGGCGGCCCGGTGTGGCTCAACGTCGAGTCCACCGTCAGCCGCCACGAGGGCGGGCTGATCCTCAACTCCCGGGACGTCACCGAACGGGTCCGGCTCCAGGCGCAGCTCCAGCACAACGCCTCCCACGACACCCTCACCGACCTGCCGAACCGGGCGCTGTTCACCGAACGCGTCGGCAAGGCGCTCGGCGGACGACGGTCCTGCGACCACGACACCGCGGTGCTCTACATCGACCTCGACGGCTTCAAGCAGGTCAACGACACCATCGGCCACCAGGCAGGTGACGAGCTGCTGGTGCAGGCGGCCCGGCGGCTGGCGGAGTCGGTACGGGCGGGCGACACCGCCGCCCGGCTCGGCGGTGACGAGTTCGCAGCACTCATCATGGGCGACGGCACCCGCGACCGCGGCGCCCGCGAGTACCGCATCCGGGAGATCGCCGACCGGCTCCGCATCCGCCTCTCCGAGCCCTACCGCGTCGACGGACGGGAGGCGAGGGTGGCCGCCAGCATCGGCATCGCCTTCGCCGAACCGGGCATCACTCCGGCGGTGTTGATCCGTCACGCCGACGCGGCCATGTACTGCGCCAAGCAGGCGGGCAAGGGGCGCGTCGAGCTGTACACCCCGCAGACGGAGCCCTCCCCCCGCGAGGCCTCCGGGGCGCGGGCCGGCGCCAAGCGCGGACCCGGGCGCGAGAACGGCGGTGCAACCGCCCGCACGGCGGCCCCGGTCACGCCGGTGGTGCGGGCGGCAACCGCCGCGCCGCGCCGCCCCGGCCTGGACGACGGGGAGTTCACGCTCGTCCACCAGCCCGTGGTGGAGCTGGCGACCGGCCGCATCACCGCCGTCACCGCGCAACCCCGCTGGCGCTCGGCCCACGGCATCCTCTTCGCCGCCGCGGACCTGCCGGGCACCTCCGCCCAGGAGGGGACCGGGCCGGCGGAACGCGAGTGGCACGCCGCGATCGAACGGCGTCAGCTGGAGGCCGCCATAGACCAGGCCGCCGCACGCCACCGGGCCGGCTACCGGGTCCCGGTCGTGGTGCGGGTGGCCGCACGCCACCTGGTCGACGAACGCGGGCTGCCGCCGGACGTGGTGTGCGAACTCCTCGCCCGGGGTGGGCTTCCGCCGGCGGCCCTCGTCATGGAACTCACCGACGTCACACCCCCCGACGACCCCGAGGACTGGGAACGCTGGGAACGCCCCCTGGTCTCCCTGCGCCGGCTCGGGGTCAGGGTCGCGCTGGACGCCTTCAGCCGCGGACAGGTCGCGGTCGGGCCGCTGCGGCGGCTGCCCGTCGACATCGTCCGCCTGGAGAGGGGCCTCGTGGACGGAGTGGTGGACTCCGCCCGCCTGCACAAGATCACAGCCGGGCTGCTGGGCATCGCCGCCGACCTCGGTATGCGCTCGATCGCCGAGGGGGTGGACCTGCCGGAGCAGATCAGAGCGCTCCGGGCCATGGGGTGCACCCACGGCCAGGGCCGGGCGTTCGCCGGCCCGCTGGACGAGCACAGGCTGCGGCGGGCCCTCACCGCAGGGGGCTACTCCCTCCCCCGGAAGAGCGGTCCCGGGGCCCGCGAGAGCGTCCTGAGCACCCTGGGCCGCCGCACCGCCTGGCCGGACGAGCGGGACGAACCCTCGCTGCGCCACCTCGCCGAGGTGCCCACGCCCCGCGACCTCGCCCGGTCCCCGCGCCGTCAGGGGCAGGGCACCGAGTGACGGCGACCCGCGGGGGAACACCGGGGGCGGCCCGGTCGCCGGCGCAGTCCCCGCCAGCGCAGTCCCCGCCGGAGCGGGCCCCGCTGCGGCGGACTCTCCGGCAGCACTTTCCGCGGTCGCCGGGTTCCGGGCGCCCGGCTCCGGGCGTCCGGCCCGCGGCGGTCGGTGAGGCCCGCCCCGGCCGGGCGCGCGGGAGGCGGGGGAGCGGCCGGGGCGCCGGTCCGTTCACGCGTACGCCTCTACGCTCACATGGTGAGACCTGCGTCCCACACACTTGACACCCGTGACGGGTCGGGAGAGGGTCAGAGCCATGCGCACCCGAATTCTCGTACTTGGACAGCGCGTCGGCTGAGCTGGGCCACACGGAAACCCAGCGACCACACCCGGCGCGCTCCCCTCGCTTGCCTCACGGCACGAGGGGTTTTTTGTTGCACAGGCACGTACAAACCCAACGAAAGCACCCGTCGAACCACCGCCTCCGGCCCCCGCCGACGACACCGGTACGACGGACCGGCACCCTCCGCCACCACCCTCAGCTTCGAGAAGAGACGCAGATGACCGAGCAGGCCTCCGCGGCCCACCATCCGCAGTCACGGAACCGCCACTCCGGCGGGTCCCAGCAGTCCGTCGTCGAGAACGTCACGGGAGCGCAGTCCCTCATCCGCTCGCTGGAGGAGGTCGGGGTCGACACCGTCTTCGGCATCCCCGGCGGCGCGATCCTCCCGGCGTACGACCCGATGATGGACTCCTCGAAGGTGCGCCACGTGCTCGTCCGCCACGAGCAGGGCGCGGGGCACGCGGCGACCGGGTACGCGCAGGCCACCGGCCGGGTGGGGGTGTGCATGGCCACCTCGGGGCCGGGTGCCACCAACCTGGTGACGCCGATCGCCGACGCGCACATGGACTCGGTGCCGATGGTCGCCATCACGGGCCAGGTCGCCTCCCACACCATCGGCACGGACGCCTTCCAGGAGGCGGACATCTGCGGCATCACGATGCCGATCACCAAGCACAACTTCCTCATCACCGACCCGGCCGACATCCCGCGGACCATCGCCGAGGCCTTCCACATCGCCTCCACCGGCCGCCCCGGCCCCGTCCTCGTCGACATCGCCAAGGACGCCCTCCAGGCGCGGACCACCTTCAGCTGGCCGCCGCAGGAGGACCTGCCCGGCTACCGCCCGGTGACCAAGCCGCACGCCAAGCAGATCCGCGAGGCCGCCCGCCTGGTGGCCGAGGCCAAGCGCCCCGTCCTCTACGTCGGCGGCGGTGTCCTCAAGGCGCACGCCACCGCGGAGCTCAAGGTCCTCGCCGAGCTGACCGGCGCGCCCGTCACCACGACGCTGATGGCGCTGGGCGCGTTCCCCGACAGCCACCCGCAGCACCTGGGCATGCCGGGCATGCACGGCAGCGTCGCCGCCGTCACCGCGCTCCAGAAGGCCGACCTCATCGTCGCGCTCGGCGCCCGCTTCGACGACCGCGTCACCGGCAGGCTCGACTCCTTCGCCCCGCACGCCAAGATCGTCCACGCCGACATCGACCCGGCCGAGATCGGCAAGAACCGGCTGGCGGACGTGCCGATCGTCGGCGACGCGCGGGAGGTGCTGGCCGACCTGGTCGTCGCCGTCCAGGCCGAGCACGAGGCGGGCAACCCCGGCGACTACACCGCCTGGTGGAAGGACCTCAACCGCTGGCGGGACACCTACCCCCTGGGCTACGAGATGCCCCAGGACGGCAGCCTCTCGCCGCAGCAGGTCATCCAGCGCATCGGCCAACTGGCGCCCGAGGGCACCGTCTACGCCGCGGGTGTCGGCCAGCACCAGATGTGGGCCGCGCACTTCATCCAGTACGAGAAGCCGGCGACCTGGCTCAACTCCGGCGGCGCGGGCACCATGGGCTACGCCGTGCCGGCCGCGATGGGCGCCAAGGCGGGCGTGCCGGACCGGACGGTGTGGGCCATCGACGGTGACGGCTGCTTCCAGATGACCAACCAGGAACTGGTCACCTGCGCCCTGAACCACATCCCGATCAAGGTCGCCATCATCAACAACGGCGCCCTGGGCATGGTCCGGCAGTGGCAGACGCTCTTCTACAACCAGCGCTACTCCAACACCGTGCTGCACTCCGGCCCGGACGAGGCGGGCCCGCCCGTGACCGCGGGCGAAGGCGTGCCCGGCCCCAGCGCCGGCACCCGCTGCCCGGACTTCGTGAAGCTGGCCGAGGCCATGGGCTGCGTGGCGATGCGCTGCGAGAACCCCGCCGAGCTGGACGCCGTCATCGCCAAGGCCAACGCGATCAACGACCGGCCGGTGGTGGTGGACTTCATCGTCCACGAGGACGCCATGGTGTGGCCGATGGTCGCCGCCGGCACCTCCAACGACGAGGTCATGGCCGCCCGCGGGGTGCGCCCCGACTTCGGCGACGGCGATGACTGAGCAGGCCCCGGGCGCGCCCGCGACGCCCCGACGCGACCACACCGACACCGGGCACGGGAACGGAAGAAGGACGACCAGCTCATGACCAAGCACACGCTCTCCGTCCTGGTGGAGAACACCCCCGGCATCCTCGCCCGGATCGCCGCACTGTTCTTCCGCCGGGGCTTCAACATCGACTCCCTCGCCGTCGGTGTCACCGAGCACCCCGACATCAGCCGCGTCACCATCGTGGTCAACGTCGACACGCTCCCGCTGGAACAGGTCACCAAGCAGCTCAACAAGCTCGTCAACGTCCTGAAGATCGTGGAGCTGGAACCCGGCTCCGCCATCCAGCGCGAACTGGTCCTGGTGAAGGTCAAGGCCGACAACGAGACCCGCTCCCAGGTCGTGGAGATCGTCCAGCTCTTCCGCGCCAAGACCGTCGACGTCTCCCCGGAGGCGGTGACCATCGAGGCGACCGGCGGCAGCGACAAGCTGGAGGCCATGCTCAAGATGCTGGAGCCGTTCGGCATCAAGGAACTGGTCCAGTCCGGCACGATCGCCATAGGGCGCGGTGCCCGCTCCATCACCGACCGCTCGCTGCGGGCGCTGGAGCGCTCGGCCTGAGCAAGGCCCTTCCGCGCGCCGGCCGGGACCCCGGCCGGCGCGGCACCTTCCGCCTGACCCGGAAGGTGCCGGGCGGCGCCCCCGCCCACCCGTCACCACAGGTCCGCGACCGCATCGCGAGACCCCCGAACCCGTCCCCGCAGGTCCCACGTACTGTGAGGGGCACCCCGTGAGAACCAAGGAGAGACCCCAAGTGGCCGAGCTGTTCTACGACGACGACGCCGACCTGTCCATCATCCAGAACCGCAAGGTCGCGGTCATCGGATACGGGAGCCAGGGTCACGCGCACGCGCTGTCCCTGCGTGACTCCGGCGTCGACGTGCGCGTCGGTCTGCACGAGGGCTCCAAGTCCAAGGCGAAGGCCGAGGAGCAGGGCCTGCGCGTGGTGACGCCCGCCGAGGCCGCCGCCGAGGCCGACGTCATCATGATCCTGGTGCCGGACCCCATCCAGGCCAAGGTCTACGAGGAGTCCATCGCCCCGCACCTGAAGGACGGCGACGCGCTGTTCTTCGGCCACGGCCTGAACATCCGGTACGGCTTCATCAAGCCGTCCGCCAACGTGGACGTCTGCATGGTCGCCCCGAAGGGCCCGGGCCACCTGGTCCGCCGCCAGTACGAGGAGGGCCGCGGCGTGCCGTGCATCGTGGCCGTCGAGCAGGACCCCTCGGGCAAGGCCCTGGAGCTGGCGCTCTCCTACGCCAAGGGCATCGGCGGCACCCGCGCCGGCGTCATCAAGACCACCTTCACCGAGGAGACCGAGACCGACCTCTTCGGCGAGCAGGCCGTGCTGTGCGGCGGTACCGCCGCGCTGGTGAAGGCCGGCTTCGAGACGCTGGTCGAGGCGGGCTACCAGCCCGAGATCGCCTACTTCGAGTGCCTGCACGAGCTGAAGCTCATCGTCGACCTCATGTACGAGGGCGGCCTGGAGAAGATGCGCTGGTCCGTCTCGGAGACCGCCGAGTGGGGCGACTACGTCTCCGGCCCGCGCGTCGTCAACGAGGGCACCAAGGCCGAGATGAAGAAGATCCTCGGCGAGATCCAGGACGGCACCTTCGCCAACAACTGGATGGCCGAGTACAACGCCGGCCTGCCCAAGTACAACGAGTACAAGAAGGCCGACTCCGAGCACCTGCTGGAGACCACCGGCGCCAAGCTGCGCAAGCTGATGAGCTGGGTGGACGAGGAGGCCTGAGCCCTTCTCCCACCGGCCGGGGGGGGCGGGCGGCGCCCGCCCCCCCCCCCGCCCCACCGCCCCCGGGGGCGGGGGGGGGGGCGCCGCGCCGCGGGCCGGGGCCGGGCGCGCTGACCCGCCCC
>NZ_JBHWGP010000003.1:184343-209945 GCF_042733155.1 Streptomyces sp. NPDC059740 | reverse complement strand
AACTTATAAAACTTTTTTTTTTTTGGTCTGTTTTTTTTTTTTTTATACTGACACACTTTTACCCCCGGGGGGGGGGGCGGGCGCCCGCCGCCGCCCCCCCCGGCCGCACCCGCACCGTCGGGGAAGGCGGGGGCGCCCCTCTTCCCCGGTACGTCCCCGGGGACGTAACCTGCCCGTCACAGGGGCGTGCCGCGCGCACCCGCACGACGGGGTCCGGGCCACCGCGCAAGGGCGTCCGCCTGCCGCGGCGGGCCGCCCGTGTCCGGTCCACCACGCACGGGTGATCCTGGCACGACAGGTGAGTTCCCCCTGGTACCACCGCCACTACACTGCACACCACCAGCGCGTCAGGCTCACAACGTCGTGCGTCTTCCACGCGGCATTCCCCCTTCACCGCCTTCGGCCGTCGGGACGGCCGTCCGCGAAGGACTAGTGAGGACTGAAGACCACGTGAGCACTTCCGCCAGCAAACCCGTCGTACTCATCGCCGAGGAGCTCTCGCCGGCCACCGTCGAGGCCCTCGGTCCCGACTTCGAGATCCGGCACTGCAACGGCGCCGACCGCGCCGAGCTCCTGCCCGCCCTCGCCGACGTCGATGCCGTCCTGGTGCGCAGCGCCACGAAGATCGACGCGGAGGCCGTCGCCGCGGCCGGGAAGCTCAAGGTCGTCGCCCGTGCGGGCGTGGGCCTGGACAACGTCGACGTCTCCGCCGCCACCAAGGCCGGCGTGATGGTCGTCAACGCCCCGACCTCCAACATCGTCACCGCCGCCGAGCTCGCCTGCGGCCTGCTCGTCGCCACCGCCCGCAACATCCCGCAGGCGAACGCGGCGCTGAAGAACGGCGAGTGGAAGCGCAGCAAGTACACCGGTGTCGAGCTGAGCGAGAAGACCCTCGGCGTGGTGGGCCTGGGCCGCATCGGCGTGCTCGTCGCCCAGCGCATGTCGGCCTTCGGCATGAACGTCGTCGCCTACGACCCCTACGTGCAGCCCGCGCGCGCCGCCCAGATGGGTGTGAAGCTGCTGACGCTGGACGAGCTGCTGGAGGTCGCGGACTTCATCACCGTCCACCTCCCCAAGACGCCCGAGACCCTCGGTCTCATCGGCGACGAGGCGCTGCACAAGGTCAAGCCCTCGGTGCGGATCGTCAACGCGGCCCGCGGCGGCATCGTGGACGAGGTGGCGCTGGCCAGCGCGCTGAAGGAGGGCCGGGTCGCCGGCGCCGGCCTGGACGTCTTCACCTCCGAGCCCTGCACCGACTCCCCGCTCTTCGAGTTCGACCAGGTCGTCGCCACCCCGCACCTGGGCGCCTCGACCGGTGAGGCCCAGGAGAAGGCGGGCATCGCCGTCGCCAAGTCGGTGCGCCTGGCACTCGCCGGCGAGCTCGTGCCGGACGCCGTCAACGTCCAGGGCGGCGTCATCGCCGAGGACGTCAAGCCCGGCCTGCCGCTCGCCGAGCGCCTGGGCCGCATCTTCACCGCGCTGGCGGGCGAGGTCGCGGTCCGCCTCGACGTCGAGGTGTACGGCGAGATCACCCAGCACGACGTGAAGGTCCTCGAACTCTCGGCGCTCAAGGGCGTGTTCGCCGACGTGGTCGACGAGACGGTCAGCTACGTCAACGCGCCGCTGTTCGCCCAGGAGCGGGGCGTCGAGGTCCGCCTGACCACCAGCAGCGAGGCGAGCGAGCACCGCAACGTGGTCGTGGTGCGCGGCACCCTCACCGACGGGCAGGAGGTCTCCATCTCCGGCACCCTCTCCGGCCCCAAGCACCAGCAGAAGATCGTGGCCGTCGGGGAGCACTCCGTCGACCTCGCCCTCGCCGACCACATGGCCTTCCTGCGCTACGGCGACCGCCCCGGCGTCGTCGGCACCGTCGGCCGCATCCTCGGCGAGGCCGGCATCAACATCGCCGGCATGCAGGTCTCCCGCGCCGACCAGGGTGGCGAGGCGCTGGTCTCGCTCACCGTCGACGACACCATCCCGGCGCCGGTGCTGGCCGAGATCGCCCAGGAGATCGGCGCCACCTCCGCGCGCGTCGTCAACCTGGCGGACTGACCCGCGGCGGCCACCGGCCCCGGTGTCCGTCCCCGTGCCTCGGCCCTTCCCCGGCGCTGTCCGGGGGAGGGCCGTCGCGTGTCCGGGGCCCCGGCGCGGGGACGCCGGCCGGGTGCGGCCCACCCGGCTCCCCGGCCGGTCAGAGCGCTGCCGCCGACGGAGCGGGGACCGCGCCGGCCTCCGTCAGCGTCGGGTAGTCGGTGTATCCGGTCGCACCCCCGACGTACATCAGGTACCTGTCGCGGACCTCGTTGACCGGGGCGCCCAGTGCGATGCGCCGCACCAGGTCGGGGTTGGCGAGGAACGGCCTGCCCAGCGCCACCAGGTCGGCCCCGGCGGCCAGCAGCCGCTCACCCGCCGCCCGGCCGCCGTCCGCGGGAAGGCGGTCGGGGAGCAGCGGATTGGCGATCAGCGTGCCCGGCCACAGCGCGCGCAGCCGGCCGAGGAGCGGCTCCTCCGGCTCGGCGCGCACCAGGTGGAGGTAGGCCAGGTCCAGGCCGGCCAGCTCGGCCACCAGCGCCGGGTACAGCTCGGCGGTGTCGTCCTCCCGGATGGCGTTGGCCGTGCCGCCCGGGGAGAGCCGCACCCCGGTCCGCCGTGGTCCGATCGCGGCGGCCACGGCGCGCACCACCTCCAGGGTGAAGCGGATGCGCCCGGCCACGGAGCCGCCGTAGGCGTCCGTCCGGTGGTTGGTGTTGCGGGCCAGGAACTGGTGCAGCAGGTAGCCGTTGGCGGAGTGGACCTCCACCCCGGCGAAACCGGCCGCGACCGCGTTGCGGGCCGCGGCGGCGAAGTCCCCGGCCGTCGCGCGGATCTCCGCGGCGGTCATCTCCCGCGGCACCGCGGCCGGCCGGTGGCCCCCGGGGGTGAAGATCGTGCCGGGCAGCGGCACGGGGGAGGGCGCCACCGGCGTCAGCCCGCTGGTCTCCGGGTGGCCGACCCGGCCGCCGTGCTGGATCTGCAGGAACATCCGGCCCCCGGCCGCCGCCACCGCGCCGGTGACGGACCGCCAGCCGGCCACGTGCTCCGGCCGGTGGATCGCGGCGATGTCCGGGTAGGTCTGCCCGACGGCGTTCGGTGTGGCGGCCTCCGCGACGATCAGGCCGGCGGTGGCGCGCTGCGCGTAGTAGGCGGCCATGAGGGCACCGGGTGTGCCGTCGGCGCCGGCCCGGTTGCGGGTCATCGGCGCCATCACCAGGCGGTTGGGCAGGTGGAGCGGGCCGAGGCGGGCGGGCTGGAGGAGGGGGGAGGGGGCCGGGGTGCGAGGGGTTGTCCGCGTCATGCCGGGAGGGTAGAACTTGACACCGGTGTCAGTTTCAAGTGCGGCAGGCCCCCGGGAGGCTCCCATGCGGATCGGTGAACTGGCGGCACGGACCGGAGTGAGCGAACGCTCCCTGCGCTACTACGAGAAACAGGGCATGCTGACCGCCGACCGCACCACCGGAGGCCACCGCCAGTTCGCGGAGGCCGCGGTCGACCGGGTGGTGCTCATCCAGATGCTCTTCGCCGCGGGCCTGTGCAGCAGCAAGATCGGCGAACTCCTGCCCTGCATGCGGGACGCCGACGGGGGGCCGTCGCTGCGGGCCACCCCCTCCCTGGTGCGGCAGCTCACCGTCGAACGCGCCCGCATCGACGCGATGATCGCCGACCTGGTGCGCTCCCGGGGCGTCCTGGACGAGGTGATCGAGACCGCCTCGGGCACCGGCACCCCCCGGGACGCGGCGACCGCCGCCCCGGCCTGACCCGGCCGGCCCCACCCGACCGTGGCGCTGCACCGCCGGTCGGGGCCGGCGGCTCCCGCCCCCTGCCGCCGGCCGGGTCCCCACCCGGCCCATCCCTCACCCACCGTCCGTCGGCTCCCACACCGAGGCGTCGTGCGCGAAGTACACCCGCCGGGGGTCGAACGCGGCGAGGCGCTCGTGCCAGGCGGGGTGGGGCGGCCGGGGCGCCGCGAGGCCGTCCGCCGCGGCCCGGCGGGCGAGGTGGGCGGCGCCGTACTCGAAGGCGAAGTCGTGGGCCTGCCCGGCGAGTACCACCGTGCCGTCCGGCCGCTCGACCACCAGCGACTGGTGGCCCGCGGTGTGCCCGGGGGTGGGCAGCAGGTGCACCCCGGGCCAGACCTCGGCCTCCCCGTCCAGCTCCTCGTAGGCCGCGCCGGGGAAGTCCACGAGGTGGTCCAGGGTGTAGTCGCCGCCGCGCGCCGTCGCCAGCTCGGAGCGCTGGACGAGGACGGGCCGGCCGGTGAGCGCCGGGTTGCCGCCGCAGTGGTCGAAGTGCAGATGGCAGTTGGCGACAGCGGTCACCTCCTGCGGACTCACTCCCATCGCGGCCAGCGCCCCGGGCAGGCCGCGGCGGCGGGGCCGGTAGTGCGCGTCGACCTCCGGGTCGCCCTCCCCCATGCCGGTGTCGAACAGCAGCAGTCCGCCCTCGTGGCGCACCAGGTAGGCGAGGACCGGCTCGACTCGGGGGTGGGGCGCGCCGTACTCCTCGCCGGGGCGGACGAGGTAGCCGAGGTCGAGTCGGTGGACGGTAATGCGGGGCGGGGTCGCTGTCACGTGTCGAGGGTGGCCGCTGCGGCGGGGGCCCGGGGGACGTTTCTCCGAGGGCGAAGCCGCCCCACGGCCTCCCCGCGGCGCCGACGGCACCCGTCCGACTTCCCGCGGCGCCGGCGGCACCCGTCCGCGCCGGGCGCCGGGGCGTTCCGAGCTGTCCCGCGTGGCACGGGCCGGTGCGCGATCCCGCCGGGCCCCCGGGAACACCGCGGCCCGGCCGCCCGAGGCCCCGCAGGTAGCCTGTGCGGGCCAACTCAGCTGCCGGACACCGTTGTCCGGCCGACGCCCACGGGGGAACAGAACCATGTCCGCGCCACCTCCCGGCCCGCAGAACCAGGCTCCCCACGGTGGGCCCCAGCCGCCGTACGGATACCCGCAGCAGCCGCCGCCCGGTGCCTACCCGCCTCCGGCGAACAGCTACCCGCAGCCCTACGGCCACCCGCAACAGCAGCCGCAGCAGTACCCCGCACCTCAGCCCCCGCGCGGCCCCGCCCGTACGCCGCGCCGCAGCCCCGTACAGGGCGCGGTGACCTTCGTCGTGGTTCTCGCGGTCTTCGCCGGCGTGGGCTACTACGTCTGGAACTGGAACACCAGCCCCACCGGCGGCAAGGCGCAGGCGCAGGCCTCGCAGTCGGCCCGCGCGGCGGAGGCCGAGACCCACAACCCGGACGTCGGCGACTGCGTGCGGATCGCCGACCCCCAGGGCGACCCGCTGCCGACGATCGTCGACTGCGACTCCGCCGAGGCCGAGTACAAGACGGCCGCCAGGCTCCCGGGCCCCGGCCACCACTGCTCCACGTCCTACGACTACGGCATCCTCGTCGACGGCCACCGGAGCGCGGACTACACGTTGTGCTTCACCAAGGTGTGAAGCGGAAGGCCCGTCCCGACCCGGGCCCGACCCGTCCGCCGTGACCCCGTGGCCGCCGCAGCCGGCGTCCGGGCCCGGGCGCCGCGCCCGGGTCCGGAGCGGGCACCCGGTGACGGCAGGGAAGGCGCCGGCCGTCACCAGCCCCCGCAGGGCGAAGCCCGGCACCACCTGGTCGGCTGCCTTGCCGGCGGCGACGGGCAGCAACCGGACGGCCCCTGCGGGGCCGGGGCCGGCGGCTGCCGTCCGTCCGCCCCGGCGGGGAGGCGTCAGCTCCCCCCGCCGCGCGCCAGCCGGGCCCGTTTCAACTCCAGGTGCAGCAGCAGCCGGTCCCCTCCCGAGTCCAGGTCGAGGCCGGTCAGCTGCTCGGCCCGGTGGAGCCGGTAGTACAGCGTCTGCCGGTGCACGCCCAGCTCCGCGGCGGTGCGGCCGGCGGCCCCCGCGAGGTCGAGGAAGACCTCGACGGTCCGGGCCAGTTCGCGGTGGGCGGGCCGCAGCAGTTCGGTGACCGCCGCGTCGGGCGGGCCGGGCGGCAGGGCCGTCAGGGCGCGGTAGGGACCGAGGTCCGCCCAGTGCGCGACCGGGCCCAGGGACGGCTCCGCGCGGGCGGCCCGGGCCGCGGCCACCGCCTCCCCGAAGGCCGCGGGCAGCGCCGCCAGGTCGCTGCGGACGTCGGCGACACCGGCGGCCCCGGGCCCGCCGGCCCCACCGGCCCCGTCGGCAGGGCCGGCCGGACCGGTGCCGGATGCCGCGCGGGGGGCGCCCAGCAGGTGCTCCGCCACGGTGTCCGCCGGCCCCGCGGACCCGGACGTGCGCAGCCGCACCAGCGCCGCCAGCAGGTCCTCCTCACCGCCGGCCGGGAACGCTGCGTCCGGCCGGCCGTCACCGGGGCCGGCGCCCGCCTCGCCCCTTCCGAGGGCCGTGGTGAGGCGGCAGGCCGCCAGCAGCCCCGGCTGACCCGAGACCGCACTCTGCGACCGCTCCCCCCACGGGAGGACCACCACCAGCGCGTACGGCCGGCCGGCGGGGAGCCGCAACGCCTCCCGCAGCGCCGCCGCAGCCTCCGGCCGGTTCCGTGCCTGTGCGGTCAGGAGCGCCCGCAGCAGCCCCGCCAGTTCCGCCCCGCCCCCGGCCTGCGCGGCCATCAGCTCGCCGATGCGGTAGGCGCTCTCCATCGCCTGCTCCACCCGCGGGTCGGGCGGGACGCCGGGGCCGCCGAGCACCAGGTCAGTGAGGTGGCCGTCGTCCAGCAGCCACACGTAGCCGTGGACGATGCCGCCGTGGCGCACCGGGAGGCAGATGCGGCCGTGGAGGACGCCGGCCGCCGGGTCAGGCGGGATGCGCAGCGGCGCCGTCGCCCGGGTGATGCCGAACCCCTCGAACCAGGCGCGGACCGCGGCGCTGGAGCGGCGCCGCAGGATCGAGCGGGTGCGCACCGGGTCCAGCAGCGCCTCCTCCGCCTCCTCGTCGCCCTCCCTGGTCTCCTGCACCCCGAACGCGACGAGGCGGAAGTCGCGGTCCTCCAGCGTCGCCGGAGCCTGGAGGACCGCCGAGATCTCGTCGACGAGCTGCTGGTAGTCGAGGGCCATGCGGGCATTCTCCCTCCCTCTCATACAACTGTCTGAGAGGTGCGCCACCATCCCGTGACAGGTGTCGATGGCCGACCGCCGGGGCGGCCACCAGAATTCAAGTAGCCGAGGGGGAGGACACCGGCCACGCCCGCGCCCGCGGGGCCGCCGGACGCCCCCCTTCTCGGTGCGGGCGTCTCCCCGGACCGCGCCCGTCCCGGTGGCCCACGGGCCGGACGGGACGCGGTCCCCCCAGGTCGCCGGCGAAGGGGTGAACCCACCGCCGGCCCGTGCAACGTGGAGGTCCTCATGGCCCCAGCGCTGGGCCCCGTGCTCCTCGCGGCGGCAGGCAACGACACCGTCCGCCGCCTGGTGTCCGCCGCCCCCCTCACCCGTCCCGTGGTCGACCGCTTCGTGGCGGGGGAGGGCCTGGACCGCTCGATGGCGGTGGTCGGCGCCCTCACGGCGAGCGGCATGGACGTCACCCTCGACCACCTGGGGGAGGACGTCACCGACCCGGCCGAAGCCCGGTCCACCCGCGACGCCTACCTCCGGCTGATCGACGCGCTGCGCCCCCTCGGCCTCGGGCCGCGCGCGGAGATGTCGGTCAAGCTGACCGCCTTCGGCCTGGCGCTGCCCGGCGGCGAGGACCTGGCGCTGGCCAACGTCACCGCCGTGGTGGAGGCCGCCGCCGACGCCGGCACCACGGTGACCGTCGACATGGAGGACCACACCACCGTCGACGCCACCCTCGCCGTCGTGCGCGAGCTGCGCACCCGCTTCCCGCAGACCGGGGCCGTCGTGCAGTCCTACCTGTTCCGCACCGAGGAGGACTGCCGTGCGCTGGCCGGGGAAGGCTCCCGGGTGCGCCTGGTGAAGGGCGCCTACAACGAGCCGGCCTCGGTCGCCTTCCAGGAGCGGCACGAGGTGGACAAGGCCTACGTCCGCTGCCTGAAGATCCTCATGGCCGGCGAGGGATACCCCATGGTCGGATCGCACGACCCCCGGATGGTCGCCATCGGACAGGACCTGGCCCGCCGCGCGGGACGCAAGTCCTCGGAGTACGAGTTCCAGATGCTCTACGGCATCCGCACCGCCGAACAGGAACGGCTGGTCGCCGAGGGGCACCGGATGCGCGTGTACGTCCCCTACGGCACCGACTGGTACGCGTACTTCATGCGCCGCCTCGCCGAGCGCCCCGCCAACCTCACCTTCTTCCTGCGCTCCCTGGCCACCCGGGGCTGACCGCCCCTTCCCGCACCGACCAGCACCTCCCACCCGAAGGAGAACCGGCACCGATGGACGCCGTCACCCACGTTCCCGCCCCCTACAACGAGCCGGTGCACGGCTACGCGCCCGGGAGCCCGGAGCGCGCCCGCCTGGAGGCCAAACTCAAGGAACTGGCCGAGAACCCGATCGACCTGCCGATGACCATCGGCGGCGAGAAGCGGATGGGCGGCGGCGCCCGCGTGGACGTCGTGCAGCCGCACCGCCACAAGGCCGTCCTCGGCACCTACGCCGAGGCCACCGAGCAGGACGCCCGGGACGCGGTGGACGCGGCGCTCGCCGCCGCCCCCGCCTGGCGCGACATGCCCTTCGACGAGCGTGCCGCGATCCTGCTCAAGGCCGCGGACCTGCTCTCGGGCCCGTGGCGGGAGACCATCGCCGCCTCCACCATGCTGGGCCAGTCCAAGACCGCCCAGCAGGCCGAGATCGACGCGCCCTGCGAACTGGTCGACTTCTGGCGCTTCAACGTCCACTTCGCCCGCGAGCTCCTCCAGGAGCAGCCGCCGGTGCAGCCCAACGGCGTGTGGAACCGCATGGACCACCGCCCGCTGGAGGGCTTCGTCTACGCGATCACCCCCTTCAACTTCACCGCCATCGCGGGCAACCTGCCGACCGCCCCGGCCCTCATGGGCAACGTCGTGGTGTGGAAGCCCTCGCCGACGCAGACCCACGCCGCGGTCCTCCTCATGGAGCTGCTGGAGGAGGCCGGCCTGCCCAAGGGCGTCATCAACCTCGTCACCGGCGACGGCCGCGCGGTCTCCGAGGTCGCGCTGCGCCACCGCGACCTCGCGGGCATCCACTTCACCGGCTCGACGGCCACCTTCCAGCACCTGTGGAAGACCGTCGGCGAGAACATCTCCGGCTACCGCTCCTACCCCCGCATCGTCGGCGAGACCGGCGGCAAGGACTTCATCGTCGCCCACCCCACCGCCGACCGGGCCGTGCTGAAGACCGCGATCATCCGCGGCGCCTTCGAGTACCAGGGGCAGAAGTGCTCCGCCGCCTCCCGGGCCTACCTCCCGCGGTCGATCTGGGAGGACGGCTTCCGCGAGGAGCTGGTCGCCGAGACCGAGGCGCTGGAGATGGGCGACGTCACCGACCTGTCCCACTTCCTCGGGGCGGTCATCGACGAGCGGGCGTTCGCCAAGAGCCGTGCGGCCATCGAGCGGGCCGAGGCCGACCCGACCTGCGAGATCGTGGCCGGCGGCACCTGTGACGACTCGGTGGGCTACTTCGTCCGCCCGACGGTGATCACCTGCACCGACCCGGAGAACGAGGTCTTCTCCACCGAGTACTTCGGACCGATCATCGCCGTGCACGTCTACGAGGACGCCGACTACGACGCGGTGGTGGACCAGATGGAGTCGGTCGCCGCCTACGCGCTGACCGGTGCCGTCATCGCGCGGGACCGGGCCGTGCTCGCCGAGACCTCGAAGAAGCTGCGGTTCGCGGCCGGCAACTTCTACCTCAACGACCGGCCCACCGGGTCGATCGTCGGCCAGCAGCCGTTCGGCGGCGCCCGCGCCTCCGGCACCAACGACAAGGCCGGGTCGAAGTTCAACCTGCTGCGCTGGATGTCGCCGCGCGCCATCAAGGAGACCATGGTGGCCCCGACCGACCACCGCTACCCGCACATGGGCTGACCCGCCCGCGGGCCGCGCCGCCGCCCGCCCACCCGACCGCCGCCCCGGCACCCGCCGCGGGCGGCGGTCGCATGTCGGCGGCGCCCCGGGCGGGGGTGGTGGCGGGGCAGGAGGACGCCGCCCGTCTCAAATAGTAGGAAGGCCAAGTAATTGTGCGGACAACACGACCGATCTGCCCTACCTTTGTAGGGAGCCGAAGGTCTCGTCCCATCGGGCGAGAGCGGTTGTGGCGCGCGCCCCCGTGCAGGTGACCCCTGCGGCGCGCAGGCCCCCGCCCCTACCGGTCCATCCCGCGTAACGCTTCCTCAGATGACTGACGACGAACGTCCCGCGCGCCGAGGCCACGGGACGGTGGAAGGGTGAACCATGGCTGAGACCGCTGTCCGTGGCCGCAGGATCCGGCACTCCGCCCGCAAGGGCGACGAGGACCGCAGGAACGCCGCCGCTGCCCTCCAGCGCGCACTCGACCGCCGCGACAACGGCGGCCAGACGGGCCACTGACTCCCGGCGGCGGGCACGGGGGGTGCGGTGCGCTCCCCGACCCCGGCGCTGCGGGCAGGCCGACCGGTCGCCGTGCCGGTCCGGCCCGCCCGACGCCGCCAAGTCCACATCTTGGACGGGCGTGTCAGGGAGTGGGACGAAGAGTAGGGTCGGCCCATGTCTCGCAGCATTCGCCTCGCAGTGATCCCCGGTGACGGCATCGGCCAGGAGGTCGTGGCGCAGGGCCTGAAGGTCCTCCGCGCCGTGCTTCCGCAGGACGTCAAGCTGGAAACCACCGACTACGACCTCGGCGCCCGCCGCTGGCACGCCACGGGGGAGACCCTGCCCGACGAGGAGATGGAGTCCCTCAAGGGCCACGACGCCATCCTCCTCGGTGCCATCGGCGACCCCTCGGTCCCGTCCGGCGTCCTGGAGCGCGGGCTCCTGCTCAAGCTCCGCTTCGCCTTCGACCACTACGTGAACCTGCGGCCCTCGCGGCTCTTCCCGAACACCACCACCCCCCTCGCGGGCCGCCCCGACATCGACTTCGTCGTGGTCCGTGAGGGCACCGAGGGCCCCTACACCGGCAACGGCGGCAGCCTGCGCACCGGCACCCCGGCCGAGGTCGCCACCGAGGTCAGCGTGAACACGGCCTACGGCGTGGAGCGCGTGGTCCGGGACGCCTTCGAGCGGGCCAAGGCCCGCCCCCGCCGCAAGCTCACGCTGGTGCACAAGAACAACGTCCTCGTCCACGCCGGCCACCTGTGGAAGAACATCTTCGACCGGGTCGCCGCCGAGTACCCCGAGGTCAGCACCGACTACCTGCACGTCGACGCGGCCACGATCTTCTTCGTGACCCAGCCCGAGCGGTTCGACGTCATCGTCACCGACAACCTCTTCGGCGACATCCTCACCGACCTCGCCGCGGCCGTCACCGGCGGCATCGGCCTGGCCGCCTCCGGCAACATCAACCCCTCCGGCGAGTTCCCCTCGATGTTCGAGCCCGTCCACGGCTCGGCCCCCGACATCGCGGGCACCGGCAAGGCGGACCCGACGGCGACGATCCTCTCGGTTGCGCTGCTCCTGCGCCACCTCGGCCTGGAGGCCCAGGCGGCCCGGGTCGAGGAGGCCGTGGCGGCCGACCTGGAGGCCCGCGACGGCACGCCGCGCACCACCGAGCAGATCGGCGACGCCCTGGCCGGCCAGGTGGCTGCCTGACCGCTCAGGCGGACCCGGCCCGACGGTGGCCCGCCCCCCGACCGAGCACCGCGCCCCAGGGTGACGGCCGCGGCCGGGCGGGACGGGCCACCGCCTGGTTCGGTGCCTCCCGGACCGGGCGGTCCGGCCCGCCGCCCGGGACCCGGCCTGCCGGGACCCGGTCTGCCGGGACCCGGTCTGCCGGGACCCGTCCCAGCTCACACCGGCCAAGGGTGTCGGAAGCGGACGCCGTGGGGCGATAATCGAACATGGCACCGCCGAGGAGTCCCCCGTCGTGACCCGGACGGGCAACGGTGCGCGGACTCCCCGGGACGGGGAAAGGCCCGAGGGACACCAGTGAGTGCCCCGGGGCCGCGGTCGCCGCACCCCACGGCGCCGCTTCCCGCCGGGCCCGCCGCGCCATCTGCCCCAGGGCAGGCGGTACGGGCGAGCCGAGCAGCCGCGCGGTGCCGACAGACGTAGCGAAGGAACAGGCACATGACGACGCCCACGATCGAGCTCAAGCCCACGGCGAACCCGCTCTCCGACGCCGAGCGGGAGCAGATCCTCGCCGCCCCCGGGTTCGGCCGCCACTTCACCGACCACATGGTCACCATCCGGTGGACCGAGGGCCGGGGCTGGCACGACGGGCAGCTCGTGCCGTACGCCCCGCTGCCGCTCGACCCCGCCAACATGACGCTGCACTACGCGCAGACGATCTTCGAGGGGCTGAAGGCCTACCGGCAGCCCGACGGCTCGGTCGCCACCTTCCGCCCCGACGCCAACGCGCGCCGCTTCCAGGACTCGGCCCGCCGGCTGAGCATGCCGGAGCTGCCGGTGGAGACCTTCGTCGAGGCCTGTGACGTGCTGGTGCGCCAGGACAAGGCGTGGGTGCCCGGCACCGGCGAGGAGTCGCTGTACCTGCGGCCCTTCATGATCGCCACCGAGGTCGGGCTGGGCGTCAAGCCCGCGAACGAGTACCTCTTCATCGTCATCGCCTCCCCGGCCGGCGCCTACTTCTCCGGCGGCGTCAAGCCCGTCTCGGTCTGGCTGTCCGAGGAGTACGTGCGGGCCGCCCCCGGCGGCACCGGCGCGGCCAAGGCCGGCGGCAACTACGCCGCCTCGCTGGTCGCCCAGGCGCAGGCCGTCGAGCACGGCTGCGACCAGGTGGTCTGGCTGGACGCGATCGAGCGCCGCTGGATCGAGGAGATGGGCGGCATGAACCTCTACTTCGTCTTCGGCGACCGCATCGTCACGCCGGAGCTCTCCGGCTCGCTGCTGCCCGGCATCACCCGCGACTCGCTGCTGCGCATCGCCGCGGACATGGGCTACCGGGTCGCCGAGGAGCGGATCTCGGTCGAGGACTGGAAGGCGGCCACCGAGGACGGCAGCCTGACCGAGGTCTTCGCCTGCGGCACCGCCGCCGTGATCACCCCCGTCGGCTCGGTGAAGTCGACGCGGGCGAGCTGGACCGTGGCCGACGGCGGCGCCGGCGAGGTCACGATGAAGCTGCGCAAGGCGCTGCTCGGCATCCAGACCGGTGCGGTCGCCGACCCCCACGGCTGGATGCACCCCCTGGGCTGAGCCGGAGGCGGCCCGGGTCCTCGCGTCCGAGCGCGGGGACCCGGGCCGCCCCCGTGGCACCGGGCGCCGCTCAACCGGTGGCGTCGGCCGTCGGCTGCCCCTCGACGGGGAGCGGCTCGTCCGTGCGCCGGGGCGCGTCCTCACCGCGGGTCAGCAGGGCTTGCGCCACCGCCGTCACCAGCGCGGCGAGCAGGAAGCTGATGTCGATGCCGCCGGTCACCTCCACCAGCGGGCCGCGGTAGAGAGGCGTGTCCACGGAGGCGAGCCCCGTCACCGAACCCGCCGCCCAGGACACCACCGTCCGCAGGTGCCAGCCGCCGCGGTACCAGTAACGCCCGCCCCGTGTCCGCCGGTTGTAGACCTGGAGCGCGTCGGCGTCGTACACCCCGCGGCACCGGGCGTAGCCGATGACGGTGATCACTGCCCAGGGTGTACCGACGGCGGTGAGCAGCAGCACGAACGAGGTCATGGCGTCCTGCGCGGCCCACGCGAAGTGGCCCAGGTAGACCAGGACGGTGGCGAGGGCCGCGACCACGTAGGTGGCCTGCGTGCGGCTGGCCCGCGGCAGGATCGCGTCGAGGTCCAGGCCCATCGAGTAGAGCATCAGCCCCGCGTTGCCCACCGAGCCCGCCGAGGCACCGAGCAGCAGCGGGGCCAGGTACCACAGCGGTGATCCGGCCACCAGCGGCCCGGCGTAGTCGGTCGCCGAGTCCACCGCGAGGGCGGTGAAGGTGCCGAAGAGCTGCGGCACCAGCAGGCCCGCCACCAGCCCGGCGCAGGTCGCGAGGTAGACCGTGCGCGAGGAGTGGCGGCGCGGGGAGATGTAGCGGGTGTAGTCGCCCAGCAGCGTGATGAAGGCGATCGGCCCGCTCAGTCCCGCGGAGACGACCGCCAGCAGCCAGGTCGGCCAGAACCCGCCGAGCAGGTAGCCGCCGGCCGGTGCGGCCGTCGAGAAGTGCGGCGCGTACGCGAACAGTCCCAGCACCAGGAGCACCGTCATGCCGACCGCCAGGGCCCGGCTCAGGCGCAGCAGCAGCCGGTAGCCGTAGACGGCGCCGAGCGCGGTGCAGACGGCGAGCGCCGCGTAGACCACCGCGTAGACCGCGCCGGAGGAGGGCAGTCCGGTCAGCCGGGTGAGGGTGCCGACCACCGCGTCACCGCCCACCCACAGCGTCAGGGCCGTGTAGCCGAGCGAGAGCAGCAGCCCGATCACCGACCCGACGAGCCGGCCCCGCACCCCGAAGTGGGCGCCGCTGCTGGTCGAGAGGTTGGTGCCGGTGCGCAGCGAGACCAGGGCCAGCGGGGCGGTCAGCAGCGTGCCGGCCAGGGTGCCCACGAGCAGCGAGGTCACCGAGGGCCAGAAGCCGAGGCCGAAGGAGACCGGGAGCCAGCCGAAGATGACCACCCCGAGCGCCAGGTTGGAGCCGAGCAGGATCGACACGAGGTCCCGGGGACGGCTGGTGCGTTCCACGTCCGGGATGGTGTCGACCCCGCGTTGTTCTATCGGCATAGGCGCTCCCCTGAGAGACCGTGGGCACGTTTAGAGCAGCGCTCAATGTGACGCACTTCCTGGTAGCAGGTCAATGGGTTGCGTCGTACGGAAGAAGAATTAGAGTGTCGATCTAAGCGAGCTGAGAGGTGGACGGGATGCGGCTGACCCCGACCGAGCGCGACCGGTTGCTGTTGTTCGGCGCCGCCGAACTGGCGCGGGCCCGCCTGGCCCGCGGCCTGCGGCTGAACGTCCCCGAGGCGACCGCCCTCATCGCGGACACCGTCTGCGAGACGGCCCGGGACGGCGGCCGGCTGGCCGACGCGATCGAGGCGGCCCGCGCCGTGCTCGGGCCCGAGGACGTCCTGCCCGGCGTCGCCGACGTGGTCACCGAGGTCCACGTCGAGGCGGTCTTCGACGACGGTTCCCGCCTCGCGGTGGTCACCGACCCGCTGCGCGGCGGCGCCCCCGCGGCCGGCCCGGACGGCGGGGCGGACGAGGCGACCCGCGTCCCCGGTGCCGTACTGCCCGGCCCGGCGCTGCCCGGCCCACGCCCGGCATGCACGCTGACGGTGCGCAACACCGCGACCGTGCCGGTCAGCGTCACCTCGCACTTCCACTTCTTCGAGGCCAACCCGCGCCTGGACTTCGACCGGGCCGCCGCCTACGGCATGCGGCTCTGCGTCCCCGCCGGCTCCTCCGTGCGGTTCGACCCCGACGCCGACGTCACCGTCGACCTGCTGCCGATCGGCGGGGCCCGGGTCGCCGTCGGGTTCGCCGGCCTCGTCGACGGTCCGCTGGACGCGCCCGGCGCCAAGGAGGAGGCGCTGCACCGCGCCGCGGCCTGCGGCTACCTCGGCGCCCGACCCGCCACCGCGCAGACCACCCCGACCCAGGCGGCGACCCCGCCCGGCGCCACCCCGAACCGGCAGGAGGACCGGCGATGACCAGCCAAGCCGAGACCGAGGAACTGCGGGCCTACGCGGCCGTCCACGGCCCCCGTGCCGGCGACCGCGTCGTCCTGGGCGACACCGGGCTGGTGGTGCGGGTGGAGTCCGACGCCCAGCAGCAGGGGGAGGAGTTCCTCGCCGGCTTCGGCAAGACCGCCCGCGACGGCCTCCACCTGCGGGCCGCCGCCGTCCGCGAGACCTGTGACGTGGTCATCAGCAACGTACTGGTCATCGACGCCGTCCAGGGCATCCGCAAGGTCTCGATCGGCATCCGCGAGGGCCGTATCCACGCCGTCGGCCGGGCCGGCAACCCCGACACCCTGGACGGGGTGGACGTCGTCGTGGGCACCGGCACCTCCATCGTCTCCGGCGAGGGCATGATCGCCACCGCCGGAGCGGTCGACACCCACGTCCACCTGCTCTCCCCGCGCATCATGGAGGCGTCCCTCGCCTCCGGCGTCACCACGATCATCGGCCAGGAGTTCGGCCCCGTCTGGGGCGTCGGCGTCAACTCGCCCTGGGCGCTGCACCACGCCTTCAACGCCTTCGACGCCTGGCCCGTCAACATCGGCTTCCTCGGCCGGGGTTCGTCCTCCCACCCGGCGCCGCTCGTCGAGGCGCTGGCCGAGGGCGGCGCCTGCGGCTTCAAGGTGCACGAGGACATGGGCGCCCACACCCGCGCCCTGGACACCGCGCTGCGCGTCGCCGAGGAGCACGACGTGCAGGTGGCCCTGCACAGCGACGGCCTCAACGAGTGCCTCTCGGTGGAGGACACCCTCGCCGTCCTGGAGGGCCGCACCATCCACGCCTTCCACATCGAGGGCTGCGGCGGCGGCCACGTGCCCAACGTGCTGAAGATGGCAGGTGTCCCCAACGTCATCGGCTCCTCCACCAACCCCACGCTGCCCTTCGGCCGGGACGCCGTCGCCGAGCACTACGGCATGATCGTCTCCGTCCACGACCTGAAGACGGACCTGCCGGGCGACGCCGCCATGGCCCGGGACCGCATCCGCGCCGGAACCATGGGGGCCGAGGACGTCCTGCACGACCTCGGCGCCATCGGCATCACCTCCTCCGACGCGCAGGGCATGGGCCGCGCGGGCGAGACCGTGCGCCGCACCTTCGCCATGGCCGGCAAGATGAAGGCCGAACGCGGCCCGCTGGAGGGCGACGGCCCGCACGACGACAACGCGCGCGTCCTGCGCTACGTCGCCAAGCTCACCCTCAACCCCGCCCTGGCCCACGGACTGGCCCACGAGATCGGCTCCATCGAGGTCGGCAAGATGGCCGACATCGTGCTGTGGCACCCGCAGTACTTCGGCGCCAAGCCCCAACTGGTGCTCAAGAACGGCTTTCCCGCCTACGGCGTCACCGGCGATCCCAACGCCGCCACCGACACCTGCGAACCGCTGGTCCTGGGACCGCAGTTCGGCGCACACGGGGCCACCGCCGCCGACCTGTCCGTCGCCTTCGTCTCCCGCACCGCGGCCGAGCAGGGCGGGGACGGCGTGCCCACCCGTCGGCGCCGCGTCGCCGTGCGCGGCACCCGCGGCATAGGCCCCGCCGACCTCGTCCACAACTCCCGGGTGGGCAACGTCGAGGTGGACGCACGCAGCGGACTGGTCACCCTCGACGGCACCCCGATGCGCTCCGAACCCGCGGAGCAGGTCTCCCTCTCGCGGCTGTACTTCCTCTGACCCCGGCGGCCCGGCGCCTCACCCCGCCCCGGCGGACCGAGGCCCGGCCGGCCCGGCCGCGCGCCCAGCGGCGTCCGGCCGGGACCGACACCCGCCCCGCCTCTCCCTCCCGATCGCCGCTCCGCGCGGACACCCACCCCGCCCGACCGAAGGACGACCATGACCACCCCAGTGGCAGCAGGCTTCCGCATGCCCCCCGAGTGGGCCCCGCACGAGCGCACCTGGATGGCCTGGCCCGGCCCCAACCCGACGTTCGAGGACGAGGGCGGGGACGCCCTGGCCGAAGCCCGCCGGGCGTGGACGGCGGTGGCCCGCGCCGTACGCGTCTTCGAGCCGGTCACGGTGGTGGCGGGTCGCGGCCAGGGCGAGGCGGCGAAGTCGGCCCTCGGCCCCGGCATCGACGTGGTCGAGCGGGACCTGGACGACGCCTGGATGCGCGACATCGGCCCCACCTTCGTCACCGACGGACGCGAACTGGCCGCCGTGGACTGGACGTTCAACGGCTGGGGAGCCCAGCCCTGGGCGCGCTGGGAGCACGACGAGAAGATCGCCGGCCACGTCGCCGACCTCGCGGGCGCCCGCACCTTCCGCAGCACCCTCGTCAACGAGGGCGGCGGCATCCACGTCGACGGCGAGGGCACCGTGCTGCTCACCGAGACCGTGCAACTCGGCCCCGAACGCAACCCCGGCCGCACCCGCGAGGAGGTCGAGGCCGAGATCCACGCGCACCTGGGCACCACCACCGCGATCTGGCTGCCGCGCGGCCTGACCGGCGACTACCAGGACTACGGCACCCTCGGCCACGTCGACATCGTCGCCGCCTTCGCCCGCCCGGGAACCGTGGTGGTCCACAGCCAGCCCGACCCCGCCCACCCCGACCACGAGGTCACCCGGGAGATCGCCGCCCTGCTGCGCTCGGCCACCGACGCCGCCGGCCGCCGCCTGGAGGTCGTGGAGGTCCCCGCCCCCCGGCAACTGGAGGCCGACGGGGGCTGGGCGGACTACTCCTACATCAACCACTACCTGTGCAACGACGGCGTGGTCCTGTGCTCCTTCGCCGACGAGGAGCGGGACACCCAGGCCGCCGCGCTCTTCCGGCGCCTCTTCCCCGAGCGCCGAGTGGTCCAGGTCGACGCCCGCACCATCTTCGCCGCGGGCGGCGGCATCCACTGCATCACCCAGCAGCAGCCGCGGGTGTAGGCACCGCACCGCGTCCGGGCGGTCCCGGCGGAATCTCCGCCGGGCCGTACAACCCCGGGCGGGTCACGTGGGTCGGAGAAGGGCACGGCGGGGCGAGCCCGGGCCGGCGCGGCCTCCGGGTGTGCGCAGGCCCGGGCCCGGCGCCCGCACCGACGACCCGCCCGGGGGGCTTGCATGCACTGGTACCTGACGCCGTGGAGAAAGTACGCCGTCTTCCACGGACGGGCACGACGAACCGAGTACTGGACGTTCGTGCTCACCCATGTCGTCCTGATGAACATCGTCCGCCTGCTCGCCGACCACCGCATCATCGAGCGGGACACCTATCACCTCGTGGTCCAGCTCTACCTCCTGATCCTCGTCCTCCCCACCGTGGCGGTGGCGGCCCGGCGCATGCACGACACGGGCCGCTCGGGATGGCTGGCCCTGTTCACCTTCACCCCCGTCGTCCCGGTCCTCGCGCTCTTCGACGGCCAGAGGGGACCCAACCAGTACGGCCCCGACCCGAAGGCCCAGGCTCCCCAGCCGCAGGGCCAGGCCGCCTGACGTCGCCGGCGCCCGGGGCGTCCACGCGCCGGGCCGTCGGCTGTGACCCCGGCCGCGGCCACCCCAAGGTGACCGAGCCCTGCGCTCCGCCCCGCCTCCCGCCACCC
The DNA here is from genome assembly GCF_042733155.1 of Streptomyces sp. NPDC059740. Classification (NCBI taxonomy): domain Bacteria; kingdom Bacillati; phylum Actinomycetota; class Actinomycetes; order Kitasatosporales; family Streptomycetaceae; genus Streptomyces; species Streptomyces sp. NPDC059740. Next base: position 190,725 of record NZ_JBHWGP010000003.1, on the reverse strand, counting down.
CGCTCCCGTGAAAGACTGGACAGCCGCACCCGTAGCGCCCGCCCCGCCGGCGGGACCCGCACCCGAGGAGGAGTCCCCGTGGCCGAGGCCCCCACCCGGCGGCGACGCAACGCGCCCCCGCGGGAGGCGGTGTTCGCGGCGGCGATGGCCAGCATCGCCGAGCGGGGTCTGGAGCGGCTGACGATGGCCGGGCTCGGCCGCGAGGTCGGCATGAGCAGCGGGCACCTGCTGTACTACTTCGGCACCAAGGACGAGCTGCTGCTCCAGACCCTCCAGTGGAGCGAGGAGCAGCTCGGCGCCGAGCGCCGGGCCGCGCTCTCGCGACGCGTGCCCGCCCGCGAGCGGCTGGACGCCCTGGTCGACCTGTACCTGCCGCAGGGGCACCGCGACCCCCGCTGGACGCTGTGGCTGGAGGTCTGGAACCGCTCGCAGAACGCCGACGCCGCCATCCGGGACCGCCAGCTCGAACTCGAACTCGCCTGGCACCGCGACCTCGTGGCGCTGCTCGTCGAGGGCGTCGCCGCCGGCGAGTTCCGCGAGGTCCCGGCGCAGGCCCTGGCCACCCGGACCCGCGCCCTGCTCGACGGCTTCGGCACCCACCTCGTCGTCGGCCTGCCCGGCACCGAGCGGGAGGCCGTGCGGGGCCACGTCGCCGCCTTCCTCGACGAGGCGCTGGCGCCGCGCGAGTAGCTGCGCGGACCGTCGCCGCGGAGCCGCTCGCCCCCGGCGTACGAAATCGTTGTACTTCGCAGTCTTGTGCGAAGAGCTGCTGGTGGGAGACGGTGTCGCACTATGGAACGACAGCAGTGGAAGAAGGTCTGGGTCGGCTCGGCCGGCAACATGGTCGAGTGGTACGACTGGTTCGTCTACTCGAGCTTCGCGGTGTACTTCGCGGCCTCCTTCTTCCCGAAGGGGAACGCGACCGCCAGCCTCATGAACACCATGGGGGTCTTCGCGGTCGGCTTCTTCCTCCGTCCCGTCGGCGGCTGGCTGCTCGGCCGGATCGGTGACCGCAGGGGCCGCAAGGCCGCCCTCACCCTCACCGTCACGCTGATGTCGCTGTCGGCGATCCTCATCGCCGTCGCGCCCACCTACGGCGTGGCCGGCTACGGCGGCGTGGCCGTGCTGCTGGTCGCCCGCATGCTCCAGGGCCTCTCCGTGGGCGGCGAGTACGCGGCCAGCGCCACCTACCTCACCGAGGCGTCCTCCGCCGACCGGCGCGGGTTCGCCTCCAGCTTCCAGTACGTCTCGATGACCGCCGGCCAGCTCGTCGGACTCGCCCTGCAGATCGTGCTCCAGCACACGATGTCCGACGCGGCGCTCCAGAACTGGGCCTGGCGGCTGCCCTTCGTCATCGGGGCGCTCGGCGCGGCCATCGTCTTCTACCTGCGGCGCCACATGCTGGAGACCGAGGTCTACGCGGGCGACGAGAGCGCCCGCAACGACCCCGACCGCGGCACCCTGAAGGCGCTGTGGGCCCACAAGCGCGAGGCGTTCCTCGTCATCGCGCTGACCATGGGCGGCACCGTGGCGTACTACACGTACACCACCTACCTCACCAAGTACCTCTCGCAGAGCGCCGGCCTGCCCAAGAACACCGCCTCCCTGGTCAGTTTCACGGCCCTCTTCCTCTTCATGTGCCTCCAGCCGTTCGCCGGCGCCCTCTCCGACCGCATCGGACGCCGGCCGCTGCTGATCACCTTCGCCGTCGGCTCCACCTTCCTCACCGTGCCGATCATGACGCTGCTCCAGCACGCCGGCGGCTACTGGCCCGCGCTCGGGCTGGCGCTGCTCGCCCTCGTCGTCGTCACCGGCTACACCTCCATCAACGCCTGCGTGAAGGCCGAGCTCTTCCCCACCGGCATCCGCGCCCTCGGCGTCGCCCTGCCCTACGCCATCGCCAACGCCCTCTTCGGCGGCACCGCCGAGTACGTCGCCCTGTGGTTCAAGGACGGCGGGATGGAGTCCGGCTTCTTCTGGTACGTCTCGGCCTGCGCCGCCGTCTCCCTCGTGGTCTACCTCACGATGCGCGAGACCCGCACCATCGACCTGCACCGCACCGGCGCCTCCGGGCCCGGCGGCGACGCCGCCCCCGAGACCGCGGCGCCCGTGGCCTCCTGACCGGTCGGCGGGCTCCCGGGGGGCGCACGGCGCGCCCCGGGAGCCCGGCCGGACACGTCCCTCGGGACTGCCCGCGGGCCGGCCCCGGCGGTTCGCATCCTGAGACGGGGGCCGCCGGCGCCCAGCGGGTGTGCGAGACTGCGGGCGTGTCCTCGTTCGCCACGATTATTGGCAGCAGGCGCGCCGGTCCGCAGTGACCGTGCCGTACCGACCGACGTACGCACGGCCGCCGTGTCCCAGACCCGCGCGCAGACCTCTCGCACCCGCGAGGGGTCTTTTTCGTTTCCGGCGCACCCCGGCCGGAGACCCACGCGCTAAGGCCCGGTGGGACGGTGGAACCGGTCGACGGCCGGCCTCCGCCCGGAGGCAGGCCGGACCGACACCCGACAGGAGTCACCATGACGGACGCCCCAGCACCCGCCGAGGAGCGGGACGCCTTCCACGTCTTCGACACCACGCTGCGCGACGGTGCGCAGCGTGAGGGCATCAACCTGAGCGTCGCGGACAAACTGACGATCGCCCGCCACCTCGACGACTACGGCGTCGGCTTCATCGAGGGCGGCTGGCCCGGCGCCAACCCCCGGGACACCGAGTTCTTCGCCCGCGTCCACGACGAGGTCGAACTGCGCCACGCCCAGCTCGTGGCCTTCGGCTCCACCCGCAGGGCCGGTGTTCCGGTGGCCGAGGACGCCAACGTCCAGGCGCTCCTGGACTCCCGGGCCCCGGTCGTCACCCTGGTCGCCAAGTCACACCTCGGCCACGTGGAGCGTGCCCTGCGCACCACGCCGCAGGAGAACCTGGCGATGATCGCCGACACCGTCCGCCACCTGCGCGAGCACGGCCGCCGCGTCTTCCTGGACTGCGAGCACTTCTTCGACGGCTACGACCTGGACCCCGAGTACGCCCTCCAGGTCGTCACGACCGCCGGTGAGGCCGGGGTGGACGTCGTGGTGCTGTGCGACACCAACGGCGGCAAGCTGCCCGCCCAGGTGGCCGCCACCGTGCGCACCGTACGGGAGCGGACCGGGGTGCGGCTGGGCATCCACGCCCAGGACGACACCGGCTGTGCCGTCGCCAACACCCTCGCCGCCGTCGACGCCGGCGCCACCCACGTGCAGTGCACCGCCAACGGCTACGGCGAGCGCGTCGGCAACGCCAACCTCTTCCCCGTGGTCGCGGCCCTGGAGCTGAAGTACGGGCGCCGGGTCCTGCCCGAGGGCAAGCTGGCCGAGACCACCCGCATCTCCCACGCCATCGCCGAGGTCGTCAACCTCACGCCCTCCACCCACCAGCCCTACGTCGGTGTCTCCGCCTTCGCCCACAAGGCCGGCCTGCACGCCTCCGCCATCAAGGTCGACCCCGACCTCTACCAGCACATCGACCCCGAGCTGGTCGGCAACAGCATGCGGATGCTGGTCTCGGACATGGCCGGGCGCGCCACCGTCGAACTCAAGGGCCGGGAGCTCGGCGTCGACCTCGGCGGCGACCGCGAGCTGGTCGGCCGGATCGTCGACCGCGTCAAGGAGCGCGAGCTGGCCGGGTACAGCTACGAGGCCGCCGACGCCTCCTTCGAGCTGCTGCTGCGCCGCCAGCTCCTGGAGCGGGAGGAGGGCGCGGACCAGGAGGGCCTGCGCTACTTCACCGTCGAGTCCTGGCGCGCGATCACCGAGGACCGGCCCGACGGCACCCACGCCAACGAGGCGACCGTCAAGCTGTGGGCCAAGGGCGAGCGCATCGTCTCCACCGCCGAGGGCAACGGCCCCGTCAACGCGCTGGACCGGGCGCTGCGTGCCGCGCTGGAGCGGATCTACCCGGAGCTGGCCGCCATGGAGCTGGTCGACTACAAGGTCCGCATCCTGGAGGGCCGCCTCGGCACCGGCTCCATCACCCGGGTCCTGGTCTCCACCGGCGACGGCCGGGGCGAGTGGTCCACGGTCGGCGTCGCCGAGAACGTCATCGCCGCCTCCTGGCAGGCGCTGGACGACGCCTACGTCTACGGTCTGCTGCGCGCCGGGGTGAAGCCGCAGGGCTGAGCAGCGGCACGGCGCTCCGTCCCGCCCCACCTCCATTCCCGTCCCGGGTGGCGGTGGGGCGGGACGGAGATCGACGGGCCCGGGGCGGCGCCGTTTGTCCGGCCCCTACAGCCCGAGGGCGCCCCGGCTCACCCGGACGGACCAGCGGCGGACCGCGCTGTGCAGGGCGCTTCTGTGCTGCCTGCCCACCAAATCGGGTCGGACGTTGTACCTAACCGACATCGGCCCGGACCCTTTGGTGCCCGTACCTTCGATACATGACCATTGCTGATGACGCGCCCGCGGAGGCGAAGGACGCCCGGGGGCGGGTCGCCGAGCTGCACGCGATCCGTGACCAGGCGCGGCGAGGACCCAGCGAGCGGGCGACCGAGGCCCAGCGGGCCAAGGGCAAGCTCACCGCCCGGGAACGCATCGACCTGCTGCTGGACGAGGGCTCCTTCAACGAGGTGGAGCCGCTGCGCCGGCACCGGGCGACCGGTTTCGGGCTGGAGGCCAAGAAGCCCTACACCGACGGTGTGGTCACCGGGTGGGGCACGGTCCACGGCCGGACGGTCTTCGTCTACGCCCACGACTTCCGGATCTTCGGCGGTGCGCTGGGCGAGGCCCACGCCACCAAGATCCACAAGATCATGGACATGGCCATCCAGGCAGGCGCCCCGCTGGTCTCCCTCAACGACGGCGCCGGCGCCCGTATCCAGGAGGGCGTCTCCGCGCTCGCCGGCTACGGCGGCATCTTCCAGCGCAACACCAAGGCCTCGGGCGTCATCCCGCAGATCAGCGTGATGCTCGGCCCCTGCGCCGGCGGCGCCGCCTACAGCCCGGCGCTGACCGACTTCGTGTTCATGGTCCGCGAGACCTCGCAGATGTTCATCACCGGCCCCGACGTCGTCAAGGCCGTCACCGGTGAGGAGATCACCCAGAACGGCCTCGGCGGTGCTGACGTCCACGCGGCGACCTCGGGCGTGGCCCACTTCGCCTACGACGACGAGCAGACCTGCCTGGAGGAGGTCCGCTACCTCCTCTCGCTGCTGCCGCAGAACAACCGCGAGAACCCGCCCTCGGCGTCCTGCGAGGACCCCGTCGACCGCTCCGGCGACGCCCTGCTGGACCTCGTCCCCGCCGACGGCAACCGGCCCTACGACATGCGCGCGGTCATCGAGGAGCTCGTCGACGACGGAGAGTTCCTGGAGGTCCACGAGCAGTGGGCCACCAACATCATCTGCGCCCTGACCCGCATGGACGGCGAGGTCGTCGGCATCGTCGCCAACCAGCCCCGGGCGCTGGCCGGCGTGCTGGACATCGAGGCCTCCGAGAAGGCGGCCCGCTTCGTCCAGATGTGCGACGCCTTCAACATCCCGATCCTCACCCTGCTCGACGTCCCCGGCTTCCTCCCCGGCGTCGACCAGGAGCACGGCGGCATCATCCGCCACGGTGCCAAGCTGCTGTACGCGTACTGCAACGCCACCGTGCCCCGCATCTCCGTGGTGCTGCGCAAGGCCTACGGCGGCGCCTACATCGTCATGGACTCCCAGTCCATCGGCGCCGACCTGACCTACGCCTGGCCCACCAACGAGATCGCCGTCATGGGCGCGGAGGGCGCCGCCGGCGTCATCTTCCGCAAGCAGATCGCCGAGGCGGACGACCCCGAGGCCATGCGCGCGCACATGGTCAAGGAGTACAAGTCCGAGCTGATGCACCCCTACTACGCGGCCGAGCGGGGCCTGGTCGACGACGTCATCGACCCCGCCGAGACCCGCGCGGTCCTCATCCGCTCGCTGGCCATGCTCCGCTCCAAGCACGCCGACCTGCCGGCCCGCAAGCACGGCAACCCGCCGCAGTAACCGGCCACCGACCGCACCTTCCCCATCCCGACGCACCGAGGAGACGAACCCCAGTGAACCCTGCCGGCACCCACCCCATCCGCGTGGAGAAGGGCGTCGCCAGCGAGGAGGAGCTCGCGGCCCTCACCGCCGTGCTGATCGCCCGCGCCGCCGCCCAGCCGACACACGCCGCCCCGACGCGCCCCCGGGCCACCGCGGCCCGCTGGCAGCGGCTGGAGCGCCGTCGCGGCTTCCACGGAGCGCGCAGCTGGCAGGGCTGACCCCGCCGAGAACGGCCGGGGGGCGGCCCCCCCGGGGGTGGCGGCCCCCCGCCGGGGCGGTGAGTTGAGTAGGGGCCCGGGGAGTCGGCCCCATAGAGACCCCGAGCCCGAACAGTGAAATAAAAAA
>NZ_JBHWGP010000003.1:73873-184333 GCF_042733155.1 Streptomyces sp. NPDC059740 | reverse complement strand
GGCGCGGCTACCCGGCCGGCCGCTGCGGGCCGCCCTCCCCCGCCCCTCACGGGCGGTGCGCCGGCACCCAGGAGGGTGCCGGCCACCGGCCGTCGCGTTCAGTTCAGTCGGCGACGGGGAAGTCGGCCAGATCGAGCCGCAGAGCCGTACCGTCCGCCAGGCGGACGACCTTCTCACCGGCGTCGTAGGCGACCGTCTCTTCATGCCCGTAGCCGGCGGTGAACGGCTCGGAGAAGAGCGTCACCCGACGGCGGAACGGGTCGGCGACGAGGTAGTGGGGCACGCCGAAGCGCCCGTACTTGACCACGTTGCGTTCGTAGTCCTTGGGGTCGCCGGGTTGGGAGACGACCTCGACGGTGAGGAGCACATCGGCGTGGTCGTAGGCCTTGCGGCCCGGGACCGGTTCGGCACCGTCCGCCAGCACCACGAAGTCCGGCGCTGCGTCGTTCTCGCCGGGGAACGTGATCAGAACATCGGAGAGCCGACGGGCGCGAGGTACCTGACCGGTCCGCGCCGCGAAGGCGATGCTCTCGATCGTCCAATACCGCGTGTCGCTCTGCGGCGTCAACACGATCTCCCCGTCGAAGACACTGACCTGGTAGCCGTCGGGGAGCACGGAGTAGTCGATGCTCATGGTCCCTGTCTCCCTAACGCCGCTTCGTGGGGCATCGTCACACGATTCTACCCAGGGGCGGCCCGGGCCGCCCCGCCCCGCACACACGCGTGCCCCGGCGCACGGAGCACAGGGGCACGGGACCTTCGGGAGCCGGTGTCAGCGCAGGCGGGCCATCAGGGCGTGCTCGACCAGGGTGATCAGCGCGCTCTTGGCCTCGCTGCGGGTGCGGGCGTCCGTCGTGATGATCGGGGTGTCGGGGCCGATCTGGAGCGCCTCGCGGACCTCCTCGGGCGCGTACGGCTGGTGACCGTCGAAGCCGTTGAGGGCGATGACGAAGGGCAGGCCGCTGTTCTCGAAGTAGTCGACGGCCGGGAAGCAGTCGGCGAGGCGGCGGGTGTCGACGAGGACGACGGCACCGATGGCGCCGCGGACCAGGTCGTCCCACATGAACCAGAACCGGTCCTGCCCGGGGGTGCCGAACAGGTACAGGATGAGGTCCTGGTCGAGCGTGATGCGGCCGAAGTCCATGGCCACGGTCGTCGTCGTCTTGTCCGGCGCGTGCGTGAGGTCGTCGATACCGGCCGACGCGGCGGTCATCACGGCCTCGGTGCGCAGCGGATTGATCTCCGAGACGGCCCCGACGAACGTGGTCTTGCCCACGCCGAAGCCGCCCGCCACCACGATCTTCGCGGAGGTGGTGGAGCGGGCTGCACCGCTAGAGCTTGCGAAGTCCACTGAGCACCCTTTCGAGCAGTGTCACATCTGGCTGACCGCCGGCGGACTCGTCGCCGCCGGGCTGATGAATGGCGACGAGCCCGGCCTCGGCCAGGTCGGCGACGAGGATTCGGGCGACGCCGAGGGGAATGGAGAGCAGCGCCGAGATCTCGGCCACCGACTTGATCTCCTGGCACAGGTGGCAGATCCGCTGGTGCTCCGGCAACTGCCCCTGGAGACGGGCCGGGTCGGCGGTCGTGCTGATCAGTGCCTCGATGGCGAGCTGGTAGCGCGGCCGGGTCCGTCCGCCGGTCATGGCGTACGGGCGCACCAGCGGGTTGTGCGCACCCCCGGCAGGTGCGGCGGCGGTGGGGGTCCGCCGCCGGGCGGGCCGGCCGGTGTCCTGCTCGTCCGCGCCCCGCGGCGACCACGGTTCACGGACCGGCTCGGCGCGGTGCTGCGGGGAGTGGTCCTGCTGGACCGGGTACTCCCGCTGCACCGGGAACTCCTGCTGTGCGGTGTACCCCTGCGGGGCCGGGTAGCCCTGCGCCGGGTACCCGGGCTGCCCGTGCGCCGCCGGGTACTCCTGCCCCTGCGGAGCGGGACGGCCGGCGCCGGGCTGCCCGTACGCGGGCGGGTCCTGCGCCTGGGTCAGGTAGTGCCGGCCGGGATCGGCCTGCTGGGCGTAGGGGTCCGCCTGCGGCGAGTGGCCCGGCCCGCCGCCCAGGGAGCCGCCCTGCCCCCCGTAGGGGCCGGGCTGCCCGCCGAGGTGCTCGTCGGCCAGGTGCGGCTCGGCGACCGGTGCACCGGAGTCGGAGCGGGTGTCCCCTTCCGGGGCACGGCGCCGGTGGCTGGGCGTGGAGGGGAAGTTGAAACGGTTGTGCTGCGCCTGGCTCTGTTCCTCGGGGCGCTGCCCGGATCCATACGGGTGTCCGCTCGGGGGCGTTGCCACGTTTCCTCCTCCACGTACCGTTTTCCGACGCCGATCGCGTCACCGCACCTTAATGGGGTGGTGACGTCCCACGCACTGTCTGTTCGTATTGCCGACGCGTCAGTTGAGAAGGCTCCCCTGGAGTTCGGCGCGCAGGTCGGGGGTGAGGACGGTGCCGGCGCGGTCGACGAGAAGGGCCATCTCGTAACCCACCAGGCCGATGTCGCACTCGGGGTGGGCGAGTACGGCCAGCGAGGACCCGTCGGAGATGGACATGATGAAGAGGAAGCCCCGTTCCATCTCCACGACGGTCTGGTTGACGTTGCCGCCCTCGAAGATGCGGGAGGCGCCGGACGTCAGCGACGTCAGGCCGGAGGCGACCGCCGCCAGCTGGTCGGCCCGGTCGCGGGGGAAACCGTCCGACATGGCGAGAAGGAGGCCGTCCGCGGAGACCACGACTGTGTGGGACACCCCGGGGGTGTTGTCCACGAAGTTGGTGATCAACCAGTTCAGGTTCTGCGCCGCCTGGCTCATCGGGCTCACACTAACGCTCCTGATCGTAGGTGGTGCCGGGGCCGAAGCCCTGTTGGTCATTCTGTTGCGACTCCGTGCCCGAGTCGCGTCCCTGCTGGACACCGCGGCGCAGGTCGCTCAACCTGCCGCGGACGGCCTCCGGGGCGCGCGAGACCTGGGGCCCGCCCTGCGGAGTCTCCTCGGCGGTCCCTTCCACGAGGTTGGCGCGGGGCACCCGGCGGGGTAGGCCGGAGGCGGTGACGCCACCCGCTTTCGGCTGGCGAAGCTGCTCTGCCCGCTGCCAACGGTCGTCGTTGGCGGTGCGCCACGACGGGCCGTCGTCCGGGGCGCCGTCGGCCACACCGGAGTCGGGGGAGCCCTGCGGGTGCTCCCATCCCTCCAGGTGCCCGGTCGGCTGCCCGAACGCGGACCAGCCCTGCGCGGACTCCCGTTCACCGCCGGCTCGACGCGGCAGACCGGCGTCCGTGACGGGGTGGCCGTCGTGCGGCTCGGGCCCCGGACGGTCGAATGCTACGCGGTCGGTGAGGCCCGCGTCATCGAACGGGCCCTGCGGGGGCACCTGTCCGGCCAGGCCGCCGCCGTGCCCGAATCCCTGGTCCAGCGGGCCCGGTTCGGCCCGCACCGGCCCACTGGAGAAGCTCTCGGGCTCCCCGTGGCCCGGACCGCCGTAACCCGCGTCCCCGGCCGTCCCGGCCCCCGTCGGGTCCGCCGGGCGCTCCCGGCCGCCGAAGAGGCCGGCCATCCGGTCCTCCCGGCCGCCGAACGGGTCCGCCACGGGGCCGCCCCGGTACCCGTCGCCCTCCTCGCGGGCGGGGGCCCCGAAGCCGGGCGTTCCCGGAGCGTCCGGCGCGCCGTCCGGCCGCGGCGACCAGTTCTCGCGGTAGTCCGCCGGCTCCTCGACGGCGGCCCGGCGCTCCTCGCGCTGACGGCTCCGCTCGACGGGGTCCAGCGACTGCGCGCCGTACCGGGAGTCGTCGAAACCGAGTTCGGCGGCGGTACGTTCCGCGGTGGGGGCGCCGAGGTCCTGCTGGCGGTGCTCGGGGACGATCCGCGAGACGGTGAAGTCGGAGTCGTCCTCCCGGCCCGCCTCGCCCCCGCCGCCGTGGGTGATCTCCGGGCTCAGCATCACCAGCGAGGTGGTGCCCGCCTGCTCGCCCGAGGGACGCAGCTGGACGCGGATGCCGTGCCGCTCGGCGAGCCGGCCGACCACGAACAGACCCATGCGCCTGGAGACGGACGCGTCCACCGTGGGCGGGTTGGCGAGCTTGTGGTTGATGTCGGCGAAGTCCTCGGGGGTGAGCCCGATGCCCTTGTCGTGGATCTCGATCATCACGCGGCCGTCCGGGAGCCAGGTGCAGACGACCCTGACCTTGGTGTGCGGCGAGGAGAAGGTGGTGGCGTTCTCCAGCAGCTCGGCCAGCAGGTGGACGAGGTCGGTGACGGCCCGCCCGTGGATCTCCGTCTCCGGGACGCTCGTCAGCTCCACGCGCTCGTAGGACTCGACCTCCGAGACCGACGCGCGCAACACGTCGACCAGCGGCACCGGCTGGTTCCAGGCACGGCCCGGGTCCTCACCGGCGAGGATGAGGAGGTTCTCGCCGTTGCGGCGCATACGGGTGGCCAGGTGGTCGAGCCGGAAGAGGTTCTCCAGCTGGTCCGGGTCGGCCTCGTTGTTCTCCAGGTCCGTGATGAGCGTCAGCTGCCGCTCGATCAGGCCCTGGCTGCGGCGCGAGAGGTTGGTGAAGATCGCGTTGACGTTGCCCCGCAGCAGCGCCTGCTCCGAGGCGAGCCGCACGGCCTCGCGGTGCACCTGGTCGAAGGCGCGCGCCACCTCGCCGATCTCGTCGGTGGTGGTGATGGGTATCGGGCGCACCCGGGTGTCCACGTTGCCCGGCGCCGACCGCGAGAGCTGGTCGACCAGCATGGGCAGCCGCTGCTCGGCCACGGTGAAGGCGGCGGTGCGCAGCTCGCGCATGTTGCGGCTCATCCGGCGCGCCATCCGGCCCGCGATGACGAAGGCGATGATCAGCGCGGCCACCACGATCGCGGCGTCCACGATCGCCGACTGGCGGCTGCTGGCGACCAGGTCGGTGCTCTCCTGCAACGCGTCGTCGGTGAGCTTCTTCTCCACCTGGCGGTACAGGTCGAACTTGGCCGTCGTCATCTTCGACCAGAGTTCGGGGGTGACGCCCCGCGCGGCGAGCTGCGCGGGGGAGGCGCCGCTGCCGATGGCGGTGGCGACCGCCGTCGGGTCCGGGGCACGGCGACCGGTCCGGGCCGCCTCCTGCTTGGCCTGCTGCTCCAGGCGTGCCTCGCCGTCCTTGAGCAGGCTCGCGTCCTCGGGCGGCGTGGCGGTGTCGTACTCCTCGACCGCGATGCGCTCCAGGTAGAGGTACGAGCTGAACGCGGTGAGCTGGAGCTTGTGCTCCTTGCCGGCCAGCGGCTGGGCGGGCTTGACCAGCAGGTGCGTGCCGATGGAGCGGTACAGCGACTCGGCGGCCTTGGCCAGCGAGACCGAGTAGACGGCGCGGCCGTAGGAGGCCAGCTCGCCGGTGCCGACACCGAGCTCGTTGGCGAAGCCCATCAGCGGGTGCTGCACCTCGACGTAGGCCTCTTCGGTCTGCACGCCGGGCATCGCGGAGGTGAACGCCACCTTCCGCAGCTTCGCCAGCTCGGGCTGGGTCGCCCGGACCTTCTTCAGCCGCCGGTTGAGGTCATAGGTGTCCGGCATGGTCTTGACGGCGTCGTCGAACCGGGCCGCTGCCCGATCGGTGGCCGCGCGTGCCCGGGTCACGACCGGATCGTCGCGGTGACCCTCCAGCAGCGGCTGGGCGGTGACGTCCCGCTCGCTGATGAGTGCCTGGGCGTAGGTCTCCGCCGCACTGACCAGCCGGGCGGTGTTCTGCGCGTCCTGAGCCTGGTGCCAGGTCTCCACCGAGGTGTAGACGCGCAGCCCACCGAAGACGAGTGCCAGCAGCACGGGGATGAGCATGATGGCGTTCAGGCGGGTGGCCACCCGCCAGTTGCGGGGCGAGAATCTTCCTCGGCGGCCCTGGGGAGTCACCGACTCCTCGCCACCACCCGGCGACGTGCCGTGCGACGGCGGGGTGAAGTTGCCCCTGCGCCGCGGCTCGGGCGCCTCGGGGCCAGACGTGCTTCGCCTCACTCGACCAACAACCTCTCGGCTGGGGCACCGGCGGTGCCCCATGTGCCGTTGTTCCTTGTGCCCTGACTGCTGAGTTCAGCGAATTCCAGCACGTCAGGGCCGCCCCCTCCAAACACCGGGTAAAGCCTGGCCAGGACCGGGAACCGGCGTGAGAAATGGGGCGTTCAGGGTGAGAGAGCCGCAAAAGCAGGTCCTGTCATGGACGCAGAGAAGTCACATGTGCGCGCGCAGTGCGAACCGGCGGCCAATTCTCTGTCGAAACGTTATGTCGCCCCAGGGCAGGCGTGGTCAACGCCACAACCCACTCCGCCCGCCCGGGGAACCGCCTGGCCGGAAACGGCTCTTCGCACATCCCGCGACGCCGGACCGCCCGGGCTCCGGCCCCGGGCGTCCGGCAGTGTCGGCCAGCGGCCCCCGGCCCGGTGTCAGCGCAGGCGGGCCATCAGGGCGTGCTCGACCAGGGTGATCAGCGCGCTCTTGGCTTCGCTGCGGGTGCGGGCGTCCGTGGTCAGGATCGGGGTGTCGGGACCGATCTGCAGTGCCTCGCGCACCTCTTCGGGGGTGTACGGCTGGTAACCGTCGAAGCCGTTGAGGGCGATGACGAAGGGCAGGCCGCTGTTCTCGAAGTAGTCGACGGCCGGGAAGCAGTCGGCCAGGCGGCGGGTGTCGACGAGGACGACGGCACCGATGGCGCCGCGGACCAGGTCGTCCCACATGAACCAGAACCGGTCCTGCCCGGGGGTGCCGAACAGGTACAGGATGAGGTCCTGGTCGAGCGTGATGCGGCCGAAGTCCATGGCCACGGTCGTCGTCGTCTTGCCGCGGACCTGGCTGAGGTCGTCGATGCCCGCGGAGGCGGCGGTCATCACGGCCTCGGTGCGCAGCGGGTCGATCTCGGAGACGGCCCCGACGAACGTGGTCTTGCCGACACCGAAGCCGCCCGCCACCACGATCTTCGCGGAGGTGGTGGAACGGGCCGTGCCGCTAGAGCTTGCGAAGTCCACTGAGCACCCTCTCCAGCAGCGTCACGTCGGGGGTACCGCCGGCCTCGCCGCCTCCCGGCTGGTGGATGGCGACCATGCCCGCCTCGGCCAGGTCGGCGACGAGGATGCGGGCGACACCGAGCGGTATGTGCAGCAGCGCCGAGACCTCCGCCACCGACTTCACCTCACGGCAGAGGTGGCAGATGCGCTGGTGCTCCGGCAGCAGCGTCGGAAGCTGCGCCGGGTCGGCGGTGGTGCTGACCAGCGCCTCGATGGCGAGTTGGTAGCGCGGCCGGGTCCGTCCGCCGGTCATGGCGTACGGACGCACCAGCGGCTGGTCGCCCTCGGCCCCGTACGGCGTCTGGCTGTAGCCGCCGTACGGGCCGGGAGAGGCGGGGGGCGGGGTCATGGGTCCTCCGGACGGAACGACGCGACTGTCGTCGGACTGGGCCGATGGGGACGGCACGGTGGTCAGGGTCGGTGGTTCGGGGGCCCGGGTACGGCGAAGTCGGCGCCGTACACCCTGTGGTCGACCGGGCGGGGGAGGTCAGTTGAGGAGGCTCCCCTGGAGTTCGGCGCGCAGGTCGGGGGTGAGGACGGTGCCGGCGCGGTCGACGAGAAGGGCCATCTCGTAACCCACCAGGCCGATGTCGCACTCGGGGTGGGCGAGTACGGCCAGCGAGGACCCGTCGGAGATGGACATGATGAAGAGGAAGCCCCGTTCCATCTCCACGACGGTCTGGTTGACGCTGCCGCCCTCGAAGATGCGCGAGGCACCGGACGTCAGCGACGTCAGACCGGAGGCGACCGCCGCCAGCTGGTCGGCCCGGTCACGCGGAAAGCCTTCGGACATGGCGAGCAGGAGACCGTCCGCGGAGACCACGACCGTGTGGGACACCCCGGGGGTGTTGTCCACGAAGTTGGTGATCAACCAGTTCAGGTTCTGCGCCGCCTGGCTCATCGGACTCAACTAACGCTCCTGCTGGTAAGGGGGATCGACGATGCCGTGGTTGCCGGTCGCAGAGGTGCCGGCCTGCCGGCCCTGCTGGATCCCGCGGCGGAGGTTGGTCAGGCGCCCGCGCACCTCGTCGGGCGACCGGGAGACCTGGGGGCCGGACGTCTCCGGTGCCGGCTGGGCCTGCGCCGTGCCGGCCACCAGGTTGGCCCGCGGCACCCGGCGCGGCAGACCGGAGGTGGTCACACCGCCCGCAGCGGGCTGACGGACCTGCTCGGCCTTGCGCCACCGCTCGTCATTGGCGGAGCTGCGCCACGGGTCCTGTTCGGCCTGGTCGCGCCGTCCGGTCGCGTGCGGCGCCGCGGCACCCGCGGCCGGCGGGTTGCCGCCTGCCGGTGGGGTGTCCTGACGCGGCCCGGCGGCGCGGCGCGGCAGCCGCCCCGACGCCTCCGGCGAGCCGTCCGGGGCCTGCTGCTGGAACCAGTGCGACTCGACGGTGTCGAAGATCGGGGTGCGGCCGCCCTCGGGGGAGGCGGGCGCCGGACCGGCGAACGGGTCGGCGTCCTCGGCGGGCGCACGGCCCGGCCGGGCCTGCCCCCCAAGCCCCGACTCCTCGAACACGCCGGGCTGTTCGTAGCGGCCGGACTGCTCGTAACGGTCGGACTGCTGGTAGCGGTCCAGCTGACTCGGCTGACCGCCGGGGCGGGGGTACTCGCCGGTGGTCTGCGGCTCCGGAGGCGTCTCGCGCGGCGGACCGCCGGCGGCGGACCGGCCGGCCTGCCGGCCCTGCCAGGAGGTGTCGTAGCCGGGCAGCTCGTACTGGCCGGTGTCGGACGGCGATCCGGGACGCTCGCTGTACCCCTGCGGCACGGCGTGGGAACCGGTCTCGGAGCCGTAGCCGGACCCGGCGGGAGCGCCGTAGGCGTCCGGCGCCGGGTACGGGCCTGAGCCCGGGCGGGAGGCGCCGGCCGACCGCGGGGCCGGTGCGGTCCCGGGCGGCGGTCCGTCGAAGTCGGGCCGGTCGAACTGTGCGGTGTCACCCGGGCCGCCCCGCTGGGCCGGTGCGCTGCCCGGCGGCGGTCCGTCGAAGTCCGGTCGGTCGAACTGTGCGGTGTCGCCCGGGCCGCCGGCCGCTGGCCGCGCGTGGCTGCCGGTCTGCTCCCGCTCGTCGTGGCCGCGCGGCTGGTCCTGGCCCTCACGGGAATCCAGCGGCCAGTCGTCGTCGCGCTCGCGACGGGCACCCCAGCTCGTCCCGGGACGGGCGACGGGCCCCTGCCCCTCGCCGCCGAACAGGTTGACCTGACCGGAGGCGTGCGGCTGAGCGGCCTCCGCGCCGGGGGCGTCGTAGGCGGGACCACCGGTGAGCTGGGCCGGGGTGCCGCGGCTCGGGAGCTGCGGCTGGCCCTCACGCCGGGGCGCGCCGGTGGGCGGTGCCACGCTCGGACCGCGGTCGTCGCGGGGGTTGCGCGACGGTGCGCCGAAGGCTGCCGCCTCGCCCGGGCCCTGGGCCGGGCCGGGCTCCGGGGGACGCGGCGCGCCGCCGGGGCCCGAGCGGGCCGGGAGTGCGGGACGGCCGCCGCCGACCTGGCCGCGCGGCTGCAGACCGGCCAGCCGGCTGCCGCTGCCGCCGGGTGCGCCGCCGCCCTCGGGGCGGGCCGGGGGACCGCTCGGCTTGCGACCGCCCTGGGCGACCTCGACGGGCAGCATGACCAGCGCCGTGGTGCCACCGGACTCGGAGGGGCGCAGCTGGATGCGGATGCCGTGGCGCAGCGACAGCCGGCCGACCACGAACAGGCCCATGCGGCGGGAGACGGAGACGTCCACCGTCGGCGGGCTGGCCAGCCGCTCGTTGATCGCTGCGAGGTCCTCCGGCGAGAGGCCGATGCCGGTGTCGTGGATCTCCACCAGGATGCGGCCGTCGGGCAGGGCGTGGCCGGTGACCTTGACCTTGGTCTGCGGTGAGGAGAAGGAGGTGGCGTTCTCCAGCAGCTCGGCGAGCAGGTGCACGAGGTCGTTGACGACCCGGCCCGCCACCTCGTTGGCCGGCACCGCGCTCAGCTCGATGCGCTCGTACTGCTCCACCTCGGAGGCCGCGGCACGCAGCACGTCGACGAGGGGGACGGGCCGGGTCCACCGGCGCCCCGGCTCCTCGCCCGCCAGGACCAGGAGGTTCTCACCGTTACGGCGCATGCGGGTGGCGAGGTGGTCGAGCTTGAACAGCGAGGAGAGCTGGTCGGGGTCGGCCTCGCGGGACTCCAGCTCGGAGATGAGCGAGAGCTGGCGCTGGATGAGGCCCTGGCTGCGGCGCGAGAGGTTGGTGAACATCGCGTTGACGTTGCCCCGCAGCAGCGCCTGCTCGGAGGCGAGCCGGACGGCCTCGCGGTGGACGTCGTCGAAGGCCGAGGCCACCTTGCCGATCTCGTCCCGGCTGTGCAGACCCACCGACTCCACCGAGGTGTCGACGTCGTGCGGGTCCGCGTCGGAGAGCTGGCGCACCAGCTGCGGCAGCCTTTCCTTCGCGACGCGCTGCGCGGTGTCCTGGAGGCGGCGCAGCGAGCGCACCATGGACCGGGAGACGACGAACGCGCCCACCAGCGAGATGCCGAGCACCAGAAGGACGAGCGCACCGTTGATGATGCCGTCCTCGGTGGCCTCCTGGCGGAGCTGGCGGGCCTTCTGCTCCATGTCCGTCAGCAGCGACTGCTCGATGCGGGACATCTCCTGGATCTTGGTGTCGTCCAGGTCGTACCAGTCGAGGTAGTTCATGCTGCCGCGGGTGATGCCGCTGCTGCTCTGGAACGCCCGCTGCGAGAAGCCGGCCGCGGCGCTGATGTCGGTGTTGTCGTCCAGGTTGGCGGTGAGCTTGGTCGCCTCGGCCCGGTCGGCGTAGGTGTCCTGGAACCGCTTGCGCGCCGAGTCCTCCGACTCCAGCGCCCACTGCCCCTGCTGGCGGTCGTTGGTGGACAGGTGGGCTCCGCCCTTGTGCGCCAGGCCCGCGGTGATGATCGCGCGCTGCATCGACGCGTACTCCTTGGCGCTGGAGAACGCCGCCAGGGCACGGGTGCTGCGGATCATGTCGGGGGTGCTGGTCGCCTGCGCCATGTCCTGGGAGAGCGAGAGCAGCGAGGTGACGAGCTGGTCGTAGGCGGTGACCGTCCGGGAGTAGTTGTTCCCGTCCTGGTAGGCCTTGTTCCGGATCTCGGTGAGGTTGTTCAGCTGGCGGTCGATGTCGACGATCGTCGCGTGGACGCCGGTGAGGTCGCCGCCCTCGGTGCTGAAGTCCTCGGTGGCGCTCTCGAACTGCTTGCGCGCCTCGTCGGTGGCCTTGCGGGGCGCGACGATGTTGGCGTCGTCCGCGCGGTAGCTGCCGCTGGCCAGCGGGCCCGCCGAGCGGTCGCGCTCGGTCTGCAGGGCGCCGGCCAGCTCGGTGGCCTGGCGCGTCATCTCCGTCAGGAGCTGCATCTGGTCCAGCTGGTCGATGTTCTCCACCGAGCGCTGGATCGCCTGCCCGCCCAGGACGGTCGCCGCGGCCACCGGCAGGGCCAGCAGGGAGACCAGCCGCGTGCTGATGCGCCAGTTGCGCAGCGCCATCCGCGAACCGGTGTCGGCCGTCTCGCCCTTGCCGCCCACCGGCGACTCCGCCGTGGTGGCGGCACCCTCGGCCCTGGGCGCCTGCTCGTCCGCCGGGTCGGCTGCCTGGGCGTGCGACGCCGCAGCGGCGCGCTCACCGTCTACGCGCGGCTCCGGATCCGCCGCGGCGCTGCCATCCCTCTTGAAACGTCCCTGCACTAGCGTCGCAACCTCTGGACCAGGCGTCCCCCCGTCAGGCGGTGGGACGGTGTCGAGTCGTCGGGGCGCTTGCCCCCTTGGTGGTCGGTGGGTGACCGGAGGGTACGTGTCCCTGGCTGGGGCTACGGACTCCTCCGCGCGGCGCTCTGCTCTGCGCCCTACGCGCGCCGGTGGGTCCTGCGGCGGTCCGTGGAATTCCAGCACAGTGGCCGATCGTCAACAAGGCCGACGGTGCGGGCGGTCGAACACGTGACGCATGGTGCGCGCGGCGTCACGATGGGTCGAGCGGACAGGGGGCGGAAAGCGGACATCAGCTCCCCAATCGCACAGGCGGCCTCCCTGTCCCTGCTGCGGTGATCAGGAGCGGAACGTGCCCTTCGGTCCGTCGATGTCCCTTTCGCTCTACCTTCACAGCCAGCACTTTTGTCGCTTTTGTCCGCGTCGCCGTGAGGAAACTCACATCAAGATCGCCCTCGCGTGCCGGATCTGCCGTCGGATACGCCCCATAACCTGACGTGCGGGAACAACGGCCACGACCTCTCCCAATGCGCCCTTCCGGCACCCCTGGCGGAGCCGGTGCGTCACCCCTCTTCCGGCGGGGCGTCGGCGGCGCCCCGCCCCGCCCGCCGCCGCGCCGCCCCGTCCGGGCCGCGGAGGCGCCACGGAACGCTGACGGCCCGTCACGTCAAGTCCCCCCGGGCAGGATCGCGGACAGAAGGTGGACGAACCGTGAAGGCGGACGCCGCCCCGCAACGCGCCCCGGCTCACCTGCGCCACCACCCGCCGCCCCGGCCTGCGGAAGGGCTCACCGGCGAGCCGCCGCCCCCGCGATAGCCTGGAGCGTCAACTCCGGCCGGCAACACGAAGGGGCAGCGACCACCCGTGCGCATCGCCAGATTCTCCATCGACGGCAACGTCGGTTTCGGCGTCCTAGAGGACGAGGAGATCGACGTCATCAAGGGCCACCCCTTCGCCGAATTCGAGCGCTCGGGCCAGAAGGTGCCGCTGGACAAGGTCCGGCTGCTGCCGCCGACGCTCCCCAACAAGGTCGTCGCCATCGGCCGCAACTACGCCGAGCACGCCCGTGAGCTGGGCAACGAGGTCCCCGCCGACCCGTTCACCTTCTTCAAGCCCTCCACCTCCGTCGTCGGCAACGGCGACCCGGTGGTCTACCCCACCTTCTCGCAGGAGGTGCACCACGAGGCGGAGCTGGCGGTCGTCATCGGACGGATGTGCCGCGAGGTCCCCCGGGAGCGGGTGCGGGACGTCATCCTCGGCTACACCTGCGCCAACGACATCACCGCCCGCGACGTGCAGCAGCGGGAGAAGCAGTGGGCCCGCGCCAAGGGCTTCGACACCTCCTGCCCGCTGGGCCCGTGGATCGAGACCGACCTCGACCCGTCCGACCTCGCGATCATGTGCACCGTCAACGGGGAACAGCGCCAGCTCGGCCGCACCAGCCAGATGGTCCGCTCCGTCGAGGACCTGATCGTCCACATCACCGAGGCCATGACGCTGCTCCCCGGCGACGTCGTCCTCACGGGCACCCCGGCCGGGGTCGGCCCCCTGGCAGTCGGCGACGAGGTCGCCGTCACCATCGAAGGCATCGGCACTCTCACCAACAAGGTGGTCAAGCGTGACTGACGCGACCCCTGTCCGCGTTCGCTTCTGTCCCTCCCCGACCGGCAACCCGCACGTCGGCCTGGTCCGCACCGCCCTGTTCAACTGGGCGTTCGCCCGGCACCACGGCGGCAAGCTGATCTTCCGCATCGAGGACACCGACGCGGCCCGCGACTCCGAGGAGTCCTACGCCCAGCTCCTGGACGCCATGCGCTGGCTCGGCTTCGACTGGGACGAGGGCCCCGAGGTCGAGGGCCCGCACGCCCCCTACCGGCAGTCCCAGCGGATGGACATCTACCGCGACGTCGCCGCCCGCCTGCAGAAGGCCGGCCACGCCTACCGCTGCTACTGCACCACCGAGGAGCTGGAGCAGCGCCGCGAGGCAGCCCGCGCCGCCGGCCGCCCCTCCGGGTACGACGGGAAGTGCCGCAACCTCAGCGAGGTGGAGATCGCCGCCTACGAGGGCGAAGGGCGCAGCCACATCATCCGCTTCCGGATGCCGGACGAACCCATCACCTTCACCGACCTGGTCCGCGGCGACCTCACCTTCGCCCCGGAGAACGTCACCGACTACGGCATCGTCCGCGCCAACGGCGCGCCGCTGTACACCCTGGTCAACCCGGTCGACGACGCCCTGATGGAGATCACCCACGTCCTGCGCGGCGAGGACCTGCTCTCCTCCACCCCCCGGCAGATCGCCCTCTACCGGGCGCTCGCCGAGATCGGCGTGGGCAACGGGACCGAGCCCGAGTTCGGCCACCTGCCGTACGTCATGGGCGAGGGCAACAAGAAGCTCTCCAAGCGCGACCCGCAGTCCTCGCTCAACCTCTACCGCGAGCGTGGCTTCCTCCCCGCCGGACTCCTCAACTACCTCTCCCTGCTGGGCTGGTCGCTCTCCGAGGACCGCGACATCTTCAGCATCGAGGAGATGGTCGCCGCCTTCGACATCGCCGACGTCAACGCCAACCCGGCGCGCTTCGACCTCAAGAAGTGCGAGGCCATCAACGCCCACCACCTGCGGGAGATGGCGCCGGCCGACTTTGCCGCGGCCTGCGAGCCGTGGCTGAAGGCGCCCTACGCCCCCTGGCCGCCGGAGAACTTCGACCCCGCCGCCTTCGAGGCCATCGCCCCGCACGCCCAGACCCGGCTGACGGTGCTCTCCGACATCACCGCCAACGTCGACTTCCTCTTCCTGGACCACCCCGTCGAGGACGAGGCGTCGTGGAACAAGGCGATGAAGGAGGGCAGCGACGCCCTGCTGCGCACCGCCCGCGCCAAGCTCGAAGCGGCCGAGTGGAACGCCGACGCCCTCAAGGAGGCCGTCCTGGCCGCCGGCGAGGAGCACGGCCTCAAGCTCGGCAAGGCGCAGGCCCCCGTCCGCGTCGCCGTCACCGGCCGCACCGTCGGCCTGCCGCTCTTCGAGTCGCTGGAGGTCCTGGGCCGCGAGCGCACCCTGGCCCGCGTGGACGCGGCGCTGGCGAAGCTGGCGGGCTGAGGGTCCGCTGCGCCCCACGACAGTGCCCGGTCGCACCCCCGCGCGGGGCGCGACCGGGCACTGTCGTGCACCCGGGTGTCCCCTTCCGGGTGAGGAGCCGCCGCTTTCAGGCGTAGTCGTGCCACTGTCGCGATCATCGCGCTGATGTGCGCCTACGGGGGCACAATCCGGACAGGGGAATGGGCGGATTGTGCCCCCGTGCTCATGGTGGTGGAGATCACCTCTTATGACAGGGGTACCGATCGCCGTGGCCGCGTGGAAAAGCCCCGCGCCTACGCGGAGACCGGCATCCCCGTCTACCTGCTGATCGACCGTGACGCCGGTACGGTCACCGTCCACACTGCCCCGGACGGCGTTCGCTACGAGTCGACCACGACGGTGCCGTTCGGCAAGCGTGTGACCCTTCCCGATCCGGTCGGCATCGAGTTGGACACCGAGCCGCTGACGGGCTGGGTGCGCTGAGAACCGTGGGGAGGGACGGCGCCGCCCGTCGCTCCCCACCCTCGTCTCAGGCCCCCCTGGCCACGCTCACGAACTCCCGCCAGGCCCGCGGGCTGACGGTGAGCGTGCCGTGGCCGGTGTCCTTGGAGTCGCGGACGTGGACGGTGGCGGGGGTGGTGGCGACCTCGACGCATTCGCCGCCCGCGCCGCCGCTGTGGCTGCTCTTGAACCAGTGGAGCGGGGCGGGGGACTGCTCGGTGTTCATAGCTCTCCTTGCAGCGACTTCTCGATGTGGCGCCGGGACTCGTCCGGAGAGAGCGCCTGGGCCCGCAGGATTCCATACCGCACCGCGAAGCCGCGGACGCTTTCGCGGTCGGTGATCACCCGGCCGTTGCCCTGGCTCTCGACGTACGCCACCGGCTCACCGCCCTGCGGGGTCATCATGGTGAATGGTCCGTCGGCGCCCGCGTGGTCGGCCGTCACGGTCGGCATCACCTGCACCTCGACGTTCGGGTTCGCCGCGAACAGCAGGAGCTGCTCCAGTTGTCCGCGCAGCACCTGCGGCCCGCCGAACGGCCGTTGCAGCACCGACTCCTCGATCACGAAACTGAGGGTGGGCGCGGGCCTGCGCTCGTGGATGGCGTGGCGCGCCATCCGGGCCGCCACCATCTGCTCGATCTCCGCCTCGGTGCGGCGAGGGCGCCACACCGTGAACATGGTGCGCGCGTACTCCTCGGTCTGGAGCAGTCCGGGGACGGCCACGGCGGCGTACGCGTGGAACTCGACCGCCTCCTCCTCGATCCGGGCGGCGTCCCGGAAGAACGCCGGGTAGCGGGTCAACGCCACCGACCGCTTCATCGCGACGAGCACCCCGCCGGCTTCCAGGAGCCGGTCCACCGCCTCGATCGTGTCGGGCCGGGGAATGCGGCGTCCCTGCTCGACGGCCGCGATCTGCGCCTCGCTGTAGGTGAGTTCACGTGCAACGTCCGCCTGGGTGAGTCCTGCTCGCTCCCGGAAGAGCTTGATCTGCCGGCCGAACGACCGCAGCAACTCGTCCGCCGGATCGGCGGTCCGCACCGCCTCGCCCTCGCCCCGTGCGCTCTCGCGTCCCATGGCTGACGTCCTCTCCCCGCTCTCACTGGTCACCACCCCACACGGACAGTCGCGCTGTGTAGGGGTGTCGTCACTGGTGACGCTACGCACGGTGGCCCACTGTCGTCGGCATGACGACTGAAATCCCCACGACCGGGTGTTCCGGCGGACCGCCCCGCCAGGAGCCCGACTTCACCATGTCCTTCACCGCCACCCCCCGGGGCGCCCGCCTCGCGCGCCGCCTGGCCTCCCACCGCCTCGACGCCTGGGGCCATCCCTACGGCACGCGCGTCAACGACACCGTGACCCTGGTGGTGGCCGAGCTCGCCGCCAACGCCGTGCGCCACGGGCTGGTGCCCGGCCGCGACTTCCGGCTGCGTCTGGTCCGCCGGGCGGGTGTGGTGCGGGTCGAGGTTGCCGACGCGCGCGGGGACCGCCTGCCACCCGCCGCCCCGGTCCCGCCCCTGGAGGGCGCCGAGTGCGGCAGGGGCCTGTGGCTGGTCTCCCGGCTGGCCGAGAGGTGGGCCGTCGAGCCGCGCCGGGACGGCCCGGGGAAGACGGTGTGGGCCGAGGTGGTGGTGTAGCCGCAGGGCACGCGGAGGCGCCGATCCGCAGGCCCCGGGCCTCTCGCCACGTTCCGTCTCGGCGTCCGGGCGGCTACCCTCGGCGGCATGGCCGGTCAGTCATCGCCCGCAGCCGTTCTCTGGGACGTCGACGACACCCTCTTCGACTACACCACCGCCGACCGCACCGGGATGTGGCGCCACCTGACCGACGAGGGGACGTCGGCCCGCTACGGGGACGTCGAGGAGGCGCTGCGGGTCTGGCGGGAGCACACCGACCGCTGCTGGGCCCGGTTCGCGGCGGGCGAGGCCACCTTCGAGGAACAGCGCCGGGACCGGGTGCGCGCCTTCCTGGCCGCGCCGGGCGAGGCCGAGCGGGCCATGAGCGACGCGGAGGCCGACGCCTGGTTCGACCGCTACCTGCGGCACTACGAGGCCGCCTGGGCGCTCTTCCCCGACGTGCTCCCGGCGCTGGACGCGCTGGCGGACGGCTACCGGCACGGCGTGCTCTCCAACTCCAGCATCCACAACCAGGACCGGAAACTGCGGGTGCTCGGGGTGCGTGACCGCTTCGAGGTGGTGCTGTGCGCCGCCGAGCTGGGCGTCGCCAAGCCGGCGCCCGAGGCGTTCCACGCGGCCTGCGACGCGCTCGGCCTGGCCCCCCACGAGGTGGTCTACGTCGGCGACCATCCGGACATCGACGCGGTCGGGGCCCGTGAGGCCGGTCTGCTCCCGGTCTGGCTCGATCGCGGCGGGTGGTCCGGGGCCGTCGTGTCCGACCTGCGGCGGATCACCACGCTCGCCGAACTCCCCGCCCTCCTGGGCCGCACTACTCGTTTTGGAGCGCCGTCCACCTTCGGGTAATGTTCTTCCTGCGCCGCCCGAGAGGGCCCCGAAGGGCCCGGCGGGAGACGCAAGCCGAACAAGATCCCCCCAGGGGGTTGCGTTCCGGTGGGCTATGGTGTAATTGGCAGCACGACTGATTCTGGTTCAGTTAGTCTAGGTTCGAGTCCTGGTAGCCCAGCAAGAGATCGTCGCGGTATTCGTGCAGTGAAGGTTTCTTGAAAAGAGCTAGCCCCCGTTGTGTAGCGGCCTAGCACGCCGCCCTCTCAAGGCGGTAGCGCCGGTTCGAATCCGGTCGGGGGTACAGATCCTTGGATTCCGTCTCTTTCGGGTCGCTCCCGGAGTCGACGAAGTGAGGATCGCTAGGGCCCCCGTTGTGTAGCGGCCTAGCACGCCGCCCTCTCAAGGCGGTAGCGCCGGTTCGAATCCGGTCGGGGGTACTGGTCTAAACCACCATTGGGCTATGGTGTAATTGGCAGCACGAGTGATTCTGGTTCATTTAGTCTAGGTTCGAGTCCTGGTAGCCCAGCTCTCCGTCGCACTTCATGTACGGCGAAAGACCTGCCCCCGTTGTGTAGCGGCCTAGCACGCCGCCCTCTCAAGGCGGTAGCGCCGGTTCGAATCCGGTCGGGGGTACAGAGGAAAAGGCTCCTGCTTCGGCAGGGGCCTTTTCTGGTTTCTGCATCTTCTTCCACATTTTCCGGGCGTGGATGCCGGCCGCACCCGCCAACCGTCTCCGTGGCGGACTTCGCCGGTGCCGTCGCGTGTGGCCCCCTGACCCGCCTGGAGCGTGCGCGCGGCCCGGAAGGCGTACCCGGGCCCTTCACGCCCGGCCCGTTGCGCCTCCCGAGCAGGAGGCGGCCACTGGTCACCGCAACGGCGGCGGCGTCTCCACCGGTCCGTGCGGGCCCGCGGCACGGCTCGCCCGGCACCGGCTCATGCGGCACCGGCTCGTGCGGCACCGGCCCCGGCGCCGTCGGCGCCACGCCGGGGCGGTCGCCACCTGCCCCGGACGCTCCCCTGTGCATCCCCGGGGCCAGGCGCACGGCCGGGTGGAGGTGCAGGTCCGACTCGGCGACACGGGTGTGCGGTGGTCGCGGCGGGCGGTCGGGGCCCATGTGCGGGGGAGTTGGAGGTCTTCCGAGTCGGCATGCGGGGCAACTCGGCCCGCTGGGGGAGAAGTTGGCCGTCCGGCGTGGCGTGGGGTGCCGGGCCGGCCGGGGGAGCGACGCGATCCGCCGCGTCGTTGCGGGGCGTTGGCGGGCTGAGGGGTGGCGTGACGGTCGGCCGCTGGGAGCCGAGCGGGTGGCGCGGGCGGCGGAGACGGGCGCACAGAGGACGGGCCGGGACGGTCACCTCTGACGGAGGCGGCCGTTCCGGCCCGTGGGGCTGCCCGGACCTTCCCGTCCGGATCGGTGGTGGGGTGCGAGGGGTGACCGGTGTGCGGGGACGTGGCGACCGGCCTCAGTTCCCGCGCCGCAGCGCCTCGCTCAGCCGCCCGGCCGCATCGATGATCGCCTGGGCGTGCATCCGGCCCGGGTGACGGGTCAGGCGCTCGATGGGGCCGGAGACCGAGACCGCGGCGACCACGCGGTTGGAGGGGCCGCGCACCGGCGCTGAGACCGAGGCCACGCCGGGCTCCCGCTCGCCGATCGACTGGGCCCAGCCGCGGCGGCGCACGCCGGAGAGGGCGGTGGCGGTGAAGCGGGCCCCCTGCAGGCCGCGGTGCAGCCGCTCCGGCTCCTCCCAGGCCATGAGGATCTGGGCCGCCGAGCCCGCCTTCATCGGCAGGGTGGAGCCGACCGGGACGGTGTCCCGCAGCCCGGACAACCGCTCGGCCGCGGCCACGCAGATGCGCATCTCGCCCTGGCGGCGGTAGAGCTGGGCGCTCTCGCCCGTCACGTCGCGTAGGTGAGTGAGTACAGGTCCGGCCGTGGCCAGCAGGCGGTCCTCGCCGGCCGCCGCGGCCAGCTCGCCGAGCCGCGGGCCCAGGATGAACCTGCCCTGCATGTCCCTGGCCACCATCCGGTGGTGTTCGAGTGCCACCGCGAGGCGGTGGGCCGTGGGGCGCGCGAGCCCGGTAGCCGCGACCAGCCCGGCAAGGGTGGCCGGACCGGACTCCAGTGCGCTGAGTACCACAGCCGCCTTGTCGAGAACGCCGACGCCGCTAGAGTTGTCCATGCAACGATACTTGCGTCTCACACTATGAAACGCAAGTTCAAATTTCCGTGGAAGTCGTCACTCTGGTGTCACGGTCCGGACAGGGCCGGCGATACCGCCCCCGCAAGGAAGCGAGCGGCGGCGCACAGTCGAGTTGAGGCCGGCGTCACAGCCGGCCGGAGGGACAGCGATGGGACGGACACTGGCGGAGAAGGTCTGGGACGACCACGTCGTCCGGCGCGCCGAAGGCGAGCCCGACCTCCTCTTCATCGATCTCCACCTGATCCACGAGGTCACCAGCCCGCAGGCGTTCGACGGACTCCGCAAGGCCGGCCGCGCGGTGCGCCGCACCGACCTCACCCTCGCCACCGAGGACCACAACACCCCCACTCTCGACATCGACAAGCCGATCGCGGACCCGGTCTCGCGCACCCAGCTGGAGACGCTGCGCAAGAACTGCGCCGAGTTCGGGGTGCGCCTGCACCCGCTGGGCGACGTCGAGCAGGGCGTCGTCCACGTGGTGGGCCCCCAGCTCGGGCTGACCCAGCCCGGCACCACCGTGGTCTGCGGTGACAGCCACACCTCCACGCACGGTGCCTTCGGCGCGCTGGCCTTCGGTATCGGCACCAGCCAGGTCGAGCACGTGCTGGCCACCCAGACCCTGCCGATGGCGCCGTTCCGGACCATGGCCGTCACCGTCGAGGGTGAACTGCCCGAGGGCGTCACCGCCAAGGACCTGATCCTCGCCATCATCGCGAAGATCGGCACCGGCGGCGGCCAGGGCTACGTCATCGAGTACCGCGGCCCGGCCATCGAGAAGCTCTCGATGGAGGCCCGGATGACCATCTGCAACATGTCGATCGAGGCGGGTGCCCGGGCCGGCATGATCGCCCCCGACGAGACCACGTTCGCCTACCTCAAGGACCGCGAGTGCGCCCCCCGGGGCGAGCAGTGGGACGAGGCCGTCGAGTACTGGCGCACCCTGCGCACCGACGAGGACGCGGTCTTCGACCACGAGGTCGTCGTCAACGCCTCCGAGCTGGCCCCGTTCGTCACCTGGGGGACCAACCCCGGCCAGGGCGCACCCCTTTCGGAGAGCGTGCCGGACCCGGCCTCCTACACCGACCCCTCCGACCGCTACGCGGCCGAAAAGGCCCTGGAGTACATGGGGTTGACCGCCGGGCAGCCGCTCCGCGAGATCCCGGTGGACACCGTCTTCGTCGGCTCCTGCACCAACGGCCGGATCGAGGACCTGCGCTCCGCCGCAGCCGTGCTGGAGGGCCGCGAGGTGGCCGAGTCGGTGCGGATGCTGGTCGTCCCCGGGTCCGTGCGGGTCGCCCTGCAGGCCGTCGAGGAGGGCCTGGACAAGGTCTTCACGGCTGCGGGAGCCGAATGGCGGCACGCGGGTTGCTCGATGTGCCTGGGCATGAACCCCGACCAGCTCGCGCCGGGGGAGCGCTCCGCCTCCACCTCCAACCGGAACTTCGAGGGCCGGCAGGGCAAGGGCGGCCGTACCCACCTGGTCTCGCCCCAGGTCGCCGCCGCCACCGCGGTACTGGGCCATCTGGCCTCCCCGGCCGACCTGTCCGACGCAGCCGACCTGACGCCCGCAGGAGTCTGAGAACCATGGAAGCCTTCACCACCCACACCGGCCGCGCCGTCCCGCTGCGCCGCTCCAACGTCGACACCGACCAGATCATCCCGGCCCACTGGCTCAAGCGGGTCACCCGCGACGGGTTCGAGGACGGACTGTTCGAGGCCTGGCGCAAGGACCCGTCCTTCGTCCTCAACCAGCCGCAGTACCAGGGCGCCACCGTGCTCGTCGCGGGGCCCGACTTCGGCACCGGCTCCTCCCGCGAGCACGCCGTGTGGGCCCTGCAGAACTACGGCTTCAAGGCCGTCATCTCCTCCCGCTACGCCGACATCTTCCGCGGCAACTCGCTGAAGAACGGCCTGCTCACCGTCGTGCTGCCGCAGGAGACGGTGGACGCGCTGCAGAAGCTGGCGGAGGCCGACCCGGCTGCCGAGGTCACCGTCGACCTGGTCGCGCGGGAGGTCCGCGCCGAGGGCGTCAGGGCTTCGTTCGAGCTCGACGAGAACGCCCGGTGGCGCCTGCTGGAGGGGCTGGACGACATCAGCATCACCCTCCGGGAGGAGTCGGCCATCCAGGCTTACGAGGCCGGCCGGCCCGCCTTCAAGCCCCGCACGGACGCCGTGGCCTGAACCTGGGCCACGAGCCTTGACAGCCCCGGCTGTTTTGGCTCAAAGGAGCCTTGCATACGATGCGCCCCGCACCTGTTGGTGAGGGGCGCATCGTCGTGTGGAGCGCCGTGTTGAGGCCCCGTGAAGCGACAACTCGCCGCAGATGGCACAATTGGCGCATGGATCGCGACGACCAACTCGAGCTCTACGGTCGACTCGCGTCCCAACTCAAGGCCGCACACACACGCGTGCGGACACTGCAAGTCCCGGAGGGCGTACGGATGGCGCTCACCCGGCAGCTGCTCGTCATCACGGCTGCGGCGAAACACGATCTGGTCGGTGCGGCAAGGCGTCTGGAGCGCTTCATGGACGACCTCGACGAGGGGCGGTTCCCGGCCAGTCCGGGTGGCACCGACCGCCCGGACGTCGACGGATCGTCGTGAGCGGCCAGTTCGTTGCGGCACAAGGGTGATTAGCCCGTTTCGTGTTTGATTTGCGGTATATATCTGCCTAACGTGCGAAAAAGCTTGAACACATACGTTCCAGCAATGTCTCCGAAGGGGAAGACGTGAACAAGGCGCAGCTCGTAGAAGCCATTGCCGACAAGCTCGGCGGCCGTCAGCAGGCGGCGGACGCCGTTGATGCAGTGCTGGACGCGATCGTCCGGGCCACGGTCGGCGGTGACCGGGTCTCCGTGACCGGTTTCGGTTCTTTCGAAAAGGTGGACCGTCCGGCCCGCTACGCCCGCAACCCGCAGACGGGTGAGCGGGTGCGGGTCAAGAAGACCTCGGTGCCCCGCTTCCGTGCGGGTCAGGGCTTCAAGGACCTGGTCAGCGGCTCGAAGAAGCTCCCCAAGAACGACGTGGCCGTCAAGAAGGCCCCCAAGGGCAGCCTGAGCGGCGGTTCTTCCACGCGCACCACGGCGAAGGCCGCGGCCAAGAAGGCCACCGCCAAGAAGGCCACCCCCGCGAAGAAGACCACCACCGCCAAGAAGGCGACGCCGGCGAAGAAGGCCACCACCAAGACCACGGCCACCGCCAAGAAGGCGACGCCCGCGAAGAAGACCACGGCGAAGAAGGCCGCCACCACCGCCAAGACCGCGGCGAAGAAGACCACGGCACCGGCGAAGAAGGCCACGGCGAAGAAGGCCCCCGCCAAGAAGACCACCGCCCGCAAGACCACCGCGAAGAAGGCCACCGCCCGCAAGCGGTGACCGGCCGCCCCCCACGACACGCGCCGGGCCGGACTTCCCCCCACGGAAGCCCGGCCCGCGGTGTGTCCGGACGCGGGCACCGCGGGCCGGCGGCACAGGCCGGGCCGGCCCCCGCGCCCCGGGCCACGCCGCTCCCACCACCCCGGGCGCCCGAACCCGGCCGGGACGGCCTGACTACTCTGGGAACCATGCAGGCCACCGCGTACACCTACGACGAGCACACCCGCAGCGGCAGTGTGCTGCTCGACGACGGCACCCCGCTCACCTTCGACGCGGCGGCCTTCGACGCCGGCGGGCTCCGCCTGCTGCGCCCGGGGCAGCGCGTCCGGGTCGACGTCGAGGGCACCGGCGAGGCCCGGCGGATCGTGCTCGTCACCCTGCACACCTTCTGAAACCGCCTCGCCCCCTGCGGTCGCCCGCGCGGCGCAGCACAAGGGCCGCAGCCAGGACGCCTCTCGCGCCGGCCCCCGCAGCAGGCACGCCAGGACCGGGCCCAGCGCCCCGCACGCCCCGGCCCCCGGACCGCGCCGGCCGGCCCCCGGTCCCCGCCGGCCCGGCCTGCGCGGCCGGAGTGCCGCACCGGGGCGCCCGACCGGCGCCAGGACGCCGCCCGCAGTCCGCAGCGGCCGGTGCGGGCGCCCTCAGGTGCCGCGGGGCACTGTCCCGCCGTCGGCGGGCGACCCGGCCGGGGAGGCCGCGACCGGGCAGGGCCCGAACGCCGGCCCCCGCAGCGCTTGTGCGGTGTGCGGACCGACCCCGAGAGCCACCGCCACCCGCAGGTCCTCGCCGGTGTCCACGTCCCTGCGCACCGATTCCACCCCCGCGACCACGATCTCCCGGGCGCCCGACGCCGCATGCCGGGCCCGTGAAGCACCACCGAATGCGGGTGCCAATTCCTCACCGGCCCTCGCGGCGAGCAGCGTGGTCCCTATTCCGGCAGCGTCCGCGAGAAATGCACGGGGAAATTGCGCAGCCGCCTCGAGCACCCGTGCCAGTTCCACCGGGCGCAGCGCGGGAAGGTCCGGATTCAGAGCCGCCACCGGGCCCGCACCCCCCACCGCACGGGCACCGTGGTCCAGCGCCGCGTTGAGACCGGCCTGCGGGACGTCCGGCAGAATCCGTGCGCCGAGTGCGCCGAGAGCCGCCGCAGCCCGGGCGTCGTCCGTGACAACCGCCACATCCCGCACCCGCCGGCACGCCAGCGCGGCGGCGACCGCGTCCTGCGCGAACGCGAGCGCCAGCAGGGGCCGGGCACCCTCGCCGACCGCCGCGGACAGCCTGCTCTTGGCGTACGCCAGCGGTTTCAGCGGCATCACCAGGCTCCAGGCCACGTCCGTTCCGTTCCCTCGCATCCGCTTCCCATCCGCCCGCGTTCCCAGGGGCCCGGCGCAACGCGGGGTTACCGTGTTCTCGACAGACCCGGAACCCGGGGCGACACTTGTGCGGCTGCCGGGTCGCAGCAGCTCAGCCCGTTCCGCAAGCCCCACAAGGAGAGTGTCCCAGTGTCCCGCCACAGAATCGGCTTCTGGTACCGCCTGGCCGCGGTCCTCTGCAAACCGCCGCTCGTGGTGTTGTTCAAGCGGGACTGGTCCGGGACCGAGAACATTCCCGCCGACGGCGGTTTCCTGACCGTCGTCAACCACAACTCCTACCTCGATCCCCTCAGCTACGCGCACTTCCAGTACAACACCGGCCGCGTCCCGCGATTCCTCGCCAAGTCGGGGCTCTTCAAGGGCGGCTTCGTCGGTGCGCTGATGCGCGGCACGGGGCAGATCCCGGTGTTCCGCGAGTCCACCGACGCGGCCAACGCCTTCCGGGCCGCGGTGGCGGCCGTGAACAAGGGCGAGTGCGTCGCCTTCTACCCCGAAGGCACCCTCACCCGCGACCCCGACCTGTGGCCCATGCAGGGCAAGACCGGTGCCGCCCGGGTCGCGCTGATGACCCGGGCCCCCGTGATCCCCGTCGCCCAGTGGGGCGCCCACGAGGTCATGCCGCCCTACGCCAAGGAGAAGCGGCTGCGGCTCTTCCCCCGCCGCACCCTGCAGGTCAAGGCCGGCCCGCCGGTGGACCTCAGCGCCTTCCACGGCCAGGAGCCCACCGCGGAGGTGCTGCGCGCGGTCACCGACACCATCATGGCCGCCGTCACCGAACTCCTCGCCGAGATGCGGGGGGAGCCGGCACCCGCCGAGCCCTACGACCACCGCAAGGCGCGGGCCGCCCTGCGGGAGAAGGCCGCCCGCAGCCGCCCGGCGGACGACAGGGCGGGCGAGGAGACCGGGAAGAGCGAGGAGACCGGGAAGGGCGAGGAGACCGGAAAGAGCGAGGACACCGACGTCCCCTCGCCCGAGGTGCCCCGCCCCCACGCCCCCGACGAGCACCCCGCCGTCGCCAGGACGCGGAAGGACGAGGGCGAGTGACGCGCTGCGCCGTCTACGGCACCGGTTCCTGGGGCACCGCCTTCGCGATGGTCCTCGCCGACGCGGGGTGCGAGGTCACCCTGTGGGCCCGCCGCCCCGACCTCGTCGAGGCGATCAACACCACCCACACCAACCCCGACTACCTGCCGGGCGTGGACCTGCCGAAGTCGGTCACCGCCACCACCGACCCCGCCGAGGCGGCCGAGGGCGCCGAGTTCGCGGTCCTCACCGTCCCCTCGCAGACCCTGCGCGGCAACCTCGCCCGCTGGGCGCCCCTGTTCGACACCGGCACCGTGCTGGTCAGCCTGATGAAGGGCGTCGAGCTGGGCACCGCCAAGCGGATGAGCGAGGTCGTCGCCGAGGTCGCCGAGGTGCCCGAGAGCCGGGTCGCGGTGCTGACCGGCCCCAACCTGGCCCGGGAGATCGCGGCCCGGCAGCCCGCGGCGGCCGTCGTCGCCTGCACCGACGCCGGCGTCGCCGAACGCCTCCAGGCCGCCTGCCACACCCCCTACTTCCGCCCCTACACCAACACCGACGTCGTCGGCTGCGAGCTGGGCGGCGCCGTCAAGAACGTCATCGCGCTGGCGGTGGGCATCGCCGACGGCATGAAGCTCGGCGACAACGCCAAGGCCTCGCTGCTGACCCGGGGGCTGGCGGAGACCACCCGGCTCGGCCTCGCCATGGGCGCCGACGCGCACACCTTCGCCGGCCTCGCCGGCATGGGCGACCTCGTGGCCACCTGCTCCTCCCCGCTGTCGCGCAACAACACCTTCGGCCGCAACCTGGGCCGCGGCATGACGCTGGAGGAGACCGTCGCCGCCACCCGGCAGACCGCCGAGGGCGTCAAGTCGTGCGAGTCGGTGCTGGATCTCGCCCGGCGCCACGGCGTCGACATGCCCATCACCGAGACCGTGGTGGAGATCGTCCACGACGGCAAACCCCCGCTGGTCGCGCTCAAGGACCTCATGGGGCGTAGCGCCAAACCCGAACGCCACTGACGGTGTCCCCGGCCCGCCGGCCGGGGAGCTCACCGGCACGCCCGACCGTGGGACCAGCCCAGCGTCGGGCGTTCGGTTTGTGACGGGCAGCAGGTAGGGTCGACGCGATATGAGCAGCCAGACCTCCTCCCACAAGCCCCGCGTCGCCGTCGTGTTCGGTGGCCGCAGCTCCGAACACGCCATCTCGGTGGTCACCGCGGGGGCGGTGCTGAGCGCCATCGACCGCGAGAAGTACGACGTCCTGCCCATCGGCATCACCGCCGACGGACGCTGGGCGCTGACCGCCGACGACCCCGGGCGCATGGCCATCAGCGACCGACGGCTGCCGGACGTCACCCAGCTCGCCGAGTCGACCGACGGCGCAGTGGTCCTCCCCGTCGACCCCACCAGCCGCGAGCTGGTCTACTCCGAGCCGGGTGCCATGCCCAAGGTGCTCGGCGAGGTCGACGTGATCTTCCCCGTCCTGCACGGCCCCTACGGCGAGGACGGCACCCTCCAGGGCATGCTGGAACTCGCCGGCATCCCCTACGTCGGGTGCGGCGTCCTCGCCTCCGCCGTCGGCCAGGACAAGGACTACATGAAGCGGGTCTTCACCTCCTTCGGGCTGCCGGTCGGCCCCTACGAGGTGATCCGCCCCCGTGAGTGGGAGCAGGGCGAGGAAGGCGCCAAGGGTGCCGCCGCCCGCCGCCGGATCCTCGACTTCGCCGACGCCCACGGCTGGCCGGTCTTCGTCAAGCCCGCCCGCGCCGGCTCGTCCTTCGGCATCACCAAGGTCGAGGACGCCGACGGTCTGGACGCGGCGATCGAGGAGGCCCGCCGCCACGACCCGAAGATCATCGTGGAGGCGCTGCTGCGCGGCCGGGAGATCGAGTGCGGCGTGCTGGAGTTCGAGGACGGACCGCGGGCCAGCGTGCCGGCCGAGATCCCCCCGGCCAGGACCGGCTCGTTCTACGACTTCGAGGCCAAGTACATCGACGCGGCCGACGGCGTCGTCCCCGCCCCGCTGACCCCCGAACAGACCGCCCGGGTCCAGGAGCTGGCGGTGCGCGCCTTCGAGGCGGTCTCCTGCGAGGGCCTGGTGCGGGCCGACTTCTTCCTGCTGGAGAACGGCGAGTTCGTCATCAACGAGATCAACACCCTGCCCGGGTTCACACCGATCTCGATGTACCCGCGGATGTGGCGCGAGAGCGGCGTCGACTACCCCGAACTGGTGGACCGGCTCATCGGCCACGCCCTGGGCCGCTCCACGGGCCTGCGCTGACCACGCGGCCGGGGCCCGGCACACGCCGCCCGCCCCGGCTCACACCCCGGCCGGCACCGTGGAGCGGACCGCCGAGGCAAGGTCGACCAACGCGTCGACCTCGGGGGAGTAGTGGCCGGGCACCCGCACCGCCACGTACGTCTTGCGGAGCACCGTGGTGAAGAGGTACCCGTCGTCCTGCTTCTCGAAGAGCCACTCGACGCCGTTGACGTCCGCCGAGTCGGCATCGGGGTTGTAATGTTCGCTTCCGGGCTGGAGCGCCTCGGGCTTCGCGACCCCGCAGCGCAGCTGGACGGCGGGGTCGCCCCAGGCCGCGGTGTAGGGCGAGACCGGGTCCGTGGTGCGCCGGTGCGCCCCGGCCACCGTGTCCGGCAGCCTCTTCGCCAGGGCCCGGCAGTGGGCGGGATCGTCCCCGCTCGGGTGGGGAACCGCCACGGCCGGGCCGCCGTCGGAGGAGGAGCAGCCCGCCGCGGCCAGTGCGAGGGCGAACAGGGGCAGGGCCAGTGACCGGCGGCGGGAGGACGACACCCGGCCGAGCATACGGGGAGCTAGATATGGACCACGGGGCAGGTCAACGTCCGCGTGATGCCCTCCACCTGCTGCACCCGCGCCACCACCATGCGGCCGATCTCGTCGACCGTCTCGGCTTCGGCGCGCGCGATGACGTCGTAGGGGCCGGTGACATCGTCCACCTGCGTCACACCGGGCACCTCCGACACGACACCGGCGACCGCGGACGCCTTTCCGACCTCGGTCTGGATGAGGATGTACGCCTGTACCACGGAACCTCCAGGGCGGCTCTACGACGGAGAACGGAGCACCGCGGGGCGAGCGGAAAGAACGCGGATCAAGGCGGACCTGACTCACGCGGCCTGCGACGATGCCCGAGACGGGGTCGACACGGTATCGCGCCGCCGGGCCCGGGGGAACAGATCCACGCACAGGCGCGGGCGGGCACCGGGTCCCGCCCCGGGGAGAGAACCGCAGACGGGACGAGAGGCATGAGGACTGTGAGGGTTGCAGCATGAAGGGCACCGTGGGCGAACTGGGGGAGTTCGGACTGATCAGGGAGTTGACCGCCCGGTTGACCAGTACCTCTTCGGTGAGCGTCGGACCCGGCGACGACGCCGCCGTGGTGGCGGCTCCCGACGGCAGGGTGGTGGCCTCCACCGACGTCCTGCTGGAGGGGCGCCACTTCCGCCGTGACTGGTCCACCGCCTACGACGTGGGGCGCAAGGCCGCCGCCCAGAACCTCGCCGACATCGCCGCCATGGGGGCGCACCCCACCGCCCTGCTGCTGGGCCTCGTCGTCCCCGCCGAACTCCCGGCCACCTGGGCCACCGAGCTGATGGACGGGCTGCGCGACGAGTGCCACGTCGCGGGCGCGGCCGTGGTGGGCGGGGACCTGGTGCGCGGCGAGACCATCACCGTCTCCATCACCGCCCTGGGCGACCTGCGCGACCGCGCGCCCGTCACCCGGGACGGCGCCCGCCCCGGGGACGTCGTCGCCGTGACAGGCTGGCTGGGCTGGTCGGCCGCCGGCCACGCCGTGCTCTCCCGCGGGTTCCGCTCCCCACGCGCCTTCGTCGAGGCTCACCGCCGCCCCGAGCCGCCCTACCACGCGGGGCCGGCCGCGGCGGAACTCGGCGCCACCGCCATGGTCGACGTCAGCGACGGACTCATCGCCGACCTCGGGCACGTGGCGGAGGCGAGCGGCGTCCACGTCGACATCCACTCCGGCAGCGTCGACATCCCCTCCCAGATGTCGGACATCGGTACGGCCGTCGGCGTCGACCCGCTCCAGTGGGTGCTCAGCGGCGGCGAGGACCACGCCCTGGTCGCCACGTTCCCGGCCGAGATCAAACTGCCCGCCCGCTGGAAGGTGATCGGCGAGGTACGGGCGGCCGCCGGGACACCGCGGGTGACGGTCGACGAGGCGCCCTGGACGAAGGCGGCGGGCTGGGACCACTTCGGGGCGGTCCCGGAGGTCCGATAGCGTTGCGCCCCGGCGTGCGCCTCGCCCCTGAGGCGCACGTCAGCGGCGTGGGCCGGTAGATTCGCGGCATGCGCACTCCACCACGCGTCCTGACCATCGCAGGCTCCGACTCCGGCGGCGGCGCGGGGATCCAGGCCGATCTCAAGACCATGACCGCTCTGCGGACGCACGGCATGACCGTCCTGACGGCCGTCACCGCGCAGAACTCCACGGGCGTCCAGGGCGCCTGGGACCTGCCGGTGGAGGCCGTCCGGGCCCAGTTCCGCAGCGTCGTCGACGACATCGGCGTCCAGGCCGTCAAGACCGGGATGCTCTCCTCCGCGCTGCTGGTCGACACCGTCGCCGAACTGCTCGCGGAGATCCGCGCGGCCGGCATCCCGGTGGTGGTCGACCCCGTCGGGGTCTCCAAGCACGGCGACCCGCTGCTGGCGGCCGGAGCCCTGGAGGCCGTCCGCAGCCGCCTCATGCCGCAGGCCACCGTCGCCACCCCCAACCTCGACGAGGTGGCGCAGCTCACCGGCGTGCACGTCGCCAAGGAGGCGGGGATGCGCCAGGCCGCCGAGGCGGTGCTCGCGCTGGGGCCGCAGTGGGCGCTGATCAAGGGCGGCCACCTGGAGTCCACGGACGAGGCCTCCGTCGACGCCGTGGACCTCCTCACCGACGGCGACCAGGAGATCTGGCTGCGGGCCGAGCGCCACGACAACCGCCACACCCACGGCACCGGCTGCACCCTGGCCTCCGCGATCGCCGCGCAGCTCGCCAGGGGCGACAGCGTCCCCGAGGCCGCCCGGGTCGCCAAGGAGTACGTCACCGGCGCCATCGCGGCCGGCTTCAGCATCGGCCAGGGCGTCGGCCCGGTGGACCACATGTGGAACGCCTGAACCCACGGCGCCCAGGAAGGGCGGGACCGGCCGCACCGGCCCGCCCCCGAGGGCCCGCCCGCCCTCCGCGCACACGAAAAACCGGTCCACCCTGGGGATGGACCGGTTTTCGGGGCAACCGGAGGGGCTGCGCTACGACCGAAGCGTCAGCGCGAGACCTTGCCGGCCTTGATGCACGAGGTGCAGACGTTGAGCCGCTTCGGCGTACGCCCGACCACCGCACGGACCGTCTGGATGTTGGGGTTCCAACGACGGGGGGTACGGCGGTGCGAGTGCGAAACACTGTTGCCGAAGCCCGGCCCCTTGCCGCAGACGTCGCAGTTGGCAGCCACGGGTCACTCCAAAGACTTCAGATGCACTAACGGTGAATTCCCGACGCGCCCGTGCGTCAGGACGACCGGCGGTGTCAGGAGGGAATGGCCCGATTCTCATCGGGCAACCGGAGCAGCATACAACGGCTGCTCCCGCACAACGAAACTACCACGGCCCATCCGGCACCCCGTCCGACGGCCGCCCCCGGGCACGACTACTGTGCGGTACGGCGCCGCCCGGGGCCCGGGCGCGGCCCCACCTCCCGGCGGCGCCTGGCACGGACCGGGTGAGAAGGGCGGTGGCACAGGTGGGAACGGACTTCCGGCCCCTGGACGCCGCCGCCGTCCGCGACTGGTGCGCCGGCGCGCTGGAGGCGCTGGGACGTGAGCGGGAACGCATCGACGCCATCAACGTCTTCCCCGTCGCGGACGGCGACACCGGCACCAACCTGTACCTGACGGTCGAGTCCGCGGCCCGCGCGGTGGAGGCGGCCTTCGAGGGCGCCGACACGGCCGACCGACCCACCCCGCCCACCCTGGCCCAGGCCGCGGCGGCCATGGCGCACGGCGCACTCATCGGGGCCCGCGGCAACTCCGGGACGATCCTGGCGCAACTGCTGCGCGGCATGGCGCAGGTCCTCGCCCGGGACCCGGCCGACCGCACCACCGCGCAGCCGCCCGGCGCCGGTGGCCCCCACCTCGCCGCCGCCCTGCGCAGCGCCGCCGACGCCGCCTACGCGGCCGTGGCCCACCCCGTCGAGGGCACCGTGCTCACCGTCGCCACCGCCGCCGCGACGGCCGCCGAGCACGCCGCGGGCCGGGCCGCGCAGGCCGGCGAGGTCGCCGCAGTGGCCCGCGACGGCGCCGCCACCGCGCTCGGCGCCACCCCGGACCGGCTCGCGCCGCTGCGGGAGGCCGGAGTCGTCGACGCCGGCGGCCAGGGCCTGGTCACCGTCCTCGCGGCGCTCGCCGCCGCGCTCGCCGGCCACGGCGCGGAGCCGGACCGGCCGCGCCACCACCGCACCGCACCCACCTGCCCCGTGTCCCCGGGCGCCCTCCCCGCCCCGGGCGCGGCCCAGTCCGGGGACGCCCCCGGCCAGGCACCGCACTACGAGGTCATCTACCTGCTGGAGGCGGACGACGAGGCCGTGGACGTGCTGCGGGCCCGGCTGGACGCCCTCGGCGACTCCCTGGTCGTCGTGGGCGGCGACGGGCTGTGGAACGTCCACGTCCACGTCGCCGACGCAGGTGCCGCGGTGGAGGCCGGCATCGAGGCGGGCCGCCCCCACCGGCTGCGCGTGACCCACCTGCCCGCCCCGCCCCCCGCCCCCGCGGCGGACACCGCACGCACCGGCCGGGCCGTGGTGGCCGTCGTCTCCGGCGAGGGGCTGGGGGAGCTGTGCCGGCAGGCAGGCGCGACCGCCCTCACCGTCCGGCCCGGCGAACCGCCCGCCAGCGGCGAACTCGTGGCGGCCCTGCGGCAGACCGGGGCGCGTGAGGGCGTCCTGCTGCTCGACGACCCGGCGCTGCGCCACACCGCCGCCGTCGCCGCCCGCGAGGCCCGCACCCTGGGGGTCCGGGTCGCCGTCCTGCCCACCCGCGCCGCCGTGCAGAGCCTGGCCGCCCTGGCCGTCCACGCCCCCGACCGCGGCTTCGACGAGGACGTCGTGGCCATGACCTCGGCGGCCGGCGCCACCCGGTACGCGGAGGTGACGCTCGCCGAGACCAGGTCGTGGACCATGGCGGGCGTCTGCCAGGCCGGGGACGTGCTGGGGCTGGTCGACGGAGACGTGGTGCTGATCGGCGGCGACCTGGCCGGGGCCGCGCGGCAGGTCCTGGACCGCATGCTCTCCGTCGGTGGCGAACTGGTCACCCTGGTCCTGGGCGAGGGCGCCCCCCAGGGGCTGGGGGAGCAGCTCCAGGCCCACGTCCGCGCGCACCACCTGGCCGTGGACACCGTGGTCTACGAGGGCGGACGGCACGCGCCGCCGCTCCTGATCGGCGTGGAGTAGCCGGCGGAGCGCAGAGCGCGCCGGGCTGCGGGGGACGCCGTCCGCCGGTGCGGGGACGAGGCCGGTGCCGGCACGGACGACGGGCGGGCCGGGCCCTGCCGGCCCCGGCCCGCCCGTCGGCACGCACCGAAGAGGGTGCAGCGGGAGGCGGCTCCTCACTCCTTGAACACGTCGTGCTGGACCTCTCCCGGGTTCTCGTACCGGTCGTCGGCGTGGGACTTCAGCTTCTTGACCATGTCCTGGTCGGCGCCGTTGTTCTCGGCGAGACGGGCCAGGTCGGACCCCTTGCTCGGATACGTCGCCCCCGCGAGGGCCTTCTGGACGTCCACAGGACTCATCTTCTCGCTCATAGGGAGGGAGGTACCCCCTCGTTTTCTGACAATTCAGGCAGCAGTTCGAGCAGGGCGGTCCAGGCGTGGACGGCCGGCGGAGGGGACGTCCGCCCGCGGGAACGAGGGCCGGCGGGGCAGCGGAGGCGGCGCGTGGCGGGGCTGCGGACGTCCGTTGTCACCCCCGTGGTGTGGAATGGGACCGTGGCCGCGCTCGACGAACCCCTGAAGAAGACCCTCGGCGGTACCACTGCGAAGGTGCTCGCCGACCACCTCGGCCTGCACACCGTCGGGGACCTCCTGCACCACTACCCCCGGCGGTACGCCGAACGCGGTGAGCTGACCCGCCTCGCCGAACTCCCGCTCGACGAACACGTCACCGTCGTCGCGCAGGTCGCCGACGCCCGCGTCCACCGGTTCAACAACGGCCGCGGCCAGCGCCTGGAGGTCAACCTCACCGACGGCAGCGGCCGGCTCCAACTCGTCTTCTTCGGCAAGGGCGTCCACAAGCCCCACCACGACCTCACGCCCGGGCGGCGCGGCATGTTCGCCGGCAAGGTCTCCGTCTTCAACCGCAAGCTCCAGCTCGCCCACCCCGACTACCAACTGCTGGACGGTGACGCCGAGGCCGCCGACGCGGAGCAGACGGCGGCCGTCGACGCGTTCGCCGGCCGGCTGCTGCCGATCTACCCCGCCTGCCAGCAGATCTCCTCCTGGAAGATCGC
Source organism: Streptomyces sp. NPDC059740 (assembly GCF_042733155.1). Classification (NCBI taxonomy): domain Bacteria; kingdom Bacillati; phylum Actinomycetota; class Actinomycetes; order Kitasatosporales; family Streptomycetaceae; genus Streptomyces; species Streptomyces sp. NPDC059740. The sequence continues at coordinate 150,086 of NZ_JBHWGP010000003.1, read as the reverse complement.
CAAGGCCGTCGACGCGGTGCTGCCCAGCGCCGCCGAGGCGGTGGACCCGCTGCCCGCCGCACTGCGCGAGGGGAGGGGCCTGCAGGAACTGCCCGAGGCACTGACCGCGATCCACCGGCCCCGCAGCAAGGCGGACGTCGCCGCCGCCCGCGACCGCCTCAAGTGGGACGAGGCGTTCGTCCTCCAGGTCGCGCTCGCCCGCCGGCGCATGGCCGAGACCCAGCTGCCCGCCGTCCCCCGGCCCGTCACCGCCGGCGGCGTCCTCGACGCCTTCGACGCCCGGCTGCCCTTCGAACTCACCGCGGGGCAGCGCAAGGTCAGCGCCGAGATCTTCGACGACCTCGCCCGCTCCCACCCCATGCACCGCCTGCTCCAGGGCGAGGTCGGCTCCGGCAAGACCATGGTGGCGCTGCGGGCCATGCTGACCGTCGTGGACAGCGGCGGGCAGGCCGCGATGCTCGCGCCCACCGAGGTCCTCGCCCAGCAGCACCACCGCTCGATCACCGAGATGATGGGCGACCTCGCCGAGGGCGGCATGCTCGGCGGCGCGGAGCACGGCACCAAGGTCGTGCTGCTCACCGGCTCCATGGGGGCGGCGGCCCGCCGGCAGGCGCTCCTCGACCTCGCCACCGGGGAGGCCGGCCTGGTGATCGGCACCCACGCCCTCATCGAGGACAAGGTCACCTTCCACGACCTGGGCCTCGTCGTCGTCGACGAGCAGCACCGCTTCGGCGTGGAGCAGCGCGACGCCCTGCGCGGCAAGGGCGGCACCCTGGACGAGAAGCGCACACCGCACCTGCTGGTCATGACGGCCACCCCCATCCCCAGGACGGTGGCCATGACCGTCTTCGGCGACCTGGAGACCTCCGTACTGGACCAGCTCCCCGCCGGCCGCTCGCCCATCGCCAGCCACGTCGTCCCCGCCCGCGACAAGCCCCACTTCCTCACCCGCGCCTGGGACCGCGTCCGCGAGGAGGTGGCGTCGGGCCACCAGGCCTACGTCGTCTGCCCCCGCATCGGCGACGAGGAGGAGGGCGCCGCCGCGTCCGGCAGGAAGGGCGGCCGGGCGGCGGCCGAGGAGGAGAGCGGCGACGCCGGAGCGGAGGCCGAGCGGCGCCCGCCCCTGGCGGTCCTCGACGTCACCGCGCAACTGACCGCCGGCCCGCTGGCCGGGCTGCGGGTGGCGGCGCTGCACGGCAGGATGCACCCCGACGACAAGGACGCGGTGATGCGCCGCTTCGCCGCCGGCGAGCTGGACGTCCTCGTCGCGACCACCGTCATCGAGGTCGGCGTGAACGTCCCCAACGCCACCGCGATGGTCATCCTGGACGCCGACCGCTTCGGCGTCTCCCAACTCCACCAGCTCCGGGGCCGCGTCGGCCGTGGCTCCGCCCCCGGCCTGTGCCTGCTGGTGACCGAGATGCCGGAGGCCAGCCCCGCCCGGGCCCGGCTCGGGGCGGTCGCCTCGACCCTCGACGGCTTCGAGCTCTCCCGCATCGACCTCGAACAGCGCCGTGAGGGCGACGTACTGGGACAGGCGCAGTCCGGCATGCGGTCCTCCCTGCGGATGCTCGCCGTCATCGAGGACGAGGAGATCATCGAGGCCGCCCGCGGCGAGGCCACGGCGGTCGTCGCCGAGGACCCGGAGCTGGCGCACCTGCCCGAACTGCGCGTCGCCCTGAACGCCCTGCTCGACCCGGAACGGGAGGGCTACCTCGACAAGGGCTGACCCCGCCCGCCCGGGGCACGGCCGACCGCCGGCCCCCGACCGCCACCCCCGCACAGCCAAGGACGGACATTCCATGACCCGCGTGATCGCCGGCGCCGCCGGTGGCCGCCGCCTCGCGGTGCCCCCCGGCACGGGCACCCGCCCCACCTCCGACCGGGCGCGCGAAGGCCTCTTCTCGACCTGGGAGGCGCTCGACGGCCCCCTGGACGGCGCCCGCGTCCTCGACCTCTACGGCGGGTCCGGAGCCGTCGGGCTGGAGGCCCTCTCCCGGGGCGCCGCCCACGTCCTGCTGGCCGAGTCCGACGCCCGCGCCGCCCGCACCATCCGCGAGAACATCCGCGCCGTCGGCCTCCCCGGCGCCGAGCTGCGGACCGCCAGGGCCGAACAGGTCGCGGCGGCCCCACCCACCGGCGACCCCTACGACATCGTCTTCCTCGACCCGCCCTATGCCGTGGCCGACGACGCCGTGCGCGAGATCCTGCTCACACTCCGGGCGGGCGGCTGGCTGGCCGGGGCGGCGCTCGTCACCGTCGAGCGGCCCACCCGGGGCGGGGAGTTCCGCTGGCCCGAGCCGATGACCGCGCTGAGGGCCCGTCGTTACGGCGAAGCCACCCTTTGGTACGGTCGCGCCGCTTCGGAGTCCTCGGCCCCCGCGCCCGGGACGACCGCGAGCCAGTCATGACAGGACCGGAGAGCGAGGGAACCAAAGTGCGCCGTGCCGTCTGTCCGGGGTCGTTCGACCCCGTCACCAACGGACATCTCGACATCATCGCCCGAGCCTCGAAGCTGTACGACGTCGTCCACGTGGCCGTGATGGTCAACACCTCCAAGAAGGGCCTCTTCACGGTCGAGGAGCGCATGGAGCTCATCCGCCGGGCCACCGCCGAGTACGGCAACGTCCAGGTGGAGTCGCACCACGGGCTCCTGGTGGACTTCTGCAAGGAGCGCGACATCCCGGCCATCGTCAAGGGTCTGCGCGCCGTCAGCGACTTCGACTACGAACTCCAGATGGCCCAGATGAACAACGGCCTCTCCGGGGTGGAGACGCTGTTCGTCCCCACCAACCCCACCTACAGCTTCCTCTCCTCCAGCCTGGTCAAGGAGGTGGCGGCCTGGGGCGGCGACGTCTCCCACCTGGTGCCGCCGCACGTCCTGGACGTCCTCGCCGAGCGCCTGACGAAGGGATAGGGCACCCCGCCCGGCCCCTGCCCGCCCGCCGGCCCCTGCCCGTCCGCCGCATCGGCTGTCGGCACGGGGCCCGGTGGTCGTACAGTCGGGGACGTCACGCCGTCAGACGGCGTCGACACGCCGGGAGCGGACCGCACCGCAGTGCCGTCCGGCGGCGTGGTCCAGCGTTTCCCCAGTACAGGAAGTGGCGACCCCAAGGTGGACGTGCAGAAGAAGCTCGACGACATCGCCGCAGCCGTCTCCGGCGCCAGGTCCGTGCCCATGTCGGCCTCCTGCGTGGTCAACCGCGCCGAACTGCTCGCCCTGCTGGACGAGGTCCGCCAGGCCCTGCCCGGCTCCCTCGCCCAGGCGCAGGAACTCCTCACCGACCGCGAGCAGATGGTCGAGCAGGCGCGCGCCGAAGCCGAACGCATCATCGAGTCGGCCCAGGCCCAGGGCGGCTCCCTCGTCTCCGACACCGAGGTCGCCCGGCGCTCCCAGGCGGAGGCCGACCGCATCCTCAGCGAGGCGCGCCGGGAGGCGGAGGAGATCCGCGCCCAGGCCGACGACTACGTCGACTCCAAGCTCGCCAACTTCGAGGTCGTGCTGACCAAGACGATCGGCTCGGTCGACCGCGGCCGCGAGAAGCTCCTGGGGCGGGACCCCGGCGCCGCGGGCCACCTCCCCGAGGACGCCGAGGACGCCGAGGCGCCGGAACGCAGCGCCGACCCCGAGACGCTCCGCCGCCGGGCCGACGCGTACGTCGACGCCAAGTTCGGCGCCTTCGAGGCCGTCCTCGCCAAGACGCTGGAGGCCGTCGGCCGCGGGCGGATGAAGCTGCAGGGGGCCCGGGCCATCGACGAGCTCGGTGCGCACCTGGCCGCCCAGGGCGACGCCGCCGTCCACACCGGCGACGCCGACTACCTCGCCGACCTCGCGGCGCTCCGTGACCCGGAGGGGACCGAGGGGCCCGCCTCCCCGGGCCGGCCGCCGCTCGCGGCACCCGAGCCCGTCGCGCAGGACTACGGCTACCAGCCGGAACCCTCCTACCAGGCCGATCCCGGTTACCAGGCCGAGCCCGCGTACCAGGCCGACCCCGCCTACCAGCAGCACCACGACCCCTACGGCTACCAGCAGCAGCCCGTCTACCCCGGCCAGCCGCAGCAGCACGAGGGCTACGGCTACCAGGAGTGGCAGCAGCAGGCCGACCCCTACGGCGCTCCCGCCCCCGACCACGGCATGGGGCAGGAGCCGGGCCTGCCGCCGCAACCGGGCTACCACCCGGACGTCTACGTCCCCCAGCAGCAGGGCGGCGCCCTGGACGAGACCAGCCTCTTCGACACCAGCATGATCGACCTGGAGCAGCTGCGGCGGTACGAGGACGGCCAGTACCGCACGGGCTGACCTCCCGGTCCGCACACCGGGCGACCGTCCCGTTTGGGACCGGGTGGGCCGGTAGCGTATTCTGGGCGTTCGGTCGCGCGTACGTCCGCGACCTGCCCTGCCCTCACACGCCGACGCGCTGGTGAGGCGGGGCACACGAGAACGTAGAAAGCAGGAAGCCATCAAAGCCCGCCTCGACCACCGATCCCCTCTCGTGTTCGACACACGTGAGCTGGGCCGGCGTCCCGGTGCGCTGAAGCGGTTCTCCCGCTCCGCCGGGGCGCCCGACAATCTCGGCAACGAAGTGATCGGAGTGCCCGAGGGCTCCCCGGTCGATCTGGACCTCCGCCTCGAGTCGGTCATGGACGGGGTGCTCGTCACCGGTACCGCCCGTGCGAGGGTCAAGGGGGAGTGCGTAAGGTGTCTGGAGCCGCTGGAGCGCGAGCTCGAAGCGGACTTCCAGGAGATGTTCTCCTACCCCGACGGCGACGTCTCGGTCCGTGGTGACGCGGAGCAGGACGCCGACGCCGAGGACGAGGAGGACACGCTCTTCGTCGAGGACGAGATGATCGACCTCGAATCCGTGCTGCGTGACGCGGTGGTGCTGTCACTGCCCATGCAGCCGGTGTGCCGGGAGGACTGCCCCGGCCTGTGCTCCGAGTGTGGGGCACGGCTGGCGGACGACCCGGACCACCACCACGACGCCACCGACATCCGTTGGGCGGCACTGCAGGGACTCGCCGACACCATCAAGGACGGCGAGAAGGACAACGTGAGCGGCGCCGACGGCGTCGACGAGAAGCAGGAGAAGTAGCCGTGGCTGTTCCGAAGCGGAAGATGTCGCGCAGCAACACGCGCCACCGCCGGTCGCAGTGGAAGGCTGCGGTCCCCACCCTGGTGGCATGCGAGCGCTGCCACGAGCCGAAGCAGCAGCACATCGCGTGCCCGAGCTGCGGCACCTACAACAAGCGCCAGGTCCTCGAGGTCTGAGCGGCTGGTGACAGGCTTCATGTCAGACGCTGACACGTCGAAGAACTCGAAGAAATCGTCGGCGGAGACGGCCTCGTCCCACACGCTGCTGGAAGGGCGGCTCGGCTACACGCTCGAGTCCGCCCTTCTGGTGCGTGCGCTGACCCACCGCAGCTACGCCTACGAGAACGGTGGGCTGCCGACCAACGAGCGCCTGGAGTTCCTCGGGGACTCCGTTCTCGGCCTGGTCGTCACCGACACCCTCTACCGCACCCACCCGGACCTGCCGGAGGGGCAGCTCGCGAAACTGCGGGCGGCCGTGGTCAACTCGCGTGCGCTCGCGGAGGTCAGCCGCGGTCTGGACCTGGGCGCGTTCATCCGCCTGGGGCGCGGTGAGGAGGGCACCGGGGGGCGCAACAAGGCCTCGATCCTCGCCGACACCCTCGAAGCGGTCATCGGCGCGGTCTACCTGGACCAGGGGCTCGACGCCGCGTCCGAGCTGATCCACCGGCTCTTCGACCCGCTGATCGAGAAGTCGGCGGGACTCGGCGCCGGCCTGGACTGGAAGACCAGCCTCCAGGAGCTCACCGCCACCGAGGGCCTCGGGGTGCCGGAGTACGTGGTCACCGAGTCCGGCCCCGACCACGAGAAGACCTTCACCGCTGCTGCCCGCGTCGGTGGTGTCTCGTACGGCACCGGCACCGGCCGCAGCAAGAAGGAGGCGGAGCAGCAGGCCGCCGAGTCGGCCTGGCGCGCGATCCGGGCCGCGGCGGACGCGACGGCCCGCAAGGCCGCCGAGGTCGAGGCGGTCGGCACCGCCGAAGCGGTGCGTGAGCGCGCCGAGGCGGACGCCGCCCAGGAGGCGGCTGACGCCGAGGCGGCGGGCGGTCCCACCGCCAACTGACACCGTCCGCGCCGTGGCCCCCGGGCCCGGCGCACCGTCGACGCCCCGGGCGGCTCCCTGCTTCAGGGGGCCGCCCGGGGCGTTCGGCGCACCCGCCCCCGGAGGTGCCGCGTGCCCGGCCCGTCCGGGACGGGAGCCCGGACGGCGAGACTTCCCGGGGCTGCCGCTGCGGCATGCCCCCACCGGCCGCCAGGCCTGACGCGTGAGGAGAGCCGTGCCCGAACTGCCCGAGGTCGAGGTCGTCAGGCGCGGCCTGGAACGCTGGATCAGCGGACGGCGCATCCGCGAGGTCGAGGTGCTGCACCCCCGAGCGGTGCGTCGTCACCTCGCCGGTGGGGAGGACTTCGCCGCGGCCCTCGCCGGCCACCGCGTCGGTGTGCCGCACCGGCGTGGCAAGTACCTGTGGATCCCGCTGACCGACGGACTGTCCGTCCTCGCGCACCTCGGCATGAGCGGACAGCTCCTGGTCCAGCCCGGTGACGCTCCCGACGAGCGGCACCTGCGCGTCCGCATCCGCTTCGAGGACGCGGTCTCCCCCTCCGACACCGAGCTGCGCTTCGTGGACCAGCGGACGTTCGGCGGCCTCTCCCTCCACCCCAGCGTCCCCCTCGACCCCGACGGCCTCCCCGACGTCATCGCGCACATCGCCCGCGACCCCCTGGACCCCGCCTTCGACGACGAGGCCTTCCACCAGGCCCTGCGCCGGCGCCGCACCACCGTCAAGCGGGCGCTCCTGGACCAGTCGCTCGTCAGCGGGGTCGGCAACATCTACGCCGACGAGGCGCTGTGGCGCTCCCGCCTCCACTACGAGCGCCCCACCGCCACCCTCACCCGGCCTCGTACCTCCGAACTCCTCGGCCACGTACGGGAGGTGATGCGGGCGGCGCTGGACGTCGGCGGCACCAGCTTCGACAGCCTCTACGTCAACGTCAACGGGGAGTCGGGTTACTTCGACCGGGCGCTGGACGCCTACGGCCGGGAGGGCGAACCGTGCGCGCGGTGCGGCACCGCCATCCGCCGCAACCCCTGGATGAACCGCTCCAGCCACTACTGCCCGCGCTGCCAGCGCCCGCCCCGGCTGACCTGAGCCGGACCGCGGACCGCGGACCGGGGCGGATGCGGCCACGGGGATGGAGGAGGTTAGCGTTCCCCCATGACCGACGAGGAGCAGCCGGCGGGGGAGCCGCGGCCGGAGGGGGCGGGACCCGTCCGCATGACGGCCTGGGTGAAGGGGCGCGTCCAGGGGGTGGGGTTCCGGTGGTTCACCCGCGCCAACGCCCTGCGGATCGGTGGGCTCACCGGGTTCGCCTCCAACCGCGAGGACGGCAGGGTGCAGGTCGTGGCCGAGGGACCGCGCCCCGCCTGTGAGGCGCTGCTGGACTGGTTGCGCTCTGCCGACACACCCGGACGGGTGGACGGTGTGCATGAGATCTGGGACACACCGAGGGGTGGTTACGAGGGCTTCGACATCCGCTGAGCGAGTGGCTTCCATGCCCCCTGCGGGCCCCGCGCACCCTCGCGTTCCCGGTGGCGAGGTCCCGTCCGAGGGGGAAAACCGGCAGGTGGTTGCCAATTCCGCCGTCCCGTGCAAGGCTGCGTCCACGACGGATGATCTCCACCGCCCCGCCGTCCCTTTCGGCCCCTTTCGGACTGGAAGCACAGTGTCGCGTCCTGTGCATGCCAAGGCGCCGCGGCGTACCGGGGTGTGATCGTGTTGACCGTCAAACCGTTTGGTGAGACTCTGGAAGCACCCCGCACCTTGCCCGTTTGTCCGTAGCTCAGCCTGCAAAAGACAGGCGAAGCAGGTGCACTTCCCTCACGACCCACACCGTATCGGTCGGTCACTCATTGTGGAGGACCATCCATCATGGCAAAGGCGCTTCTCGGTTACGTCGGCGGCTACGACCCCCGAGTCCTCGCCGAGATGCGACGGCTGCAGCAGCGCGTCCAGGACCTGGAATCCGAGCTCGTACGGATGCAGGCCGAGAACGACGCCCTCTCCGCAGCCACGCGTCACGACCACGACTCGCTGCTCGACAGCATCGACGTTTCCAAGGCAGAGCCTGCGCTCACCTGAGCCAGCTCCACCGAAGGGGCTGGTCGAATCAGCCACCTGACGGCATCGCTCTGTTCCTGATGAAGAACTGCAAGGGACGCTTCGGCGTCCCTTCACCATGTACCGCACCGTACGCCACGGGGTGACCGCTCGGCATGTGGTGTGGTGCCCTCCCTCGCTTGATGTCTGATTGCCCAACGTTCGTCTGCGCGAAACCGGACGGGACCCACGAGGTGCCCGAGCATCCGGAGTCGCCGCCACGTCCCTGGGACACCCGGGCTCCGGGATGCCGCTGAGTCGGCTGCGCAACGCCCCGGCCTGCTACGACGCCCCTCACACCCGCCTTCGACGCGGCGGCCCGGCCAAGGCCGTGAGCGGGTGGTGAAGGCGTAGAGTCCGACGGCGTGCACCTCAAGACCATGACGCTGCGGGGATTCAAGTCCTTCGCCTCCGCCACGACGCTCCGCTTCGAGCCGGGGATCACCTGCGTCGTGGGCCCCAACGGCTCGGGCAAGTCCAACGTCGTGGACGCCCTCTCCTGGGTCATGGGTGAACAGGGCGCCAAGTCGCTGCGCGGCGGCAAGATGGAGGACGTCATCTTCGCCGGCACCACCGGGCGCCCCCCGCTCGGCCGGGCCGAGGTCTCCCTCACGATCGACAACGCCGACGGCGCCCTGCCCATCGAGTACGCCGAGGTCACGATCACGCGGACGATGTTCCGCAACGGCGGCAGCGAGTACCAGATCAACGGCGACACCTGCCGCCTGCTGGACATCCAGGAGCTGCTCTCCGACTCCGGCATCGGCCGGGAGATGCACGTCATCGTCGGCCAGGGCCAGTTGGACTCGGTGCTGCACGCCGACCCCATGGGCCGGCGTGCCTTCATCGAGGAGGCCGCGGGCGTCCTCAAGCACCGCAAGCGCAAGGAGAAGGCGCTGCGCAAGCTGGACGCCATGCAGGCCAACCTGGCCCGCGTCCAGGACCTCACCGACGAACTGCGCCGCCAGCTCAAACCGCTCGGCCGCCAGGCCGCCGTCGCCCGCAAGGCCGCCGTCATCCAGGCCGACCTGCGCGACGCCCGCCTGCGCCTCCTCGCCGACGACCTCGTCTCCCAGCGCCAGGCGCTGCGCGCGGAGCTGGCCGACGAGGCGGCGCTCAAGACCCGCAAGGAGGCGGCCGAGGCCGAACTCGCGGTGGCGCAGCGCCGGGAGGCCCGGCTGGAGGAGGAGGTGCGGGTGCTGACGCCCCGGCTCCAGCGGGCGCAGCAGAACTGGTACGCCCTCTCCCAGCTGGCCGAACGGGTGCGCGGCACCGTCTCGTTGGCCGAGGCGCGGGTCCGCAGCGCGGCAGCCGCCCCACCGGAGGAACGCCGCGGCCGGGACCCGGAGGAGATGGAGCGGGAGGCCGCCCGCGTCCGCGAGCAGGAGGCCGAGATCGAGGCCGCGCTGGAGGCCGCCGGACGCGCCCTGGAGGACACCGCCGAGCACCGCGCCCGGCTGGAGGCCGAACTGGCGCAGGAGGAGAGGCGGCTGCGGGACGCGGCTCGTGCCATCGCCGACCGGCGCGAAGGGCTGGCGCGTCTGCACGGCCAGGCCACCGCGGCGCGCGGCCGGGCCGCCTCGGCCCAGGCTGAGATCGACCGTCTGGTCGAGGCGCGCGAGGAGGCCCGGGAGCGGGCGGCGCGTGCGCAGCGGGAGTACGAGCAACTGCAGGAGGAGGTGGCCTCAGAGGACGCCGAGGACGCCGAACTCGCCACCCGGCACGACCAGGCGAAGAGCGAACTGGCCGCTGCGGAGTCCCGGTTGGGCGAGGTCCGGGACGCCCTCACGGCGGCGGAGCGCGACCGAGCCGCCACCCGGGCCCGGCACGACGCCCTCGCGCTGGGGCTGAGGCGCAAGGACGGCACCGGAGCGCTGCTCGGGGCGGGCGGGCAACTCGCCGGGCTGCTCGGGCCGGCCGCCGAACTGCTGCACGTCGAGCCGGGCTTCGAGGTCCCGGTCGCCGCGGCGCTGGGGGCCGCGGCGGACGCCGTCGCCCTGCGCGACCCTGCCGCCGCCGCCACCGCCATCCGGCTGCTGCGCCGCCAGGACGCGGGGCGGGCGGTCATGCTGCTGGCCGATCACCGGGTGGCCGGCGGCGCCGCGCTGCCCGGTGCGCGCGACGGACAGGCCCCGCCGGCAGCGACCGTGCCGGGGGCCCGGACGGAGACGCCGGCCGCCCCTCCCGCGCAGCGCGCAGCCCCCGACGAAGCCGCCGCCGAGGCCCGGGCCGCCGCCGCTTCCGCCGCACCCCGGCTCTCCGGCGCATCCGCCGACGTCCCGCAGCAGCCCGTCGGGGCCCGCCGGGTGGCCGCGCTCGTCGACGGTCCCGGCGAACTGCTGCCGGCCGTCCACCGCCTGGTGCGGGACATGGTCGTCGTGGACACCCTGGAGAGCGCCGAGGCCCTGGTCGCGGCCGAGCCGGAGCTGACGGCGGTCACCGCCGAGGGCGACGTCCTCGGCCTGCTCTTCGCCCACGGCGGTTCGGCCGCCGCTCCCAGTCTGCTGGAGGTGCAGGCCTCGGTGGACGAGGCGGCGGCGGAGCTGGAGCGCCTGGCCGCGGAGTGCGAGCGGCTCACGGCGCAGCAGCGGGAGGCGAAGCAGCAGCGCGCCGAGTGCGCCGCGCTGGTGGAGGAGGTGGGGGAGCGGCGCCGGGCCGCCGACCGGGAGCGCTCGCAGGTCGCCCAGTCGGTGGGCAGGCTGGCCGGTGCCGCGCGGGCCGCGGCGGGGGAGGCCGAGCGGTCGGAGGCCGCCGCCGCCCGGGCCCAGGAGGCGCTGGCGCGGGCCACCGAGGAGGCGGAGGTGCTCGCCGAGCGGTTGGCGGTCGCCGAGGAGGAACCGGCCGAGGAGGAGCCCGACACCTCGGTACGGGACCGGCTCGCGGCGGACGGGGCCAACGCCCGGCAGACCGAGATGGAGGCCCGCCTCCAGCTCCGCACCCATGAGGAACGCGTCAAGGGGCTGGCCGGACGCGCCGACGCCCTGGACCGCGGGGCCCGGGCCGAGCGGGAGGCGCGCGCCCGGGCCGAGCAGCGCCGGGCGCGGCTGCGGCACGAGGCGGCGGTGGCGACCGCGGTGGCCGATGCGGCACGTCAGCTCCTCGCCCACGTGGAGGTGTCCGTGGGCCGGGCAGAGGAGGAGCGGTCCGCCGCCGAACGGGTGAAGGGCGAGCGCGAGTCCGCGCTGGCCGCCGAGCGCAACCGGGGGCGCGAGCTGAAGGAGACCCTCGACAAGCTGACCGACTCCGTCCACCGCGGCGAGGTGCTCGGGGCGGAGAAGCGACTGCGCATCGAGCAGTTGGAGACCCGGGCACTGGAGGAGCTCGGCGTGGAGCCGACCGCCCTGGTCGCCGAGTACGGCCCCGACCAGCCGGTACCGCCCTCCCCGCCGGCCGAGGGGGAGAGCCTGCCGGCCGACCCGGAGCACCCGCGCAACCAGCCCGTCCCGTTCCACCGGGCGGAGCAGGAGAAGCGGCTGAAGGCGGCGGAACGGGCCTACCAGCAGCTGGGGAAGGTCAACCCCCTTGCGCTGGAGGAGTTCGCCGCGCTGGAGGAGCGCCACCAGTTCCTCAGCGAGCAGTTGGAGGACCTGAAGAAGACCCGGGCCGACCTGCTTCAAGTGGTGAAGGAAGTCGACGAACGTGTCGAACAGGTCTTCACCGAGGCGTACCACGACACGGCCCGTGAGTTCGAGGGCGTCTTCTCGCGCCTCTTCCCCGGTGGCGAGGGACGTCTCGTCCTCACCGACCCCGACAACATGCTCACCACCGGCGTGGACGTCGAGGCCCGCCCGCCGGGCAAGAAGGTCAAGCGGCTCTCCCTGCTCTCGGGCGGTGAGCGCTCGCTGACGGCGGTCGCCCTGCTGGTCTCCATCTTCAAGGCCAGGCCCAGCCCGTTCTACGTGATGGACGAGGTCGAGGCGGCGCTGGACGACACCAACCTCCAGCGGCTGATCCGCATCATGCAGGAGCTTCAGGAGAGTTCGCAGCTCATCGTGATCACCCATCAGAAGCGGACGATGGAGGTCGCGGACGCGCTGTACGGGGTGTCGATGCAGGGGGACGGCGTCTCGAAGGTGATCAGCCAGCGGTTGCGCTGAGCCCTCGGCCCCCGACTGCGGGACGACGGGTCCCGCAGGGCCTGCTCCCGCCCGGCGGGCACCGCCACGGGTGCGCCCCGGGGGGCGCGGAGGGCCCGGCGCGGACCTGCCCGCGGTCGGCGAGACGGGTGGGAGGCGGGCTCCCGCCGGGCGCGCGATGGACGGGGGCTGCGCCCGGTGCTGCCGTCGACTTGATGCCCCCCTTCATCGTTGCGCTTCAACAAGTGAATGACGTAAGCGCAGAATGTGGGCCACGTCACAAATCTCTCCCTCTATTGACTTAGAAACTTGAAGGAATACTCTCGGCAATGTTGTTTTAACCCTTCAAGTGGTGCGTCTCCCCGAGCTGTGCCCCACTGGAAGGGCCAGCCCTCGAAACCCGGCAGCGTTGCCGGGTGCCACTGGAGAACACGTTGACCAGCACCGCGCAGCCGGCCGGGCCCGAAGGCCGCAAGGCCCATCCGGACTCCCTCGGCCACGTCATCTTCATCACCGCGGCCGCGGCGATGGGCGGTTTCCTCTTCGGCTACGACAGCTCCGTGATCAACGGCGCGGTCGAGGCCATCCGGAGCCGCTACGAGGTCGGCTCGGCCGCCCTGGCCCAGGTGATCGCCATCGCGCTGATCGGCAGCGCGATCGGCGCGGCCATCGCCGGGCGCATCGCCGACCGCATCGGCCGCATCCGGGTCATGCAGATCGCCGCCGTGCTGTTCACCGTCAGCGCCGTCGGCTCCGCGCTGCCCTTCGCCATCTGGGACCTGGCCATCTGGCGCATCATCGGCGGCCTCGGCATCGGCATGGCCTCCGTCATCGGCCCCGCCTACATCGCGGAGGTCGCACCCCCCGCCTACCGGGGGCGGCTGGCCTCGTTCCAGCAGGGTGCCATCGTCCTGGGCATCGCCATCTCCCAGCTCGTCAACTGGGGCATCCTGAACCTGGCCGACGGCAAGCAGCGGGGCCAGCTCGCCGGCCTGGAGGCCTGGCAGTGGATGCTCGGCGTGATGGTCGTGCCGGCCCTCATCTACGGCCTGCTCTCCTTCGTCATCCCCGAGTCCCCCCGCTTCCTCATCTCCGTGGGCCGCATCGACCGGGCCAAGGAGGTGCTCGGCGAGGTCGAGGGGCACCGCGTCAACCTCGACACCCGCATCGCGGAGATCCGCGAGGCCATGCGCCGCGAGCACAAGTCGACCTTCAAGGACCTGCTGGGCGGCAGGGCGGGCTTCCTGCCCATCGTCTGGATCGGCATCGGCCTCTCGGTCTTCCAGCAGCTCGTCGGCATCAACGTCGCCTTCTACTACTCCTCGACGCTGTGGCAGTCCGTCGGCATCGACCCGAGCAGCTCCTTCCTGTACAGCTTCACCACGTCGATCATCAACATCGTCGGCACCGTCATCGCGATGATCTTCGTCGACCGCATCGGCCGCCGGCCGCTGGCGCTCATCGGCTCCGCCGGCATGACCGTCGCGCTGGCCCTGGAGGCGTGGGCCTTCTCCGCCAAGACGGCCGCGGGGACCCTGCCCAGCGCGGAGGGCACCGTGGCACTGATCGCCGCCCACTGCTTCGTGCTGTTCTTCGCCCTCTCGTGGGGCGTGGTGGTCTGGGTCTTCCTGGGTGAGATGTTCCCCAACAAGATCCGTGCCGCAGCCCTCGGCGTGGCCGCCTCCGCCCAGTGGATCGCGAACTGGGCCATCACCGCGAGCTTCCCGAGCCTGTCGGACTGGAACCTCTCCGGCACCTACGTGATCTACATGATCTTCGCCGCGCTCTCGATTCCCTTCGTGCTCAAGTTCGTGAAGGAGACCAAGGGCAAGGCGTTGGAGGAGATGGGTTAACCCCCCCGCCAACCCTCTCCTCGTCACGATCAGCCGCCCCGGTTCACCCGAACCGGGGCGGCTCTCGTGTGGCCGCCGCCACTGCCGCCCGGGGTGTGTCCCGGCTGCGGTGCACGGGACGCCCGGTGGCCGATACTGGGGGGGTTATGGAAATCGTCATCCTCGCTGTAGTCATCGCTGTGGTCGCGCTCGGCGCGATCAGCGGGCTGGTAGTGAGCAGCCGCAGGAACAAGAAGCTGCCGCCGCCCCCGCCGACCACCGAAACCCGTCCCTCCGACACCTCGGCGCCTGCGGAGCCCCAGGTCGGTGAGGACGCCGAGACCCCCCGCGACGAACAACGCCGCACCATCGAAGAGGTCGAGCTGCCCGGCGCCGGAGCCACCGTCGCCGAACCGACCACCGTCGAGCCCGAGGCCCCCGCCCCCCAGGTGGAGGTCCCCGAGCCCACCGCCGGCCGCCTGGTGCGGCTGCGCGCCCGCCTCTCACGCTCCCAGTCCACCCTGGGCAAGGGCCTGCTGACCCTGCTCTCCCGGGACAACCTCGACGAGGACACCTGGGAGGAGATCGAGGACACGCTGCTCAGCGCCGACATCGGCGTCACGCCCACCCAGGAGCTCGTCGAGCGGCTGCGCGAACGCGTCCGGGTCCTGGGCACCCGCACCCCCGAGGAGCTGCGCACCCTGCTGCGCGAGGAGCTCCTGCGGGTCATCGGGACCGACCTGGATCGTAGCGTCGCCACGGACAACGTCCTCGGCGCCGACGGCCAGGAGATCCCCGGCGTGGTGATGGTCGTCGGTGTCAACGGCACCGGCAAGACCACCACCACCGGCAAGCTCGCCCGGGTGCTGGTGGCCGACGGCAAGTCCGTGGTCCTGGGCGCCGCCGACACCTTCCGAGCCGCCGCCGTCGACCAGCTCCAGACCTGGGGCGAGCGCGTCGGCGCCCGCACCGTGCGCGGACCCGAGGCGGGCGACCCCGCCTCGGTGGCCTACGACGCCGTCAAGGAGGGCATCGCCGAGTCCGCGGACGTCGTCCTCATCGACACCGCGGGACGGCTGCACACCAAGACCGGCCTCATGGACGAGCTGGGCAAGGTCAAGCGGGTCGTGGAGAAGCACGGCCCGGTCGGTGAGGTCCTGCTCGTGCTGGACGCCACCACCGGTCAGAACGGTCTGGTGCAGGCACGTGTCTTCGCGGAGGTCGTCGACATCACCGGTGTCGTGCTCACCAAGCTCGACGGCACGGCCAAGGGCGGCATCATCGTCGCCGTCCAGCGCGAACTGGGCGTCCCGGTCAAGCTCATCGGACTCGGTGAGGGCGCCGACGACCTGGCCCCCTTCGAGCCGGAGGCGTTCGTCGACGCACTGCTGGACTGAGCAGACCCCGGGCCGCCGGGACGTACACCAGGGGCCGGACCACCGCCGGGTGGTCCGGCCCCGCCGCGTTCCGGCCCGCGCCAGGCAGTGTCTTCGAAGTCCCGCCTGCCCGGCGAACGACGCTACTGTGAAGACACGACCTACCGCACCGCCTCGGGCAGCGCCCGGGCCTGCCAGGCGTCGTCGGCCCAGCGGCCCCGCCCCATCGGGCCGACGTGGCAGAGGTAGGCCAGCGTGCCCAGCAGCAGCCGGGCCTCCGGGGGGCGGTGCGCCGTGGCGGGAGTCGGTGCCCGCAGCCAGCGGACCGGCCCCACCCCGTCTACCCCGGACGGCGGGGCCATGACGTGGTCGCCCCGGCCCAGCGGCCGCAGGTCCAGCTCCGCGCCGTCCCAGCCCATGCGGTAGAGCAGGCCGGCCAGGCCCTCCACGGCACCGGGCGCCACGAGGAACCGCACCCGGCCGGTGGGGGTGAGGGCGACCGGCCCCGGCGGCAGGGCCATCCGCTCCAGCCGGCAGAGCGCCGCCCGGCCCGGGGCCTCCGGCACGTCGAGCACGTCGAAGGCGCGCCCGGCCGGGAGGAGCACGGCGGCGTCCGGGGTCTGGGACCACAGCGCCTCGGCCTCCTGCGCGGTCGCGCCCCCGGGGACCGCGGCGGCGTACCGCAACGGGTGGTCGCCCGGTTGGAGGCAGGTGGGGACGGCACAGGAACAGGTGAGCGTCCCGGCGGAGCGCACGGACCGGGCACCGGGCACCACGTCCCAGCCGTACGAGGCGTACTCCCGGACCGCAGCGGTCGTGGCGGCCCTGGCGCCCGCGGCCGAGCGGACCCGGCGCGAGCCGGCGCGGCCGTCCCTGTTACCAGCGATCGTGAAGCCCATGCCCCCTCCAACGGGTCGTGCCGGTCGGCGGTTACGAAAGGGCACCGGCCCCTCACGGTCCGTGTTCCCTCTTCCCGCCCCCTTCCCCGTGCGGCGCCTCGCCGCACGGCGTGTGGAGGCGGGTGCGGTGGTGACGGCGCGGGCCCGGCGGCACCGCGCACCTCACTCCGCTCCGCTGTTCACGGCCGGTGTCAAGTCAATCGCGTTTGCGTACGGCTGCGTTCACTCGGAGGGGTGGCGAATGGTGGCGTTTACCGAACCGGGCTCGCTGTACGGGTGATCGTAGGATTACTTTCGGTGCGCGGCCCGGTGGTCGGACGGTCGCGGGTATGCCCCAGGCACGAACCGCACCGGGGTGCCGGGGAGTTCACCCGGAGGGGCCTGGGCGGGTGGCCGGGGGCACGGCAGGATGGGCGGGGCCCGCTCGCGGGTGCGGTGGACGGGGGTGCCGGTCGCAGCGCAGGGCACGGACGGGAATCAGGAGGCGGACAGGTGAGCGACGGTGGCGGCGGCGACAAGGAGCCCAACGAGAAGCTGGGCTCGTGGTTCGTGCGCAGCGGCTGGTCCAAGGGCGAGCTGGCCCGCCAGGTCAACCGTCGAGCCCGGGAGATGGGCGCGCACCACATCAGCACCGACACCTCCCGGGTGCGGCGCTGGCTGGACGGCGAACAGCCGCGGGAGCCGATCCCGCGCATCCTCTCCGAGCTGTTCTCCGAACGCTTCGGGCAGGTCGTGGGCGTCGAGGAGCTGGGACTGCGCTCCGCCCGCCCCTCACCCTCGGTCTCCGGTGTCGACCTGCCGTGGGCCGGCCCCCAGACCGTCTCCCTCCTCAGCGAGTTCACCCGCAGCGACCTGATGCTCGCCCGGCGGGGCTTCCTCGGCAGCTCGCTCGCCCTCTCCGCCGGGCCCTCGCTGGTCGAACCGATGCAGCGCTGGCTGGTCCCCCCGCCACCGGCCCCCGGTGCCGCGCCGCAACCGGCCGGGGGCCCTCCGCCCGCCGCCTGCGCGACCGGCGAGAGGGGGGGACTCCGCATCTCCCGGCCGGAGCTGGAGCTGCTGGAGTCGACGACGACGATGTTCCGCCAGTGGGACGCCCAGTGCGGCGGCGGCCTGCGGCGCAAGGCGGTCCTCGGCCAGTTGCACGAGGTCACCGAACTGCTCCAGGAGTCCCACCCCGAGCCCGTCACGCGGCGGTTGTTCAAGGTGGCCGCCGAACTCGCACAGCTCGCCGGCTGGATGAGCTACGACGTCGGTCTGCACCCCACCGCCCAGAAGTACTTCGTGCTGGCGCTGCACGCCGCCAAGGAGGCCGGCGACAGGCCGCTGGGCTCCTACGTCCTGTCCAGCATGAGCCGCCAGATGATCCACCTCGGCCGCTGCGAGGACGCCCTCGAACTGATCCACCTGGCCCAGTACGGCAGCCGGGACGAGGCGACGCCCCGCACCCAGGCCATGCTGTATGCGATGGAGGCGCGCGCCTACGCCGGCGTCGGCCAGCCCGGCAAGGTCAAGCGGGCCGTGCGGATGGCCGAGGACACCTTCACCGACATCGCCCCCGGCGAGCCCGAGCCCGACTGGATCCGGTTCTTCTCCGAGGCAGAGCTGAACGCCGAGAACGCCCACTCCTACCGCGACCTGGCCTACGTCGCCGGCCGCAGCCCCACGTACGCCTCGCTCGCCGAGGAACCGATGGCCCGCGCGGTCCACCTGTTCGGCGCCGAGGTCGAGACCGCGGCGGGGCACCGTCGCTCCTACGCGCTGAACCTCATCGGGATGGCCACGGTCCGTCTCCTGCAACGCGAACCCGAGGCGTGCGTGGACTACGCGGAGCAGGCGCTGCCGTTCGCGCAGCAGATCCGCTCCGAACGGCTGACCAACCGGTTGCGCAAGACCGTCGACGGCGCTGCCCGGGCCTTCGGCGAGGTCGCCCAGGTGGTCGAGCTGAACCGCCGGATCGACGACCTCTCCCTCTCGGCCTGACCGGGTCCGGGACCGCCGCCCGACCCCGACCGGCTGGACGGCCGGGGACCCCGGGCGCCCTGGGTCCGCCGGGTGGTGGAACGGCTGATCGCGTCGGCACCCGTGCGCACCCCCGCGCGCCGGGTGACCGGCTCCGCGCCGAGGGTGACGGTCGGGGCGGCGTTGACGCTGGGGTCGTCGTCCGACACTCGCGTTTCACGGCGGCGTAACACGCGGGGCGCGTTCGTCACGGTGGCGAAACAACGCCGGGCACCGGCGGAAACCGCACTGCGACAAGGTCGGAGTCATACCGAAACGGCAGACTTCCGGCGGCGCCCAGTCTCACCCGCCGCATCGACGACGAGGAGACGCCGATGCCCCCAGGCATCCTGACGCTCGCGAGTGACAAGGCCGGGCTGAGCGCGGCCGACACCGGCTTCATGTTGATCTGCTCGGCACTGGTGATGCTCATGACGCCGGCGCTCGCCTTCTTCTACGGCGGCATGGTCCGGGTCAAGAGCGTCCTCAACATGCTGATGATGAGCTTCGTCAGCCTCGGCCTGGTCACCCTCCTGTGGGTGCTGTACGGCTTCAGCCTGGCCTTCGGCACCGACCACGGCGGGTTCCTCGGCTGGAACGGCGACTACCTGGGCCTCAGCGGCATCGGCAAGACCGAGCTGTGGGGCACCTACGACATCCCGGTCTACGTCTTCGCGGTCTTCCAGCTGATGTTCGCGATCATCACGCCCGCCCTGATCAGCGGAGCCCTCGCGGACCGCGTCAAGTTCACCGCATGGGCGCTCTACATCGTGCTGTGGGTCTCGGTGGTCTACTTCCCCGTCGCCCACTGGGTCTGGGGCGAGGGCGGCTGGCTCTACGACCTGGGCGTGATCGACTTCGCAGGCGGCACGGCCGTCCACATCAACGCCGGCGCGGCGGCCCTGGGCGCCATCCTCGTCATCGGCAGGCGCGTCGGCTTCAAGAAGGACCCGATGCGCCCGCACAGCCTGCCGCTGGTCATGCTCGGTGCGGGCCTGCTGTGGTTCGGCTGGTTCGGCTTCAACGCCGGCTCCTGGCTGGGCAACGGCGACGGGGTCGGCGCGGTCGCCTTCCTCAACACACAGGTCGCGACGGCCGCCGCGATGCTGGGATGGCTCGCCTACGAGAAGCTGCGCCACGGCGCCTTCACCACCCTGGGCGCCGCCTCCGGAGCCGTGGCCGGCCTGGTCGCCGTCACCCCGGCCTGCGGCGCGGTCAGCCCGTTGGGCGCGATCGCCGTGGGCGTCGTCGCCGGCGTGGTCTGCGCCATGGCGGTCGGGCTGAAATACCGGTTCGGCTACGACGACTCCCTCGACGTCGTCGGCGTCCACCTCGTCGGCGGTGTGGTCGGCTCCCTGCTCATCGGCTTCTTCGCCACCGGAGGGGTCCAGAGCGACGCCAGGGGCCTCTTCTACGGCGGCGGCCTGGAACAGCTCGGCAAGCAGGCCGTCGGCGTGGTCTGCGTCCTGCTCTACTCGATGGTCGTCTCGTTCGTCCTTGCCAAGGTCATCGACCTGGTGATGGGCTTCCGGGTCAGCGAGGACGAAGAGGTCTCCGGCATCGACCGGGCAGAGCACGCCGAGACCGCGTACGACCACTCCGGAGCCGGCGGCGGTGCCGTCCTCCGCGGCACGACCGGGATCGCCTCGCCCTCCGTGACAGCAGACGAGACCCCGGCGACGACCCCGGGCACCGCTAAGAAGGTGGACGTGTGAAGCTCATCACCGCAGTGATCAAGCCGCATCGGCTGGACGAGGTCAAGGAGGCCCTGCAGGCCTTCGGGGTCCACGGCCTGACCATCACCGAGGCCAGCGGGTACGGCCGCCAGCGCGGCCACACCGAGGTCTACCGCGGCGCCGAGTACACCGTCGACCTCGTCCCCAAGATCCGCGTGGAGGTGCTCGTCGAGGACGCCGAGGCCGAACAGGTCGTGGACGTCGTGGTGCAGGCGGCCCGCACCGGCAAGATCGGCGACGGCAAGGTCTGGAGCGTGCCCGTGGAGGACGCCGTACGGGTCCGCACCGGGGAACGCGGCCCGGACGCGCTCTGACACCCGGCGGGCGGACCGGCACGACCGGCCCGCCCGCCGCCTCCGCCCGGACCGGGTGGGGGAGCAGCCGCGGCAGCCGGCGAAGGCACCGCGCCGGGCACCGGCCGGCGGCGGGGCGAGGACACCGAGGGGGCCGACCGGGGGACGAGGAGAAGGAGCGGCGGCATGACCGAGAGCCTGAAGGACCTCAAGGAACCCGAGGACTCCGGCGGACAGGCGGGGCCCCCGGCGCAGCATCCCGCGACCGACCCGTACCCACCGGACCACCCGGGTCGCCCGGTCGCCAGGGCCTTCGAGCCGCCGAAGGCCGTCGCGTCCCAGGCGGCCCCCGCCGACGGACCCGACGGTTACGCGGCGGCCCGCCTCCGCCTCCTGCACGACACCCACCGCACCGGCACCGAACGCCGCGCCGCCCTCGCCGCCCTCACCGACGACTGGCTCGCCGCCCTGCACGCCCGGGCCGCCACCGCCACCGGCGTCACCGGCACCACGCTGCTCGCCGTCGGCGGCTACGGACGCGGCGAACTCTCCCCCCGCAGCGACCTCGACCTGGTGCTCGTCCACGACGGGGACACCGACCCCACCGCCCTCGCCGCGCTGGCCGACCGCCTCTGGTACCCGATCTGGGACCTCGGTCTCGACCTCGACCACTCCGTCCGCACGCCCGCCGAGGCCCGCCGGGCCGCCCGCGAGGACCTCAGGGTGCAGCTCGGCCTCCTCGACGCCCGCCCCCTCGCCGGCGACCGCGAACGCGGCGAACACCTGCGCACCACCGCCTACGCCGACTGGCGCGAGTCCGCCCTGCGACGCCTGCCCGAACTGCGGGAACTCGGCACGGAACGCGCCGCACGCCAGGGCGAACTCTGCTTCCTCCTCGAACCCGACCTCAAGGAGGCCCGCGGCGGCCTCCGCGACGCCACCGCCCTGCGCGCCGTCGCCGCCTCCTGGCTCGCCGACGCCCCCCGCGACGGCCTGGCGGACGCCCGCGCCCGGCTCCTCGACGTCCGCGACGCACTGCACCTGGTCACCGGCCGTGCCACCGACCGGCTCGCCCTCCAGGAACAGGACCAGGTCGCCGAGGCCCTGGGACTCCTGGACGCGGACGTGCTGCTGCGCCAGGTCTATGAGGCGGCCCGGACCATCGCCTACGCCGGCGAGGTCACCTGGCGGGAGGTCGGCAGGGTGCTGCGCTCCCGCTCGCCCCGTCCCGTCCTGCGCGCCCTGCTCCCCGGCCGGAACGCCGCGCGCACCGAACGGACACCGCTGGCCGAGGGCGTCGTCGAACACGAAGGGGAGGTCTCCCTCGCCCGCACCGCACGCCCCGAACGCGACCCCGTGCTGCCGCTGCGCGCCGCGGCCGCCGCCGCCCAGGCCGGCCTGCCCCTCTCCCGGCCTGCCCTGCGCCACCTCGCGAGCACCGCGGCAGCCCTGCCCACACCCTGGCCCGCCGAGGCCCGAGAGCAGTTCGTCACCCTGCTCGGCGCCGGTTCCCCCACCGTCGCCGTCTGGGAGGCGATGGAGGCCGAAGGACTCGTCAGCCGGCTGCTGCCCGACTGGGAACGGGTGCGCTGCCGGCCCCAGCGCAACGCCGTCCACCGCTGGACCGTCGACCGCCACCTGGTCGAGACGGCCGTCCGGGCCCGCGCCCTGACCCGCCGCGTGCACCGTCCCGACCTGCTGCTGGTCGCCGCCCTCCTGCACGACATCGGCAAGGGCTGGCCCGGGGACCACTCCGTCGCCGGGGAGACCATCGCCCGCGACACGGCCACCCGCATCGGCTTCACGGGGCGTGACGTCGACACCGTCGCCACCCTCGTCCGCCACCACCTGCTGCTCGTCGAGACCGCCACCCGCCGCGACCTCGACGACCCGGAGACGGTCAAGGCCGTCGCGGAGGCCGTCGGCTCCCCCGGCACACTCGAACTGCTGCACGCGCTCACCGAGGCGGATGCCCTCGCCACCGGGCCCGCGGCCTGGAGCGCCTGGCGCGACTCGCTCGTCCGCGACCTGGTGGGCCGCGTCGCCGCCGTCCTCGCCGGTGAGGAGGAGGCCGGTACGCCGTGGGAGCCCTCGACGGAACAGGAGCGCCTCGCGGTCGAGGCGTGCCGGACCGGTGCCCCGGTGCTCGCCCTCCACCCGCGACCCGAACGCGAGGGGGCCCCGCTCCCCGCGGCGGCCGGCGACACCACGCCCGCCGACCCGTCCGAGCCCGAGCCGGTGGGTGTGGAACTGCTGATCGCCGTGCCCCTGCCGAAGTCCGCCGGTCCCCGCGCCGCCGCCGCCCGTCCCGCGACCGCGCACGCCACCGGGGTGCTGTCGGCCGCCGCGGGTGTCCTCGCGGTGCACCGCCTCACCGTGCGGGCGGCCGACCTGCGCGCCGTGGACCCGGTCGGCGAAGGCCCGGTCCTCCTCCTGACCTGGCGGGTGGCGGCCGAGTACGGTTCGCTGCCGCAGGCCGCCCGGCTCCGCGACGACCTGGTCCGCGCGCTGGAGGGCACGCTCGACATCGAGGCGCGGCTGGCCGAACGGGAACGGGCCTACGCGCGCCGGCGCGCGGTGCCGGCCCCGCCCCCGCGGGTCACGGTCGCGCCGGGCACCTCGCTGCGGGCCACGGTCATCGAGGTCCGCGCGCGGGACGTCCACGGCCTGCTCCACCGCATCGCCCGCGCCCTGGAGGCGGCCGGCGTCACGGTGCACAGCGCCCACGTGAGCACGCTCGGCGCGGACGCCGTCGACGCCTTCTACGTCACAGGGGCCGACGGCGAGCCCCTGCCGGCTGCCGCGGCCCACCAGCTGGCGGCGGCGGTGGAAGGAGCGCTGCGCTGACCTGCGGTGGACCGGGCCCGGGCCGCCCGCCGCGGCATCCGCCGCAGGCCCGGGACGGCGCGATGCCCAGGGCGCCCACGCGGCTTTGAAGGGCGCGTCAGCCCCCGGGGCAGGTCCGCGCCCGCCTTCCGCGGCCTGGAAACCTCCCGGGCCGTTCCGCGTACTTTCGCCGGACGGATACCCTGGGGTCTCGTACCTGACCGCCCCGACACGAGGATTCGCGACCGCCGTGTTCGACACTCTTTCCGACCGCCTCGCAGCGACGTTCAAGAACCTCCGGGGCAAGGGCCGCCTTTCCGAGGCGGACATCGACGCCACGGCGCGCGAGATCCGCATCGCCCTGCTGGAGGCGGACGTCGCCCTCCCGGTGGTCCGGGCCTTCATCAAGCAGGTCAAGGACCGCGCCCTGGGCGCCGAGGTCTCCCAGGCCCTGAACCCCGCCCAGCAGGTCATCAAGATCGTCAACGAGGAGCTCGTCGGCATCCTCGGCGGCGAGACCCGGCGCCTGCGGTTCGCCAAGCAGCCCCCGACGGTCATCATGCTCGCCGGCCTCCAGGGCGCCGGTAAGACCACGCTGGCCGGCAAGCTCGCCCTCCACCTCAAGCAGCAGGGCCACGCCCCGCTGCTGGTGGCCTGCGACCTCCAGCGTCCCAACGCGGTCAACCAGCTCTCCGTGGTCGCCGAGCGCGCCGGGGTCGCCGTCTATGCGCCCGAGCCGGGCAACGGCGTCGGCGACCCGGTCAAGGTCGCCCAGGACTCCGTCGAGCACGCCCGCTCCAAGCAGCACGACGTGGTGATCGTCGACACCGCCGGCCGCCTGGGCATCGACCAGGAGCTGATGCAGCAGGCCGCGGACATTCGCGACGCGGTCCGCCCCGACGAGGTCCTCTTCGTCGTCGACGCCATGATCGGTCAGGACGCCGTCAACACCGCGGAGGCCTTCCGCGACGGTGTCGGCTTCGACGGCGTGGTGCTCTCCAAGCTCGACGGTGACGCCCGCGGTGGTGCCGCGCTCTCCATCGCGCACGTCACCGGCAAGCAGATCATGTTCGCCTCCAACGGCGAGAAGCTGGACGAGTTCGACGCGTTCCACCCGGACCGCATGGCGTCCCGCATCCTCGGCATGGGCGACATGCTCTCCCTGATCGAGAAGGCCGAGCAGACCTTCAGCCAGCAAGAGGCCGAGAAGATGGCCCAGAAGCTGGCGAAGGGCCCCAAGGAGTTCACGCTCGACGACTTCCTGGCCCAGATGGAGCAGGTCCGCAAGATGGGCTCCATCGGCAAGCTGCTCGGCATGCTGCCCGGCATGGCCCAGATGAAGGACCAGATCGACAACCTCGACGAGCGCGAGGTGGACCGCACCGCCGCGATCATCAAGTCGATGACCCCCGGCGAACGCCAGGACCCGACGATCATCAACGGCTCCCGCCGGGCCCGTATCGCCCGCGGTTCCGGTGTCGAGGTCAGCCAGGTCAAGAGCCTGGTCGAGCGGTTCTTCGAGGCCCGCAAGATGATGTCGAGGATGGCCCAGGGCGGCGGGATGCCGGGCATGCCGGGCATCCCCGGCATGGGCGGTGGCGCGGCGCGCCGCAAGAAGCAGCCCAAGAAGGCAAAGGGCAAGCAGCGCAGCGGCAACCCGATGAAGCGGAAGGCCGAGGAAGAGGCCGCCGCCGCCCGCCGGGAGAACGGCGGCAACCCGCTGGAGCTGCCGCAGGACGACCAGGCGAAGAACTTCGAACTCCCCGAGGAGTTCAAGAAGTTCATGGGCTGAACAGCCCCACCCGGCACACCGTGAGGACCCCGGCACCTGCCGGGGTCCTCACGGCGTCCGCCCACGTCCCGGCCGGGCTCCGGACGTAGCCCCGGCCCGGCCTCAGGGCGTCCGGGCGATGAGGTACCGGAAGACGTTGGACATCCACACCGTGCCGTCCGGACGCCGGTGGACGTGGAGGGCCTCGGCCACCTCCTTCTCCACCTGTCCGGGACCCGCCAGCTCCAGCGCCCGGTCGAAGAGTCCGGTGGAGAGCATGCCGCGCACCGCACTCGGCAGGTCCGCGTAACCGAACGGGCAACTGACCCGCCCCGAACCGTCCGGCAGCAGCCCCGCCCCGGCCGCCAGTTCCTCCAGCTCGTCCCGGGCGCCGGGCCGCCAGGCGGGCGGCGTCCCGTCAGCCGCCCCGTCAGCGGAGCCGCCGGTCGCCGCCGCGACCATCCGGTCGGCCACCCGGACCACGTCGGCGACCGCGCACCGCTCCTCCGGGCCCCACCCGCCGAGCACCAGGCAGGCGCCCCGCTCGGCCAGCCGGGCGGCACGGGTCAGGTCACCCGCGGGGTCGGCCACCGGCCCCGTCCAGCCCGCCGGGTGGAAGGCGGTCACCAGGTTGACCTCCCGGCGCCCCGCGACCAGGTCGGGTCCGCCGCAGGCCAGCCGGGCCGTCCCCGCGGCTCCGGCCGTGCCCCGGTCGCCGTCCGGCTGGAGGCGGACCCGGGCCAGTTCCAGCCTCGCCTCGTCACCGTCGACACCGCTCACCCGCGCGCCGCGCCCCGCGGCCATCACCAGCGCCAGGCCCGAGCCGCACCCCAGACCCAGCAGACGGGTACGGGGGCCGACGTCCAGCCGGTCGTACACCGCGTCGTACAGCGGAACGAGCATGCGCTCCTGTATCTCGGCCCAGTCGCGGGCCCGGGCTCGTGAACCGGGCACCGCGGGCGCGCCCGAGGCCTGCTGCACCTCGGGTCGCGGAAGGTCGTGCCGTACGAGGGTAGGAGTCATGGAAAACGCGCCCCAATCCGCCGAGAGCCCACCTGTCGTTGGTCTGCCGCCCCCCGTGAACGCCGCGCGCAACGCACCTGGAACAAGACAACTCCCCGTCAGACGGAGAGTCCAGGGATTGCGCCGGGGTGGCCCCCACGCGCCCCCGAATGCGCCGGGCGTCGCGCCGCGAACACCACTCCAGGAGAGCATGTACCCGCCCGTAGCGCCACGGGGCGCCGCCGCCTCCGCCCCATGAATTCCGGCCTCGCGCAGTCCCCGTCGGAAGCCCCGTCACACTCCCCTCTCGCGTCACGGGAACAGGCGCGGACGACGCCTGCCAGGGCACCGGACGGACGGCGCGCGCCCCCTGCCGAAGGGGCGCCGCCGGGGCGGCCGGGAGCGTGACGTACGGTTGCCCCCTCGGCGGACCGGCGCCCGCCGCGCTCGGGACGCCTGCCGAGAGCGGGCGGCCGAGGCCGCACCGGCCCCGCGGGGCCGGGATGTCCGGCGGCATTGCTCCGCCGGTGGACGTCGTCGAGCCGGGGCTCGTACCGGGCTTCGAGCGCCTGGGGCGTACGCGGGGGTACGTGCCGGCTTGTGAGGCGACGCCGGTCTTCTGGCGGGATGCGCGCACACCGCCGTCCACGGGGCCCATGACCGGGAACTGACTGGTACGTGCAAATTATTTGGGATGCTCCCTAATAGGAACACCAGACGACCCCGGCTCGTTGTCACGACGTGAGCACGACACCGCCTGTTCTCGCCGCCGAGCTGGCAGCCGCCTGGGCCGACATCCAACGTCACCACCCCGAGCTGCCGGATCTGGCCGCGCCCGAGTCCCTTATCGGAGAGTCCTCGTCCGCCTGCGGCGCGGAGCTCTCCTTCGAAAGGCTGCTGCACGAGGCAGTCCACGGCATCGCCGCCGCCCGCGGCGTCCGGGACACCTCACGCGCAGGCCGTTACCACAACCGCCGGTTCCTGGCGATCGCCGAGGAGTTGGGGCTCGACCACGTCGAGGACCCCCACCCCAGCAGCGGCTTCTCGCTCGTCACCCTCAACCCCGAGGCCCGCAAGCGCTACCGCCCCACCATCGAGCGGCTGAGCCGGGCGCTGAAGGCACACTCGGCCGCGGCGTCCGGCGACACCGGCCGCAGCTTCCGGGGCCCGGCGGCGCGCCACGGCTCCTCCGGCGGCGGGGTCCGCGTCAAAGCGGTCTGCGACTGCGGCCGCAACGTCCGCGTCGTCCCCTCCGTCCTGGCGCAGGCCCCCATCGTCTGCGGCGGCTGCGGCAAGCCGTTCCGCATCCCGGAGGTCGCGGCGGTCGGTTAGGTGGTCACCCCCGCCCCGTGACGTTCGGCACCTGGCACCGCTCCCTGACCCAGCCTGATCCCCATGAGGGGCCCCGCCGCGTCCCTCTCCGCAGGACCAGGCCGGAACAGCGAGCGGTGCCGGTGCGCGTCGGCAGGGGGCGGAGGGCGGCCCGTGCGGAGCGAGGTCCTCGCGGCGCTGCGGCACGGCTGCGTGCCGGTCCCGGCGCGATCAGGGACGGAAGGCTCCGGTGGCGCGGGTCAGCACTCCGTCCCGCCGCCGCGGTCCACCGCCCCGCAGGGCTGTGGCACAATGGTCAGCTGTACTCGGCAGTCGCACAGGACCCCTCTCTCCTCCGGCTGACGCGTCCGTCGGGCCCTCGAGTACCACAACCCCACGTGGCGATCTCGTCGCGGCCCACCACGTCAACACCAGGAGACACCACTCCCGTGGCAGTCAAGATCAAGCTGAAGCGTCTGGGCAAGATCCGTTCGCCTCACTACCGCATCGTCGTCGCCGACTCCCGTACCCGCCGTGACGGCCGGGCCATCGAGGAGATCGGCCTGTACCACCCGGTGCAGAACCCCTCCCGCATCGAGGTCGACTCCGAGCGTGTCCAGTACTGGCTGGGTGTCGGCGCGCAGCCGACCGAGCCGGTCACGGCCATCCTCAAGGTCACCGGCGACTGGCAGAAGTTCAAGGGTCTGCCCGCCCCGGCCCCGATGAAGGTCGCCGAGCCCAAGGCCGACAAGCGCGCCCTCTTCGAGGCCGCGGCCAAGGAGGCCGGTGACGAGCCCAAGGGCGAGGCCATCACCCCCAAGGCGAAGAAGGCGGACAAGAAGGCGGACGAGGCTGAGGCCCCGGCTGCCGAGTCCACCGAGGCCTGAGCATGCTCGAGGAAGCCCTCGAGCACCTCGTGAAGGGCATCGTCGACAACCCCGACGACGTGCAGGTTGCCTCGCGCACCCTGCGTCGCGGGCGCGTGCTGGAGGTCCGGGTCCACCCCGACGACCTCGGCAAGGTGATCGGCCGTAACGGCCGCACCGCCCGCGCCCTGCGGACGGTCGTGGGCGCCATCGGCGGACGCGGCATCCGCGTCGACCTCGTCGACGTGGACCAGGTCCGCTGACACATCGCAGCACCCGCACGGGCCGGGAGCGGCCACAGCCGCTCCCGGCCCGTGCGTGCGTGGACCGTCCGGTTCCACGTATGGGGAAGGAAGAACCACACACGTGCAGCTCGTAGTCGCGCGCATCGGGCGCGCCCACGGCATCAAGGGCGAGGTCACGGTCGAGGTCCGCACCGACGAGCCGGAGCTGCGGCTCGCCCCCGGCGCGGTCCTCACCACCGACCCGGCCGGCGTCGGCCCGCTGACCATCGCCACCGGCCGGGTCCACAGCGGCCGGCTGCTGCTGCGCTTCGAGGGGGTCGCCGACCGCACGGCCGCCGAGGCGCTGCGCGGCACCCTGCTGGTGGCCGAGGTCGACCCCGAGGAGGTCCCGGAGGACCCCGAGGAGTTCTACGACCACCAGCTCATCGACCTCGACGTCGTCACCCGCGACGGGACCGAGGTGGGCCGGATCGCCGAGATCTCCCACCTGCCCTACCACGACCTGCTGATCGTGCGGCGTCCCGACGGGAGCGAGGTGCTGGTCCCGTTCGTCTCGGAGATCGTCCCGGAGATCGACCTCGGTGAGCAGCGCGCCGTGATCGACCCGCCGCCCGGACTGCTCGACGAGAGCCGCGCCGAGGTCGCCTCCGCCCGCGAGGAGGAGGCCGCCGCGAGCACGGACGGGGACGGGGACGGGGACGAGCGCGGACCCGCGACGGGTGGTGCCTGACATGCGCCTGGACGTCGTCACGATCTTCCCCGAGTACCTCGAACCGCTGAACCTCTCCCTGGTCGGCAAGGCCCGGGCCCGCGGGCAACTGGACGTCCGCGTCCACGACCTGCGCGAGTTCACGCACGACCGCCACAACACCGTGGACGACACCCCCTACGGCGGCGGCCCCGGCATGGTGATGAAGCCCGAGCCGTGGGGTGAGGCACTCGACACCGTCCTCGCCTCGGGTCCGGCGGAGGCGACGCCGACCCTGGTCGTGCCCACCCCCAGCGGGCGGCCCTTCACCCAGGGGCTCGCCGTCGAGCTCTCCCACCGGCCGTGGCTGGTCTTCACCCCCGCCCGCTACGAGGGCATCGACCGCCGCGTCATCGAGGACTACACCGAACGCCTCGGGCCCGACGCCGTGCACGAGGTGTCGGTGGGCGACTACGTCCTGGCCGGCGGTGAGGCACCGGTGCTCGTGATGGTCGAGGCCGTCGCCCGCCTGCTGCCCGGGGTCCTCGGCAACGCCGCCTCCCACCAGGACGACTCCTTCGCCCCCGGGGTCATGGCCGACCTGCTGGAGGGCCCGGTCTACACCAAGCCCCCCGAGTGGCGCGGCCGGGACATCCCCGAGGTACTCCTCAGCGGCCACCACGGCAGGATCGCCCGCTGGCGCCGGGACGAGGCGCTGCGCAGGACCGACCTCAACCGCCCCGACCTGCTGGCCCGCACCGACCCCGCCGCCTTCGACAAGGGCGACCGGTCGATGCTCGCCGCGCTCGGCTGGGTCCAGGACGAGCAGGGCCGCTACCGGCGCGAGACCCCGCCCCGCCACGGCGCCGGGGAGGCGTCCACGGGGGACGGCGGCTCCGGGGAGACGGGCCGGTAGGCCTTCCCGGACGGCGGCCGGCACCACGATTTGGGCGCCGGCCGTGGCCCGTGGAAGAATGGGCCGCTGCCGTCCGTCCGGTGTGCGCCCCTGCCACAGGGGGAGACGACGTCCATCCGACGCAGCGGCACCCTTCACACATCCACGATGTTCCGTTGATGACCTGTGGCATCAGCGAAGAAAGCAGTAGGTCATGCACCTTCTCGACTCCGTCGACGCCTCGTCGCTCCGCAGCGACCTCCCGGCCTTCCGCCCCGGCGACACCGTCAACGTCCACGTCCGCGTCATCGAGGGCAACCGCTCCCGTGTGCAGCAGTTCAAGGGCGTCGTCATCCGCCGCCAGGGCTCCGGCGTGCGCGAGACCTTCACGGTCCGCAAGGTCAGCTTCTCCGTCGGCGTGGAGCGCACCTTCCCGGTCCACACCCCGATCGTCGAGAAGATCGAGCTGGTGACCCGCGGTGACGTCCGTCGCGCCAAGCTCTACTACCTGCGCGAGCTGCGCGGCAAGGCCGCCAAGATCAAGGAGAAGCGCGAGAGCTGAGCCTCCCGCCACCTCCTGCCGAAGCCTTCCGTTCCCCGTCCGCGGGCGAACGGAAGGCTTCGGCGCGTTCGGGACCCGTGCCGGGCTCCCGGCGGGACAGCGGGCCCGGGGAGCGCCGTCGGCGGCCCGGCGTCCGCCGGATAGGCTCCTGTGCCGATGGACACCGACGCGCAGACCGCCGCCTCCACCGGACGGGAGGCCTCGCCCGCCGATCCCGCGGAGCAGGAGGACCACCCCCGCCGGAGCCGGGCGACGGCGGCGCTCGGCGGTCTCCTGCGACGACCGGCGAGGCTGCTCGCCGTCGTCGTGGTGCTCGTCCTGCTGCTCGCGGTCTTCGTCGCCCAGCCCTTCGTCATTCCCAGCACCTCCATGGAGAACACCCTGCGCACCGGGGACCGGGTACTGGTGAACAAGGTGTCCTACCGCTTCGGCGGCACCCCCCGACGCGGCGACGTGGTCGTCTTCGACGGCACGGACTCCTTCGTGCCGGCGGGCGCGGCGGAGAACGCCGTCACCCGGGCGGTGCACGGCGTCGGTGCGGTGCTGGGCCTCGGCTCCGACGACACCACGTTCGTCAAGCGGGTCGTCGGCGTCGGCGGCGACCGGGTCACCTGCTGTGACAGAGGGGGACGGATCACGGTGAACGGCCGGCCGCTGCGGGAGCGCTACCTGTACCCGGGCAACGTACCCTCCTCGGTCAGGTTCGACGTCGTGGTGCCCGAGGGAAAGCTGTGGGTCATGGGGGACCACCGCGCGCGCTCCAGCGACTCCCGGGCCCACCTGGGGGACCCCGGCGGCGGCATGGTGCCCGTCGACCGGGTCGTGGGCCGAGCCGACCTGATCGTCTGGCCGCCCTCGCGCTGGACGCACCTGACCCGCCCGCAGGCCGACGACGGGCTCCCCGCGGCGGCCGGCCGTGGGTAGGCGCGGCCGGCCCCGCAGCGAGCCGCCCTTCGCAGCGCGCCCCCGGCAGCCACCGCCGCCCCCCAAACGCCCCGGCGGCGCCGTGCCGGCCCCCGGTGCCCCGTGGCCTCCGCCGGCCGCGGAGCCCGCCCGCCACGAGGCGACCGCCGGCACGGGTGCCGAGGAGGCCGAGGCCGTCAGCGGGGCCCTGCCCCCGGACGGGACGGCGGACCGCGAAGCCGGTTCGCAGCAAGTGGCCGAGGGGACGCCGCCGACCCGGCGGGCCGCGGGCGGCCGGGCCGACCGCCGGCGGCAGGCGCGCCGCATCAAGCGCCGCCGCCGCCGTTCCGCCCTCAAGGAGCTACCGATCCTGCTGGGCGTCGCCGTGGTCATCGCCCTGGTGCTCAAGTCCTTTCTGGTGCAGGCGTTCGTCATCCCCTCCGGCTCCATGGAGAACACGATCCGCATCGGGGACCGAGTCCTGGTCGACAAACTCACCCCGTGGTTCGGGGCCGAGCCGCACCGGGGCGACGTCGTGGTCTTCCGGGACCCCGGCGGCTGGCTGGCGGGGGAGAGCACCGGTGGCCCGCCGACCCTGGTGCAGAAGGGGCTGTCCGCCGTCGGACTGCTGCCCTCCGCCAACGAGCAGGACCTGATCAAGCGGGTCGTGGGGGTCGGGGGCGACACGGTCCGGTGCTGCGACACGGGCGGCCACGTCACCGTCAACGGAACGCCGCTCGACGAGCCGTACGTCCACCCGGGCAACCCGCCCTCGCAGCTCAGGTTCACGGTGACCGTGCCCATCGGACGGATCTTCGTCATGGGCGACCACCGGTCGAACTCGGCGGACTCCCGCTACCACCTCGACAGCGCCTACCGCGGCACGGTCCCGCTGGACAACGTGGTGGGGCGGGCCGTCGCGATCGCCTGGCCGGTGGGGCACTGGCGCCGCCTGGAGGAGCCCGCGACCTTCGACACGGTCCACGACCCTCCGGGAACAGGGGCTTCCGCTTCCGCTCCGGCTGCACGGCGGGTTTCCACCACCTCGCAGCCGCGGTTTTCAGAAACTTTGACCGAACCCCCGATCCTTGCGGAACTCCCGCTCGTTATGGGAGTGGTGGGCCTGTCCCGTACGTCGGGAGGGCGGCAGCGTGGAGTGAGGAGTGGATGTGGGGGACTTGGCGGTCGGCGCGCGGTCCGGATCCGAAGGACCCGAAGAGCCCGGGGGACACGGTGATTCCCCGATGACGACGAAGGACCCCGCACCGTCGAAGCCGCCCCAGGGCGTGCCCGAGCAGCCTCCCGCGGCCGGCTCGCCCGCCGGAGGGACGGCGGAGGACGGCACCGGGGGCAGGAACAAGGACGAGGTCAAGAAGGCGCGGCCGTTCTGGAAGGAGCTGCCGCTCCTGATCGGGATCGCGCTGGTGCTGGCCCTGGTGATCAAGACCTTCCTGGTCCAGGCGTTCTCCATCCCCTCCGACTCGATGCAGGACACCCTCCAGCGCGGTGACCGGGTCCTGGTGGACAAGCTCACCCCGTGGTTCGGCTCCGAGCCCCAGCGCGGTGAGGTGGTGGTCTTCCACGACCCGGGCGGCTGGCTGCCGGAGACGCCGGTGGCTCCGCCCAACCCCGTGCAGCGGGTGCTCAGCTTCGTCGGGCTCATGCCGTCCGCGGAGGAGAAGGACCTGATCAAGAGGGTCATCGCCGTCGGTGGCGACACGGTCGAGTGCAAGGGCACCGGCCCGGTGAAGGTCAACGGCCGGGCGCTGGTGGAGAACTCCTACCTCTACCCGGGCAACACCCCGTGCGGTGACCGGCCCTTCGGCCCGATCCACGTCCCCCAGGGCCGTATCTGGGTGATGGGTGACCACCGTCAGGACTCCCTGGACTCGCGCTACCACACCCAGATGGAGGGCGGCGGCACCGTCGACGTCGACCAGGTGGTCGGCCGTGCCTTCACGGTCGCCTGGCCGGTCAACCGCTGGGACTTCCTCGGCGTTCCCGACACCTTCGACCAGTCCGGGATCGACAAGGCACTGCCCGCAGCCCCCGCAGTGCTGGGCCTGGCCGGCGCGGCCCCGCTCGTCCTGTGGCGCCGGCGCCGCCTCACCGCCGGGTTGCGCGGGCCCTCGCGGGACACGTCGGTGGGGGAGCCGGAGACCCGCCCGCAGCCGTGACACCGCCGGGGGGCACCGTCACCGCTCCCGCACCGGCTGACGCTCTGGCGAACCCCCGGGTAGGGTGCCGTTCCAGATCTTCGACGCGGGGCTCGTCCCGCGAGGTGGGAGCGCTGGAATGAGCGGTGGCGGGAGCGAACGCGGTGGTGGCCGCAGCTTCGGCAACGTCCTGTCAGGGGTGGCGGTCGGACTCGGCTGCGTCCTCTTCCTCGGCGGTTTCGTCTGGGGGGCGCTGCTGTACCGGCCGTACACGGTCCCCACCGACTCCATGGCGCCGACGATCTCCCCGGGGGCGCGGGTGCTGGCCGAGAAGGTGAGCGGTTCCGAGGTCCGGCGGGGGGACGTGGTCGTCTTCTCGGACTCGGTCTGGGGCGACGTGCCCATGGTCAAGCGGGTGGTCGGGGTCGGCGGTGACAAGGTGGCCTGCTGCACGAAGGACGGCCGGCTGACCGTCAACGGCAAGCCTGTCGACGAGCCCTACCTCTCCGGCAGCGGCCCTGCCTCACCGGTCGGCTTCCGGGCGACGGTCCCCGCGGGGCAGCTCTTCCTGCTCGGCGACCACCGGAGCGACTCGGTCGACTCCCGCATGCACCTCACCGACGGTGACCACGGCGCCGTGCCGCGGAGTGCTATCGCCGCCCGGGTGGACGCCACCGCCTGGCCGATCGCCGGCCTGGGCATGCTGGGCAGGCCGAGCGGTTTCACCGGCCTACCCGGCGGGACCTCGGTGCCGGGCCCGCTGCCGGTGATCGTCTCGGCCGTGGTGGCGGGTGCGGTCCTCATCCTGGGCGGCGCCGCGTACGGTCCGCTCAGCCGGCTGCGGGCACCCCGACGTGCCGGGTGACGGGGACGCGGTGACGCCGCGGCGCGTCTCCCGCGTCGTCCTCCTCGACCCGGCGGACCGGATACTGCTCCTCCACGGCTACGAACCGGAGGACCCGACCCTGACCTGGTGGT
Source organism: Streptomyces sp. NPDC059740 (assembly GCF_042733155.1). Classification (NCBI taxonomy): domain Bacteria; kingdom Bacillati; phylum Actinomycetota; class Actinomycetes; order Kitasatosporales; family Streptomycetaceae; genus Streptomyces; species Streptomyces sp. NPDC059740. Next base: position 115,426 of record NZ_JBHWGP010000003.1, on the reverse strand, counting down.
TCACGCCGGGCGGCGGTCTGGAGGGGGAGGAGACGCGGGAGGCGGCCGCGATCCGCGAGGTCGCCGAGGAGACCGGCATCACCGACTTCACCCTCGGCCCCGTCCTGTGGCGCCGGGAGTGCTCCTTCCCGTTCGACGGGCGACGCTGGTACCAGGACGAGTGGTACTACCTGGGGCGGACCGGCACGACCCGCACCGATGCCTCGGGCCAGACCGAGCTGGAACGGCGCAGCGTGAGCGGCCTGAGGTGGTGGACCGCGGCCGAGCTGACGGCGACCCGTGAGACGGTGTACCCGACCAGGCTCGCAGAACTGCTGCGCGCACTGATCGACGAAGGCCCCCCGCGTGCGCCGCTGGTCCTCAGGACCGAGCACGCCTGACGCACAATGGGGGGACGCACGGCTGAAGGGGAACTGCCATGAGCGCCGAGGACCTCGAGAAGTACGAGACCGAGATGGAGCTGAAGCTCTACCGGGAGTACCGAGACGTCGTCGGGCTGTTCAAGTACGTGATCGAGACGGAACGCCGTTTCTACCTGACCAACGACTACGAGATGCAGGTGCACTCGGTCCAGGGTGAGGTGTTCTTCGAGGTCTCCATGGCGGACGCCTGGGTGTGGGACATGTACCGGCCGGCGAGGTTCGTCAAGCAGGTGCGCGTCCTGACGTTCAAGGACGTGAATGTTGAGGAGCTCAACAAGAGCGACCTCGACCTTCCCGGGAGCTGACCTCGTGGTGACGGCAGAGCGGTCCGCCTCGACTCGCTGACCGGCGATCGGGCGGTCGTTCCCCGGCGGGTCCCGTACGAAGCGGAAGGCGCTCCCGGGACCTCTGCTCACCCTTTCGGGGCATCGGGTTATCCACAACCTGCCGGTAATCCACCAAGATCCACAACGGTGCGGCCGCTCCGTCACAGTCAGTGGCGGAGGTGGTTACCCATGACCGACCACAGCTTCCGGCCACCCAGGCCCCCACACCGCACCCCGTTCGCCGCGGCCACACCCCGGCCCGCACCCGACCTGTGCCCACCGGCGGCTGACGCCCGCCCTCAGGAGGGCGTGGAACGGACCGCCCGGCACCGGGCCGGCGCACTGCCCACCAACGCCCCAGCCGAACGACGGCCTCCGGAGCAGCCTCCGAACAGAGCGGCCCCGGCCCGGGGAGCGCCCTGGGCAACCGGCGTGCCCACGGAGCAGCCCGCGTGTACCGCCTCCCGGCCGAACCCACTGCCGACCGCAGCGACCCGGCCACCGGATCAATGCCGGGGCTCGGCATCCACCCCGTGCCGCCCCCAGTGCAGTCCCTCGCCTCACGAGGGCGCGGGAGCCCGTCTCCCGGCCTCCCGGAGCACGTCCGGGGCAGCGGTCGGGGGGAGGGACGAGCGCTGCCCGGGGCGTGATGGTGGGGCGCCTCGGCCGGAACCCGGGGAGCGCCGGCCCCGGCCGGCACGCGCAGCCACCGCGACGGCGCCCACCGGGGGAGGGGAGGCCTCCCGGGCGAACCGCGGGTCCGCGGTGGCCGCCCGGCTCCGCGCCACCTCCCGGCCGTCCCGCCAGAGCACCGGACGGTTGGGTGAGGAACTCGCCGCCCGCCTGCTGGTGTCCTCGGGGATGCGGATCGTGGCGCGCAACTGGCGCTGTCGCAGCGGCGAGGTCGACATCGTCGCCTCGGACGGCGAAGCCATCGTGGTCTGTGAGGTCAAGACGCGGCGCGAGGGCGGTTACCAGCATCCGATGGCCGCTGTCGGCCCCGCCAAGGCCGCTCGGTTGCGCGTCCTCGCAGAGGAGTGGATCTCACGCCGGGGCGGACCACCGCCGGGCGGCGTGCGCATCGACGTGGTGGGAGTGCTGCTGCGACCTGGCAGGGCACCGCTGCTCGAACATGTGAAGGGGGTGGCCTGATGGGGTTCGCCCGTACGCGTTCGGTGGCGCTCGTGGGGGTCGAGGGTGTCGTCGTGGAGGTCCAGGCCGACCTCGAACCGGGCGTCGCCACGTTCACCCTGGTGGGGCTGCCGGACAAGAGTCTGGTGGAGTCCCGTGACCGGGTGCGTGCCGCACTCGCCAACTCGGGGGTGGAGTGGCCGCAGCGGAAGCTGACCGTCGGGCTGAGCCCGGCCTCCGTGCCCAAGAGCGGAAGCGGCTTCGACCTCGCGGTGGCGTGCGCAGTGCTGGGCGCAGCCGAGGTGCTGGACCCGAAGGAACTGACCGGTCTGGTGATGATCGGTGAACTCGGGCTCGACGGCAGGGTCCGCCCGGTCAGGGGGATCCTGCCCGCCGTCCTGGCCGCAGCCGACGCGGGATACCGCCAGGTCGTCGTCCCCGAGTCCACCGCCGCGGAGGCCGCACTGGTGCCGGACATGGCCGTGCTCGGCGTCCGGAGCCTGCGCCAACTCATCGCCGTCCTCAACGGCGAGCCCGTCCCCGAGGAGCCGGCGGACGAAGGGACGGGACCGGAAGGACTCTCCGGCACCCTCGCGCTGCCCGGCACAGCCGTCGGCGCAGCGTCCAGGGACGGTGAACGGCCACCGGACCTGGTGGAGGTCACCGGCCAGCACCGTGCCCGCCGGGCCCTGGAGATCGCAGCAGCCGGACGCCATCACATCTTCCTCAAGGGACCTCCCGGAGCCGGCAAGACCCTGCTCGCCGAGCGGCTGGCGGGCATCCTTCCGCCGCTCACGCCGAAGGAGGCGCTGGAAGCCACCGCCGTCCACTCGGTCGCCGGCACCCTCCCACCGGGACAGCCACTGGTCCGCCGCCCTCCGTACTGCGCGCCCCACCACTCGGCCACCATGGCCTCGCTCGTCGGCGGGGGGACGGGGCTCCCTCGCCCTGGCGCGGTCTCGTTGGCGCACCACGGCGTGCTGTTCATCGACGAGGCGGCCGAGTGCAGTGCCCGGGTACTCGACGCACTACGGCAACCCCTGGAGTCCGGCCACGTCGTGGTCGCCCGATCGGCCGGGGTGATGCGCATGCCGGCCCGGTTCCTGCTGGCGCTCGCCGCCAACCCCTGCCCCTGTGGCCGACACGGCGTCGCGGGGGCGGACTGCGAGTGCCGGCCGTCGACCGTGCGCCGTTACCGGGCTCGGCTGTCCGGCCCCCTGCTGGACCGGGTCGACGTGAGGGTGTCGGTCGAGCCCGTCACACGGCGCGAACTGATGGCATCGGGCGCCGGCGGTGAGCCTTCGGCGGCTGTCGCCGAACGGGTGCGGGAGGCTCGGGCGCGGGCCGCCGACCGGTACGCGGGCACGCCCTGGCACACCAACAGCGACGTGCCCGGCCACGAACTGCGGACCCGGTGGCGAGTGGACCAGGACGCGCTGCGCGCGGCCGAGCAGGACCTCGACCGGGGACTGATCACCGCCCGCGGCCTGGACAGGGTGCTGCGCGTCGCCTGGACCGTGGCCGATCTCGCAGGCCACGACCGTCCCACCGCCGCGGACATCGCCTTCGCCCTGGAACTGCGCACCGGGATCGGACGAGGAGTACCGGAGACCACGACGGTGCCGGGCTTCCCCCGGCAGCGGTCCCGCACGGACCTGGCAGCAGGTCTCGGTACGGGCTAGCGGACACGGCCAGGCAGGGGCCGAGTACCGGGGCCGTCCCCGACGTATCCGGTTCCGGACGAGCGGCAGATGCCTGGGGCGGGGTGTCACCGTCGACGCTGCGCCCGCAAGTGGGCGTCGTGGTCGACACTGCCGGGGCGCGCGGACTCGTCTTCTCCGTCGGGCGGTCGGGCGGTCGGGCGGTCGGGCGGGTAACGGGCGGTGAGCCGCCCCGTCCGCTCCCTGCCCCGAACTGCCCCGCTCCCCGGGAGGGCGCCGGCTGCCCTGTGCGTGCCCGGTGTCCTGGCGGGAGGCCCGCTTCCTTGTCCACTGGCCGGCCTCCCGGCGTGAGGCCCGGCGCACAGGCGCACGCCCCAGCTTGCTGAGGCCAGGCCCGGCGCCCTGGTGCAAGGACCGGCTTCGCGCGGGACGCCTCGACGTCGCTGCGAAGACGGGCCCGCGTCTCCGGCAGAAGGCCCGGTAACCCCGGCGCAGGGCTCGATGCCGGCGGGCGGCCCTGGTGGTGAGGTCCGCACCGGCCGGGGGGCCGAGCGGGAGGCTCGGCCCCGGCCGTTCCCCGCTCGTCTTGATCGGCGCGCCGGGCCGCTTCGTCCCACACAGCGCCTCACAGCGTTTACAGCGCCCCGCAGCGTTCACAGCGCTCGCAGCGCCTCGCAGTGCCTCACCTCCTGCACGTCCGTCTTCCACCCGCACCCTTCAACAGAACTTCAACAGACCGAGGAGAAAACCATGGCGAGCAGCAACAGCAGTAGGGTCCCGCGTCCGCCTGAGCCGGTTCCGGCCGTCCCGCCCGGCGAGTACCGAGCCCTCGTTCCCGACGGCCCCACCATGCCTGCCGCCCCCGCCGACCTCAAGGGCGCCGATCTCGCCGAGCCCGACGCGTACCCGGACACGGGCACGCCAGTGCCCGTCGGAATGCGAGATCCCGAGAGGGCGGCGACCGCCGGACGCAACGGCTATGAGCTCCCCGCGGCCGGATGGCGGCTCACAGCAGGAGGTCCGGTCCCGCCGGACGAGCGAGGGGAGGAGGCCCGCGATACGGAGCGCCTGGCGCGCGCCGCTCTCACCCGGGTCGTCGAACCCGGTGACGAGACGGTGGGACGGGTGGTTTCCGCGATCGGGGCAGTGCGACTCCTGGAACTCCTGACCTGCTCCGGTGACCCGCCGCCGCGCGTGGCCGAACTCGGGCTCGGCGCATCGAAGCTGGCTGGACTCCGCCTGCGAGCCACGGACCTCACTCCGCGGGCCGACCTCGCCACCGTGGCTGCCGCAGGGGGGCGTTTCGTGTGCCCGGGCGACGAGGAGTGGCCACGGCAACTCGACGACCTGGGAGCCGGCAGGCCACTCGGCCTCTGGGTGAGAGGCGAGCCCAACCTGCGTTTCCTGGCACTGCGTTCCGTTGCGGTGGTCGGTTCCCGGGCCTGCACCGAGTACGGGGCCCACGAGGCCGCCACGCTTGCAGCCGGCCTGGCGGAGCGGGGCTGGACGGTCGTGTCGGGCGCCGCCTACGGCGTCGACGGTGCGGCGCACCGCGGCGCCCTGTCGGTGGCCGGGGCGACCGTGGCCGTGGTCGCCTCCGGAGTGGATCGCCACTACCCCAGTGGTCACACCGAACTGCTGCGCAGGATCGCGGCACAGGGCCTGGTGGTGGCCGAACTGGCACCGGGCGACCATCCCACCCGGCGCCGCTTCGTCCTGCGCAACCGGGTCATCGCCGCCCTCACTCGCGGCACGGTGGTGGTCGAGGCGGAGTTGCGCAGCGGGTCGCTGGTGACCGCCCGCCGGGCAACCGCACTCGGCAGGTTCACCATGGGAGTGCCGGGACCGGTGACCAGCGCGCTCTCCGCCGGGGTCCACCAACTCCTGCGTACGGAGGGAACCCTCGTCACGGACGCCGCCGACATCGTCGAGCTGGTCGGCAGCATCGGAGACCTGGCCCCTGTGCGGCGCGGTCCGGACAACCCGCGGGACCTGCTGGACGGCGTGGCCGCACGGGTGTTGGAGGCACTCCCCGCCCGGGGGCGCGCCGAGGTCGAGCAGGTGGCGAGGCGGGCCGGCACGCCCGTGTCGGCCACCCACGGCAAGCTGCTGGAGCTCCAGGCGCTCGGCTTCACCCAACGCAGAGACCGGGGGTGGGAGTTGTCGGAGTCCGTGAGACGGTCTGCGGCTTCCCGGCGAGGCGGTACTTGACCTGCGGTGAACGGGTGAAAGGGTGGAGGCGATGACAGCAGTCCTAGTGCCAGCGTCCCTCGGTCGCTCCGACACGGCATGCCCTTCGGTCGTGATACGACGCGTGCCTCGGTGGCTGGAGAACACCCCCTCCAGGTGACCCGGCGGCCTCCTGCCGCCCACACGGAGCGACGTGGGAAACGTCTGACGTGGACGGACGGTTAGCGGAACGTATCTGCACGCGTCACCCCCTCACCTGCATCGCTCTGTGCGACGCCTCTGTCACGCTACGCTCACTACGCGATTCAGCCACTTCTCATCGCTTGCCGCAGCACTCCCCCTCCGCCCGGAACCTCGGCGGCGGAACGACCCAAGGCGACCAATGCCCCAGCCCACATCCAGGTCCGACCCCGCGGTGGCGCCCGCCATCACGGACGGCGACGGTGTGCGCCCAAGCGCTCCCCGCTCGCTCCAGGAGTTGTGGCGTGCCTACAAGGCGACGGACGACGACCGGCTCCGTGAACAGCTGATCCTCCACTACTCCCCACTGGTCAAGTACGTCGCCGGCCGCGTCAGTGTGGGGCTGCCGCCCAACATCGACCAGAGCGACTTCGTGTCCTCCGGGGTCTTCGGTCTGATCGACGCCATCGAGAAGTTCGACCCCGGCCGCGAGATCAAGTTCGAGACCTACGCGATCACCCGCATCCGTGGTGCCATGATCGACGAACTGCGCGCACTGGACTGGATCCCGCGTTCGGTCCGGCAGAAGGCCCGGGCGGTGGAACGTGCGTACACCACGCTGGAGGCGCAGCTGCGGCGTACGCCCAGCGACTCGGAGGTGGCGTCCGAAATGGGCATCGCCGTGGAGGAACTCCACGGGGTCTTCAGCCAGTTGTCGTTGGCCAACGTGGTCGCCCTGGACGACCTGCTCGGGGTCGGTGGCGACGGCAACGACCGGCTGAGCCTCATGGACACCCTTGAGGACACCGCGGCGGACAACCCCGTGGAGGTCGCCGAGGACCGGGAACTCCGGCGCCTGCTGGCCGGGGCGATCAACACCTTGCCGCAGCGCGAGAAGACGGTGGTGACCCTCTACTACTACGAGGGCATGACGCTCGCCGAGATCGGTCAGGTCCTCGGGGTCACAGAGAGCCGGGTGAGCCAGATCCACAGCAAGAGCGTGCTCCAGCTCCGGGCGAAACTGGCCGATGTGGGCCGCTGAGGCTCTCGTGACCCTCAGAGCTGCTGTCAGCCCTCACGGGGGGATCCGTACAGTGGGGACGTGCCCAGAATCCGAGCGGCCTCTGTGGCCGAGCACCGCACGATGCAGCGTCGCGCCCTCCTGGACGCGGCGCGTTCCCTGTTGTCGGAGGGCGGCACGGAGGCGTTGACCTTCCCTGCGCTCGCCGAACGCACGGGCCTGGCCCGCTCCTCCGTCTACGAGTACTTCCGCTCCCGTGCCGCAGTCGTCGAGGAACTCTGCGCGGTCGACTTCCCGCTGTGGGCGGCGGAGGTCGAGGCGGCGATGGAGAGCGCGCCCACTGCGGTCGCCAAGGTGGAGGCCTACGTTCACAGCCAGCTCTCGCTGGTCGGCGACCGTCGTCACCGGGCCGTCGTCGCCATCTCCGCCGGGGAACTCGACGAAGGCGCCCGTGAGCGCATCCGTGCCGCCCACGGCGGGCTGGTGACCATGATCGTCGAGGCGCTCTCCGCGCTGGGGCACGAGCAGCCACGGCTGGTCGCGATGCTCCTGCAGGGAGTGGTGGACGCCGCGGTGCGCCGTATCGAGGGCGGCGGTGACGAGGACCCCGAGAGCATCGCCCGCACGGCCGTCGCCCTGGCTCTGGACGGCGTCCGCCGCTGACCGCTGACCGCTGACCGCTGACCGCTGTGCGCCTCGCCCCGACGTGCTGACCACCTTGACGGGCTGACCCCTGACCTGATGACCACCCCGGGCGCACTGGCGACGCCGTGGAGGCCGCTCTCCGCTCGTCACCTCCGCATGCTTCCTCTGCTTCCTCTGCTTCCTGCGAGCGGACCCCGCCCTGCTCAGGTCGTCTCACTTCCCTTCCCCCGCTGAGAGCTGCCCACTGCGCCGGCCAGCTCCGGCCCGGCGCCACGTCTCCTGACCCGGCCCGGCCAGGGTGGACCGAGGCTGCGGGAGTGCAGGGACTGGACGGTGGCGGGTAGGCCAGCGCGACCTCGGGTGCGTCTTCGTGGGGAGTGTCGTTCGCAGTGGCCCTGTTTCGGGCTCCCCGGCGCGCGGGGTTGCGACCGACGGTGAGCGAGGCAGCACACCAGGACGAGTACGGCGCCCGTCACGACCGGCACCGGCCCTTCCGACGCGCGCCGGCCGTAGGCCACGCTCCGTCCGAAGGGGAGGGCGACATGCGTCGAGGCGACGGGTGGAGCCTTCTCCCGGCTGCCCGGCAGGGGGATGCCCGTCACCGGAAGCAGCCGGGAGGGCGCTCGCCGCAGCAGTCCGGGAGCGAGCAGGGACAGTGGATCGAGGTACTCCCTGCCTCGTCGTAGACCCCAGTGCAGGCAGGGCGTCTCACAGTGGAAGGGGCCGGGGCCCAGACGGCCCACACTCCGGCCTGCGGCCACCCGGTCACCTTGGTGCAGCAGCGGGGTGACCGGTTCGAACGTGGTGCGCAGCGGAGGCTCCCCCGACCGGTCGAGCTCGACGGAGACGACTCCGCGACCCGCGACGACGCCGCTGAAGGTGACCCGGCCCGGCAGTACGGCCTGCACCGATGCGCCGGCGGGTGCCGCCAGGTCGACGCCCCGGTGGCCCCGGCTCCAGCGGGTGGCCGGAGGTTGCCAGCCGCGCACCACACGGGGACGGGCACCACGGCCACCCGTCACGGGCCAGTCCCTGGCGACCGGCGGTGTCCCGGGCTCGCTCCCGGGACCGGCCTTCCCGGAGGTGGGCCCCGGGTCTCCGCGCGAGACAGGGAAAGGAGCCTTGCCGGGCGGTGGAGGAACCGACGAGGCGGCAGCCGACGGCGGCGAGGCCAGGGACAGGCCCGGGAGAAGCAGACCCAGGACCAGGCCCATAAGCGGGATCACGTACGCGGACAGGGCTCGGGGAGGCCGGCGCTTCACCGGCGACACCCGGGCTGAGGGTGGTACCGGTGACCTGGGTGCGGCCGATGAGCTGTGCGACGAAGGTGAACCGTGTGGCGAAGCTGAAACGGACGGCGAAGCTGAAACGGACGGTGACGGTGGACCGTGTAGCGGAGGGGCGCTGCGCGGCGAAGGTACGTCGAGTGGCGACAGCGGGGCGAGGACGAGGGCGAGGCGGTGAGTCATGGGGGAAGGCTGCCGGTCCGGCCGTCGTCCATGGGGATCTTGCTCCGAGACTGTGGACAGAACGCGTCCTGTGCACAAGACGGTCACCCTCAGGAGTCACTCACGTATCGAGCGTCCCGCAGGTAGGCGCCGGATTCTCGTCCTCGCAGGAAACAGGCCGCAGGGCGCCGATGTCCCGCCGCGCCCACGGCACCACGGTCCCAGCGCCCGGGCGGAGGACTGTGGTCACGATTCCCGGTCGCAGCGCCCGGTCGGGGTTCCGCGCCCCCGCCACCGCTCCCGAGTCACCGCTCCCGAGTCACCACTCCGACGTCAGTGCGGCCTTCTGCCGGGACTGCCGCTCACCGGGCCAGGTGCCGGTACCACGGTGGTGTGGTCGGCGAGAATGCGTGTCGCCCGGTGCTCCGCGGGTCCCGTACACTTCTGGTGGCGACCCGGGCCCCGGGTCGACTTCGCACGCCCCGCCACCGGCGCCGGCGGAACTCCTGTGGGAGCCCCCTCCGGAGCGTCGTGGCCGCGTCCCTCGGTCCTCGGAAGACACCACTCGCCTGGCGTCCTCCGCGGCAGGCGCGCAGGGGCGTCAGGAGTCACGGCCGACCGGCCGTGACGGAAACCGAGAACAACGAGGAGTACGGCCATGGCCGTCGTCACGATGCGGGAGCTGCTGGAGAGCGGCGTCCACTTCGGGCACCAGACCCGCCGCTGGAACCCGAAGATGAAGCGCTTCATCTTCACCGAGCGCAACGGCATCTACATCATCGACCTGCTCCAGTCGCTGTCGTACATCGACCGCGCCTACGAGTTCGTCAAGGAGACCGTCGCCCACGGTGGCTCGGTCATGTTCGTCGGCACGAAGAAGCAGGCGCAGGAGGCCATCGCCGAGCAGGCGACCCGCGTCGGCATGCCCTACGTCAACCAGCGCTGGCTGGGCGGCATGCTCACCAACTTCTCGACCGTCTACAAGCGCCTGCAGCGCCTGAAGGAGCTCGAGCAGATCGACTTCGAGGATGTGGCCGCCTCCGGCCTCACCAAGAAGGAGCTGCTCGTCCTCTCCCGCGAGAAGGCCAAGCTGGAGAAGACCCTCGGCGGCATCCGCGACATGCAGAAGGTGCCCAGCGCCGTCTGGATCGTGGACACCAAGAAGGAGCACATCGCGGTCGGCGAGGCCCGGAAGCTCAACATCCCGGTCGTCGCCATCCTCGACACGAACTGTGACCCGGACGAGGTCGACTACAAGATCCCGGGTAACGACGACGCCATCCGCTCCGTCACGCTGCTCACCCGCGTGATCGCCGACGCCGTCGCCGAGGGCCTGATCGCCCGCTCCGGCGCCGCCACCGGCGACCAGAAGCCGGGCGAGAAGGCCGGCGAGCCGCTGGCCGAGTGGGAGCGCGACCTGCTCGAGGGCGACGCCAAGAAGGCCGAGGAGACCCCGGCCGCCGAGGCTCCCGCCACCGAGGCTGCTGAGGCCCCCGCCGCCGAGGCGCCGGCCGCCGAGGCCGAGAAGCCGGCCGACGCCGAGCAGGCCTGACACCTTCACTGGTTGATGACGGCGGGGACGGCGCCACAAGCGCCGGCCCCGCCGTCCACCCGTAGATCGTTCGACTTCGAGAAGAGATTCACAGACCCATGGCGAACTACACCGCCGCCGACGTCAAGAAGCTCCGCGAGCTCACCGGTGCCGGCATGATGGACTGCAAGAAGGCCCTTGACGAGGGCGAGGGCAACGTCGACAAGGCCGTCGAGATCCTTCGTGTCAAGGGACAGAAGGGCGTCGCCAAGCGCGAGAGCCGCTCGGCCGAGAACGGCGCGGTCGTCTCCCTCATCGCCGACGACAAGTCCGCGGGCGTCCTCCTCGAGCTGAAGTGCGAGACGGACTTCGTCGCCAAGGGCGACAAGTTCCAGGCTGTGGCCAACACCCTCGCCGCCCACGTCGCCGCCACCAAGCCGGCCGACCTGGAGGCCCTGCTCGCCTCCGAGATCGAGGGCAAGACCGTCCAGGCCTACGTCGACGAGGCCAACGCCACCCTCGGCGAGAAGATCGTCCTGGACCGCTTCGCGCAGTTCACCGACGGCTACGTCGCGGCCTACATGCACCGCACCATGCCCGACCTTCCGCCGCAGGTCGGCGTCCTGGTCGAGCTGGACAAGGAGAACGCGGAGACCGCGAAGGACGTCGCGCAGCACATCGCCGCGTTCGCGCCGAAGTTCCTCTCCCGTGAGGACGTCCCGGCCGACGTCGTCGAGAACGAGCGTCGCGTCGCCGAGGCCACGGCCAAGGAGGAGGGCAAGCCCGAGGCCGCCCTCCCGAAGATCGTCGAGGGTCGCGTCAACGGCTTCTTCAAGGAGAACTGCCTCCTCGACCAGCCCTTCGCCAAGGACAACAAGAAGAGCGTCGCCAAGGTCCTCGACGAGGCCGGCGTCGCGATCAAGCGCTTCGCCCGCATCCGCGTCGGCGCCTGAGCCCGCCACAGGGCAGCGAATGACCCACGACCCCGCTAGGGTCGTACGCAGTCGGCCGCTCACCGGCCGGCCGCAGATGTGACGAGGAGGCCATTGCCGCATCAGGGACACCCGTCCCGGGCAGTGGCCTTCTTCGTATGTGTACGAGGAGAGCGCAATGAACGACGGTGCCGACGGCGCGGACAAAGACCACGGTCACAACGGCGGTAAGGGGCGTTACCTGCTGAAGCTGTCGGGCGAGGCGTTCGCCGGCGGCGGCGGCCTCGGAGTGGACCCCGACGTCGTCCACGCCATCGCGCGCGAGGTCGCCGCAGTGGTCCGTGACGGGTACGAGATCGCCATCGTGATCGGCGGCGGCAACTTCTTCCGCGGCGCCGAACTCCAGCAGCGCGGCATGGACCGGGCCCGCTCGGACTACATGGGCATGCTGGGCACGGTCATGAACTGCCTGGCGCTCCAGGACTTCCTGGAGAAGGAGGGCATCGACTCCCGGGTCCAGACCGCCATCACCATGGGGCAGGTCGCCGAGCCGTACATCCCGCTCCGCGCCATCCGGCACCTGGAGAAGGGACGCGTGGTCATCTTCGGCGCCGGTATGGGCATGCCGTACTTCTCCACCGACACCACCGCCGCACAGCGCGCCCTGGAGATCGACGCCTCGGCGATGCTGATGGGCAAGAACGGTGTGGACGGCGTCTACGACTCCGACCCGAGGCGCAACCCCGACGCGGTCATGTTCGACGCGCTGGAGTACAGCGAGGTCATCACCCGGGAACTGAAGGTCGCCGACGCCACGGCCATCACCCTGTGCCGTGACAACAAGCTCCCCATCCTCGTCTTCGAGCTGCTGGCCGAGGGCAACATCGCCCGTGCGGTGAAGGGTGAGAAGATCGGCACGCTCGTCAGCGACCGGAACATCCGGGACTGACGTTCTCCTTGCCGTGTACGGCTGAGGGGGAGTGCGTACAAGCGGCGAACACCCGGGGCGGGAGCGCACCACGTTCCGGGGATGGACAACCGCCTGCCGGTCGGACACCGTGCAGGTGAGCACGCGCGGCAGGGCCGAGGTTTTCGGCCTGGCACGGACAAGACCAGGAGCAAGTGGTGATCGAAGAGATCCTCCTCGAGGCCGAGGAGAAGATGGAGAAGGCCGTCGTGGTCGCCAAGGAGGACTTCGCGGCGATCCGCACGGGACGTGCGCACCCCGCGATGTTCAACAAGATCGTGGCGGACTACTACGGTGCCCTGACGCCGATCAACCAGCTGGCGTCGTTCTCGGTTCCCGAGCCCCGGATGGCGGTCGTCACGCCGTTCGACAAGAGCGCCCTGCGCAACATCGAGCAGGCCATCCGCGACTCCGACCTGGGCGTCAACCCCAGCAACGACGGCAACATCATCCGGGTGACGTTCCCCGAGCTGACGGAGGAGCGCCGCCGGGACTACATCAAGGTGGCCAAGAACAAGGCCGAGGACGCCAAGATCGCGATCCGCAGCGTCCGCCGCAAGGCCAAGGAGACCCTCGACAAGCTCGTCAAGGACAAGGAGTCCGGCGAGGACGAGGTTCGGCGTGCGGAGAAGGAGCTCGACGACACCACTGCGAAGTACGTCGCGCAGGTCGACGAGCTCCTCAAGCACAAGGAAGCCGAGCTGCTCGAGGTCTGATGAACGAGCCATCCTGGGGGGCCCCGCCCGTCTCCGGAAGGTGGGGCCCACCTGACCGGGGACCCGCCCCGTCACCCCACCGGCAGGCGCCGGAGAACTCGGCGGGTCCCGGGCACGACTGGCCCCAGGCGGCGGAGACTCGCCCCATGCCCATCGTGCCCGACGCAGGCGGAGACCAGGACGACCTCCGAGGAGAGACGGACCACCAGGGGACCGCGCGGCTTCGCGGCCCCCTGTTCCGTGACGACGAGCCACAGGTACCGATGTCCACCACGCCGCCCCCCACGGACGACTCCGGCAGCTCGCACCGCTCCGAGCCGGCCAAGGCCAAGAAGAGCGCCGGCCGGAACCTGCGGGCGGCCATAGGGGTCGGGCTCGGGCTGGGCGTGGTGATCCTGCTCTCGCTCTTCCTCTACAAGCCCGTCTTCATGGGCGTGATAGCGGTGGCCGTGGTGGTGGGCCTGTGGGAGCTGACCTCACGGCTCGCCGAACGCAAGGACATCCGGGCCCCCCTGGTGCCCCTTGCGGTCGGCGGCGTCGCCATGGTGCTCGCGGGCTACGTACGGGGCCCGGAGGGCGCCTGGGTGGCCATGGCGCTCACCGCGCTCGCCGTGCTCGTCTGGCGCATGACCGAGGACCCCGTCGGATACCTCCGCGACGTGACGGCCGGCATCTTCGTCGCCTTCTACGTGCCGTTCCTGGCGACCTTCGTGGCGCTGATGCTCGCCGCGGACGACGGGCCCTGGCGAGTGCTGACGTTCCTGATCCTCACCGTCGTCAGCGACACCGGCGCGTACGCCGTCGGCTGGCGCTTCGGGACCCACAAGCTCGCCCCGCGGATCAGCCCCGGCAAGACCCGCGAGGGGCTGGTGGGTGCCGTGCTGTTCGCCATGGTGGCGGGGGCGCTGTGCATGCACTTCCTCGTCGACCACGGCCAGTGGTGGCAGGGGCTGCTGCTGGGCCTCGCGGTCGCGGCCAGCGCCACGCTCGGTGATCTCGGCGAGTCGATGATCAAACGGGACCTCGGCATCAAGGACATGGGCACCCTGCTGCCCGGTCACGGCGGCATCATGGACCGCCTCGACTCGCTCCTGCCGACCGCGCCAGTGGTCTGGCTCCTGTTCGTCGCCTTCGTCGGAAGTGGCTGACCTGCACGTTCAGCGCCCCATTGCCCGCAGGGGGCCTCACCACCGCTGGTGGCGAGGCCCCCTCGGCGCGTCTGCGACACTGGAGAGACCATGCCTGCACCTGGAGAGCTCACCTTCGTCGCCCCCCGCGGAGCCAAGAAGCCGCCGCGGCACCTCGCCGACCTGACGCCCGCCGAACGCCGTGAGGCGGTTGCGGCCGTCGGGGAGAAGCCGTTCCGCGCCGGACAGGTCGCGCGGCACTACTTCAGCCGGTACGCCCACGATCCCGAGCAGTGGACCGACATCCCCTCGGCCTCGCGCGAGAAGCTGGCGGCCGAGCTGCTGCCCGAGCTGATGAGCGTGGTGCGGCACATCTCCTGCGACGACGACACCACGCGTAAGACTTTGTGGAAGCTCTTCGACGGGACGCTGGTCGAGTCGGTGCTCATGCGCTACCCGGACCGGGTGACCATGTGCATCTCCTCCCAGGCCGGGTGCGGGATGAACTGCCCGTTCTGCGCCACCGGCCAGGCGGGGCTGGACCGCAACCTGTCGACGGCCGAGATCGTCCACCAGATCGTCGACGGCATGCGGGCCCTGCGGGACGGGGAGATCCCCGGAGGCCCGGCCCGGCTGTCGAACATCGTGTTCATGGGCATGGGCGAACCCCTCGCCAACTACAAGCGGGTCGTGGGCGCCATCCGCCGTCTCACCGACCCCGAACCGGACGGGCTCGGCCTGTCGCAGCGCGGCATCACCGTCTCGACCGTGGGGCTGGTGCCCGCCATGCTCCGGTTCGCCGACGAGGGCCTCAAGTGCCGGCTTGCCGTCTCCCTGCACGCCCCCGACGACGAGCTCCGCGACACGCTGGTGCCCGTCAACACGCGCTGGAAGGTGCGGGAGGTCCTGGACGCGGCCTGGGAGTACGCCGAGAAGTCCGGGCGGCGCATCTCCATCGAGTACGCCCTCATCCGGGACATCAACGACCAGGCGTGGCGAGGCGACCTGCTGGGCCGGCTCCTCAAGGGGCGCCGCGTGCACGTCAACCTCATCCCGCTGAACCCGACGCCCGGCTCGAAGTGGACCGCCTCCCGCCCGGAGGACGAGAAGGCGTTCGTGGACGCGATCGCCGCCCACGGCGTGCCGGTGACCGTACGGGACACCCGGGGCCAGGAGATCGACGGGGCCTGCGGGCAGCTGGCGGCCTCCGAGCGCTGATCCCGCCGGCCCGGCCCGGCGTTCCGGTCGGGTCCGGGCGGCGCGCCGGTGCCCGTGCCCGCCCCCGTGCCGGTGGAGCCGGGCCGCCTCCTGAGGGGACGGGTGGGGGCTGAGGGGCGCTGGTACCGTTGCGAAGGCAGGACTCCAGGCTGCTCCCCCACCGCGACCGACCGGTGCGCACGGCCGGAACCGGAGAGGACGGCCTGGAACAACCGAAGAGAAGACATCCGACAGGGGAGCGCCACAGCGCTGAGAGTGCGGCACGGCTCGTAGGGAGCCGAAGGCCGCAGACCCTTGAACCTCGCCCGGGTCATTCCGGGTAGGAAGTTCGGTCACCACTCAAGCTGTTGCGCCCTGCCCGACCGCCCCACGGCGGCCGGGCAGGGCCGCGTCTCTTCCTGGTCAGCCAGGAGGACATACCAGTGAGCACCACCACGAGGACCCTCGCAGGCCTCATAGCCGCAGCCCTGGCCGCCACGACGCTGGCAGCCTGCAGTGGGAGCAGCGGCAAGAAGGACGCGCGGACCGTCACCCTCGTCAGCCACGACTCCTTCGCCGTGTCCAAGTCCGTGCTGCAGGACTTCGAGAAGCAGAGCGGCTACAAGGTGAAGGTCCTCAAGGGCGGGGACGCGGGCCAGGCCGTCAACCAGGCCGTCCTGACCAAGGACAGCCCGCAGGGCGACGTCTTCTTCGGCATCGACAACACGCTGCTCTCCCGAGGCCTGAAGCAGGGCCTCTTCCAGCCCTACGCCCCCAAGGGCCTGGACTCCGTCCCCGCCGGCTACCAGCTGGACGCGAGCGAGCACCGTGTGACACCGATCGACTACGGCGACATCTGCGTCAACTACGACCGGGCCTACTTCTCCTCGCACCACCTCACGCCGCCCTCGTCCTTCGCCGACCTCACCAAGCCGCAGTACAAGAACCTGCTGGTGACCGAGAACCCGGCGACCTCCTCGCCCGGGCTCGCCTTCCAGCTGGGGACCGTCGCCGCCTTCGGGCAGGACGGCTGGCAGGACTACTGGAAGAAGCTGAAGGCCAACGGGGTCGAGGTCGTCGACGGCTGGGAGCAGGCGTACGACGAACGGTTCACCGGTTCGGCCGGCGGACACAAGAACGGTGACAAGCCCCTGGTCGTCTCCTACGCCTCCAGCCCGCCCGCCGAGGTGCTCGACAAGAAGCCCGAGCCCGAGCAGGCACCCACCGGAGTGGCGACGGGCACCTGCTTCCGCCAGGTCGAGTTCGCCGGTCTCCTGCACGGCGCGCAGAACACCAAGGGCGGGAAAGCGCTCCTGGACTTCCTCCTGAGCAGGAAGTTCCAGGAGGACATGCCGCTCCAGATGTTCGTCAACCCCGTGCGGAAGGACGCGAGGCTGCCGGAGCTGTTCACCCGGTACGGCCAGAAGGTGACGAGCCCGAAGACCGTGCAGCCGCAGCAGATCGCCGCCCACCGCGACCAGTGGATCAAGCAGTGGTCCTCCCTCGTACTGAAGTGAGCGGCGCGGCCGGGACCACGCGGACCGCGGAGGCCGGGCGGGAGGCCGCGCCGGAGCCACCGGCGTCCCGGCCGTCGCGGGAGCGGCCCGCGGCGCGCGCCGGGACGCGGCGGTCCGCGCTGGTCCGGGGCGCACTGATGGCCGGCCCGCTGGTCTTCTTCGCGCTCTTCTTCGCCTACCCCGTCGCCGCCATCGTGGGACGGGGGCTGCGGGCGGACGGCCGTTGGCAGACGGCCCGCCTCACCCGGGTCCTCCTCGACGCCGACGTCCTGCACGTCCTGTGGTTCACCCTCTGGCAGGCGGCGGCCTCCACCGCGCTGACGCTGCTGGTGGCCCTGCCCGGTGCGTACGTGTTCGCGCGCCTGTCCTTCCCGGGCAAGCGGCTGCTGCACGCGCTGGTGACCGTCCCGTTCGTGCTGCCCACGGTGGTGGTGGGGTCCGCGTTCCTCGCCGTCCTGGGCAGCGGCGGGCTCCTGGACGACCTGTGGGGGGTCAGGCTCGACACCTCGGTGTGGGCGATACTCCTCGCGCACGTCTTCTTCAACTACGCCGTCGTGGTACGTGTCGTCGGCGGACTCTGGTCGCGGCTCGATCCACGGCAGGAGGAGGCCGCGCGGGTGCTCGGGGCGGGCGCCTTCACCGCGTGGCGGCAGGTGACGCTCCCCGCCGTCCGGCCGGCCGTGGCCGCTGCCGCACTCATGGTCTTCCTGTTCTCCTTCACCTCCTTCGGCGTGGTGCAGATCCTGGGCGGCCCCCGGTTCTCCACCCTCGAAGTCGAGATCTACCGGCAGACCGCCCAGTTCCTCGACCTGCCGACAGCGGCCGTGCTGACGCTGGTGCAGTTCCTGGCCGTCCTGGCACTGCTGGCGCTCCACGCCCGGGTGGCCCGGCGCCACCAGACGGCGCTCCGCCTGGTCGCTCCCGCACAGACCGCGCACCGTCCCACGGGGGGAGGCCAGTGGACGGTGCTCGCGGGCACACTCGCCGTGATCCTCCTCCTGCTGGCGCTGCCCCTGGCCGTGCTCGTCGAGCGCTCACTCCGCGGCCCCGACGGTTTCGGCTGGCAGTACTACCGCGCCCTCGCCCACTCCGCCTCCGTGGACAGCACCTTCGCGGTGGCGCCCCTGGACGCCGTGGGCAACTCCCTCGCCTACGCCGCCGCAGCCACCCTCGTCGCGGTGGCCGTCGGAGGGCTGGCGGCGGTGGCTTTCGCCCGGCGAGGGGGGCGGGTGCTGCGTTCCTTCGACGCCCTGCTCATGCTGCCGCTCGGCGTCTCGGCCGTGACGGTCGGCTTCGGCTTCCTGATCACCATGGACCGGCCGCCGTTGGACCTGCGGTCCTCGTGGTGGCTGGTGCCGCTCGCCCAGGCCCTCGTCGGGGTGCCGTTCGTGGTGCGGACCCTGCTGCCGGTGCTGCGCGCGATCGACCCGCGCATGCGGGAGGTCGCCTCCGTCCTGGGGGCGTCGCCGTGGCGGGCGTGGCGGGAGGTGGACCTGCCCACCGTGTGGCGGGCCGTGCTCGTCGCCGCGGGGTTCGCCTTCGCCGTCTCCCTCGGTGAGTTCGGCGCCACCGTCTTCATCGCCCGTCCCGACAGCCCGACGCTCCCGGTGGCCGTCGCACGCCTGCTGGGCAGGGCCGGCGCGCTCAACTACGGGCAGGCCATGGCGCTCTCCACCCTGCTCATGCTGGTCTGCGCCGGGTCGCTCCTGGTGCTGGAGCGCCTGCGCCCCCGCGAGTCGGGTGGGGGCCCTCCGTCCCACCGTCCCGGGGAGGTCTAGATGTCCACTGCACCACCGAACCCGCCCGCCCCCATGCTGCGACTCGACGGCGTCAGCGTCCGCTACGGCACTCGCAGTGCCCTTGAGGACATCCGTCTGGAGGTCTTCGAGCACGAGACGCTCTGTCTGCTGGGGCCCAGCGGCAGCGGTAAGTCGACGCTGTTGCGGGCGGTTGCCGGCCTGCAGCCCGTCACGGCCGGACGGACCCTGCTGGCCGGCCGGGTGCTGGACGGCATGCCACCGCACCGGCGGGGCGTCGGCCTGATGTTCCAGGACCACCAGCTCTTCCCCCACCGCGACGTCGGGCAGAACGTCGGTTTCGGGCTGCGGGTCAGGGGGGAACCGCGGGCCCGGCAGCGCCAGAGTGTGGCCAGGCTGCTGGAACTGGTCGGGCTCCCCGGCGCGGAGTCGCGCCCGGTCACGGCTCTGTCCGGTGGCGAACAGCAGCGGGTGGCCCTTGCCCGGGCGCTGGCGCCCGAACCCGGCCTGCTGATGCTGGACGAGCCCTTGGGCCAGCTGGACCGGGGCCTGCGGGAGCGCCTCGTCGTCGAACTCCGCGCGCTCTTCCACACCTTGGGCACCACGGTCCTCGCCGTGACGCACGACCAGCACGAGGCCTTCGCCCTCGCCGACCGGGTGGCGATCATGAACGAGGGGACGATCGCCCAGATCGGCACACCGCAGGAGGTGTGGCAGCGGCCGGCGACGGAGTTCGTGGCCCGCTTCCTGGGGTTCGACAACGTCGTGCCGGCCACCGTCCGCGGCAGGGTGGCGGACACGCCCTGGGGGCGGCTGCCGGTCCCGCCCGGCACGCCGGACGGCACCTGCCGGCTGCTGGTCAGGCCGACCGGGGTCCGCTTCACCCCTGACGGTGACGGGCTGCCCTGCGTGGTGCGGTCACGTACCTTCCGCGGACACCACGTGCTGCTCCGGCTCGCCCCCGACTCCGGGCCCCACCTCCAGGCGGAGGTTCCGCTCCGGGAGGCCCCGGCGGAAGGCCAGGCGGTCCGCGTCGGGTTCGCGGCGGAGGAGGTCGCTCACCTTCCGGGATGAGGCGGCGGGCGGACCGTCCCGGCGTAGGCAGAGGGGCAGGCGCGGCGGGCACACAGCCAGGCAGCTCGCTGACCGGGCCCCGCCCGGACGCGGAGACGGAAGGCCGGACGTCCGCCGGCGCCTCCCGCAGTCCACCCGCCGCCCCCGGGCCTCGGGTCCGGCCTCCGGAGGCGGTTGCGGGGCGTTCAGTCCGATGTGCGGGACAACCGCTCCAGGGCCTCGGGCACCTCGGTGACGGAGTCGACCAGCGTGATGCGGGAGGACATGGGCCGGCCGTCGGCCAGTGCCTGCAGCAGTGGCCAGGCGGGGAAGCGTTCGGTCCAGTGGGTCCGGTCGACGAGCACCAGCGGCACGGTGGGGGACGCGGTGGCGTAGTAGTTGGGCGTCGCCGAGTCGAAGATCTCCTGGACGGTGCCGGCGGCGCCGGGCAGGAAGACGACGCCGGCGGTGGAGCGGGCGAGCAGACCGTCCTCGCGGACGGCGTTGACGAAGTACTTGGCGATGGCGGTGGCGAAGACGTTCGGCGGCTCGTGGCCGTAGAACCAGGTGGGAATGCCGACGGAGGAGCCCCCGTCGGGCCAGGCGTCCAGAACGTCGAAGCCGGCCTGTGCCCAGTCGGTCAGGGACGGGCCGAAGACAGGCGTCTTGGCGAGGCGCGCGAGGGCCTCGTCGAGCATGGTGTCGTCGAAGGGGGCGGCGTAGGCGCCGAGGTTGGCGGCCTCCATGGCGCCCGGCCCGCCACCGGTGGCGACGGTGAAGCCCGCGCGGCTGAGGTGGCGTCCGAGCCGGGCGGCGTCCGCGAAGGCGGCACTGTCGCGTTCCAGGGCGTGGCCACCCATCAACCCCACGACCCGCTCACCGACGAGTCGTTCGTCGAGGGCGTCGGAGACGGCGTCGTCGTGGACGCTCCGCAGCATGGACGCGAACACGTCACCGTTCTTGCGGGTCTCCTGGTACCAGCGGTACGCACGGGCGTCCGGGGTGGCCGGGTAACCCTCGCTCACCAGGCCCGCGTACAGCTCGCCGGCGTCGTAGAGGGAGGCGCGGTAGGGGTCGAAAGGCAGGTGGGGTATCGGCGGGAAGACCAGTGCGCCGTCCGCCCCCACCTTGGCGGCGGCGTCGGGTTCCATCCTGCAGCCGAGGAACACCGTGCCCGTGGTGCGGACGCTCAGCAGGGCGAAGGTGCGGTCGGTGAGGTCGAGGGACTGCAGGCGGCAGCCGGCGAGACTGCCGGTCGCCGCCACCCGGTCGAACTCCCCGAGCGTCTCGATCTCGTGGCCGGGAGCGTAGGCGTCGGGGGCGGGATGTTCCGTAGAGGCAGACACGCGCCTCATGGTAGGCCGAAGGAGTGAGGGGCCGCGGGGTGGGACCGACCGGTTCTCACAGCGGTGCCCCGTGGGTCAGCGGTGGGTCAGGGGGGCGGCTGCCAGCCGGGCCACCGCCCAGGTGACGGGGGCGAGGACCACCAGGAGGGCCGCCGTGCGCAGTGCCGCGGCACCGTGGAGGCGCAGGCCGCTCACGCCCATCTGCCGCAGCGTCGTCGTGGCCGAGG
The DNA here is from genome assembly GCF_042733155.1 of Streptomyces sp. NPDC059740. Lineage (NCBI taxonomy): Bacteria > Bacillati > Actinomycetota > Actinomycetes > Kitasatosporales > Streptomycetaceae > Streptomyces > Streptomyces sp. NPDC059740. Next base: position 94,032 of record NZ_JBHWGP010000003.1, on the reverse strand, counting down.
CCCGGGCGGCGCGTACCTGGAGCACGGCGGTGAGGCCGCTCAGGGTCACGCATGCCAGCACCAGTGCGGTACCGAGCAGGGTGGAGGGGCCGAGCGGCTTGCCTGCCGTCCCGCCGTGCAGCAGGGCGGCTGCGTAGGTGCAGGCCGTGACGGCGCAGACGACGCCGAGGGGGCCGCCGAGCGTGCGGTACTCCTCCTGGAGGAGGCGCCCGGAGAGGAGGCGGACGAACCCGGGGCTGCCGACGCTCAGTGCGCGCCCGCACAGTTGGGTGAGGCCGGGCCCCACGAGCGCCAGCCCGGTCGCGGAGAGCGCCCACCCGAGGAGGGCCAGCGGGGACCCGGGGAGGATGCCGGCCGGCAGGGGCAGGGAGGGCAGCGAGGCAATGTCGGTGTGGCTGCCGTAGGCCACCAGCATCAGCCCCGCGGCGGTGAGGGCGACGCCCCAGGGCAGGCCGGAGTGGGTGAGGGTGGGAGCGTGCTGCCGCACCGACGCCGCGGGAACCGGCGGCAGGTTGCGGCCGGGACGCAGGCTGACGGCCACTCCTGCGGCGGCGCTGAGCGGCACCAGGGACAGGAGGGTCAGGGCGGCCGCGAGGGGCAGCGGGTGCCCGACGCCCAGTTGCCGCGTCACCGGGCCGGTGAGGCCGGGACGCAGGCCGAGGTCTCCCCGCGCGGCCAGGAAGGCGAGCAGGGCGATCAGGTTGCCGAGGAGGCAGGTGAGCAGGGTGGAGACGGCGGCCAGCGCGGTGGTGCGGACGGTGCCGAGCCCCGCGGCGGTCATACCGCTGCGGGCGTGGGCCGCCGGATCGGCCCGGGCCACCGACACGGCCAGCCAGCCGGTGGCGGCCAGCGGCACCAGGCACCACAGGAGACGGACCCGGGCGTGGCCGACGGCGGCGGCGTCCGTGGTGGCGTAGCCCAGCGTGGTCAGCAGCAGAAGGCTGGTGCCCGCGGAGACGACGCAGAGGAGGACGCGTCTGCACAGGGTCAGGGGCCGGGCCCCGCGCATCAGACGGAGAGCGAGCACTGTGCCCTGCTTCCCGTGCCGTCCGCCGCGTTTGACCCCTCGGCTCCGGTCAGGCGGCCGTCGTCCAGGGTGACCGTGAGGTCGGCGAGGGTGTCGGACGCCTCATGGGTGGCGAGCACCACGGTGATCTGGTGGGAGCGTGCGGCGGTGGTGATCGTACGAAGGATCTGCATGCTCTGGGTGCGGTGCAGTATGGCGGTCGGATCGTCCGCGAACAGCACCCGCGGCTGGGCGGCCAACGCACGGGCGATGGCGATGCGTTGACTCTCCGCCCGGTCGAGTTGGGCGATCCGGCGCCGCGCACAGGGGCCGACGTCGAGGCGCTCCAGCCACTCGTGGGCGGTGTGGCGGGCCGCGCGGTGGCCGACGCCGCGCAGCAGCAGCGGGAGCGCCGCGTTCTCCCACGCCGTGAGTTCGGGGACGAGTTGGGGTTCGGTGTCCACCCAGCCGAAGTGGTCCAGGCGCAGGCGTTCGCGGTCGCGGCGCGAGAGGGCACTGAGCGGTGTGCCGTCGAACCAGACCTCGCCCTCCCGGGGCGTCAACTGACCGGACAGGCAACGCAGAAGAGTGCTCTTGCCGGCGCCCCGGCTTCCCCGCACGGCGAGGATCCGGCCCTCCCCGACCCCCACGGCGACCCCACCCAGTGCCTGGGTCTGACCGTAGGAGTGGTGCAGGCCACGGGCCCACAGCACGTCGTTGTCAGGTGGGGCCACCATGTGCGCACCTCTTGCTCGTCACGTCCGTCGCTCCCCCGTACGGGTGAACGACCATGGAGAGTATCGGTCACTGGCACGGTAAGGACTGCCGGGCCTGGCCTTTGGAGGTGAGCGGGTAGCACCGCGCAGATTCACCCAACTGGTCGGAGCTGAGCGAACCTGCTCTCTTTGTTTTCGTTGTGCACCGATCCGATGTGCAAGGAACGCGCGCAGTGTCCGCATGGGCCGGGCCCCGGGCAGTCAGGCTGCCCGGGGCCCGCCCCATGCCACCGTCAGATCTTGGTCCAGGCCTCGGTGAGGACCGAGCGCAGGATCTGCTCGATCTCGTCGAAGGTCGACTGGTCGGCGATCAGCGGCGGGGCGAGCTGGATCACCGGGTCGCCGCGGTCGTCCGCGCGGCAGTAGAGACCCGCCTCGAAGAGGGCCTTGGAGAGGAAGCCGTAGAGCACCCGCTCCGTCTCCTCCTCGTTGAAGGACTCCTTGGTGGCCTTGTCCTTGACGAGTTCGATGCCGTAGAAGAAGCCGTTGCCGCGGACGTCACCGACGATCGGCAGGTCGAGCAGCTTGTTGAGGGTGTCGCGGAAGCCCTGCTCGTTGTCCAGCACGTGCTGGTTGAGCTGCTCGCGCTCGAAGATCTCCAGGTTGGCCAGGCCCACGGCGGCGGAGACGGGGTGCCCGCCGAAGGTGTAGCCGTGCAGGAAGGTGTTGTCGCCGCTGTAGAACGGCTCGGCGAGGCGGTCGGAGATGATGCAGGCGCCGATGGGGGAGTAGCCCGAGGTCATCGCCTTGGCGCAGGTGATCATGTCCGGCACGTAGCCGAACTTGTCGCAGGCGAAGACGGTGCCGAGCCGGCCGAAGGCGCAGATGACCTCGTCGGAGACGAGGAGCACGTCGTACTGGTCGCAGATCTCGCGGACGCGCTGGAAGTAGCCGGGCGGGGGCGGGAAGCAGCCGCCGGCGTTCTGCACCGGCTCCAGGAAAACGGCCGCCACGGTGTCCGGGCCCTCGAACAGGATCTGCTGCTCGATCTGGTCGGCGGCCCAGCGGCCGAAGGCCTCCGGGTCGTCGCCGTGGAGGGGGGCCCGGTAGATGTTGGTGTTGGGGACCTTGTGCGCGCCGGGGACCAGCGGCTCGAAGGGGGCCTTCAGGTCGGGCAGGCCGGTGATCGACAGGGCGCCCTGGGGCGTGCCGTGGTACGCGACCGCCCGGGATATGACCTTGTGCTTGGTGGGCTTGCCGACGAGCTTGAAGTACTGCTTGGCCAGCTTCCAGGCGGTCTCGACGGCCTCTCCGCCGCCGGTGGTGAAGAAGACCTTGTTGAGGTCGCCGGGCGCGTAGTCGGCGAGCCGCTCGGCGAGCTCGACCGCCTTGGGGTGGGCGTAGGACCACACTGGGAAGAAGGCCAGTTCCTGCGCCTGCTTGTACGCGGTCTCGGCCAGCTCGGTCCGGCCGTGACCGGCGTTGACCACGAAGAGGCCGGCCAGACCGTCGATGTACCGCTTGCCCTTGTCGTCGAAGATGTGGGTGCCCTCACCCCGCACGATCGTCGGCACGGGGGCGTTCTCGTACGACGACATGCGGGTGAAGTGCATCCACAGGTGGTCGTAGGCCGTCTTGGAGAGGTCGGCGCTCATAGCTATCTCGTTCCCCAGGTGTAGGTCTGCTTCCGGAGCTTGAGGTAGACGAAGCTCTCGGTGGTCCGCACGCCCGGAAGCGTCCGGATCCGCTTGTTGATGGTCTCGAGCAGGTGGTCGTCGTCCTCGCACACGATCTCGACGATCAGGTCGAAGGACCCGGCCGTCATGACCACGTACTCGACCTCTTCCATCGAGGTCAGGGCGTCGGCCACGGGGTCGAGGTCCCCCTCGACGTTGATGCCGACCATCGCCTGCCGGCGGAGGCCGACGGTGAGGGGGTCCGTCACCGCGACGATCTGCATCACGCCCTGGTCGAGCAGTTTCTGCACGCGCTGCCGCACGGCTGCCTCGGAGAGGCCCACGGCCTTGCCGATGGCGGCGTACGGTCGGCGGCCGTCCTCCTGGAGCTGCTCGATGATCGCCAGGGAGACGGAATCGATCGGCGGAATGCCGTTTCTGTCACGAGTGGCCACAACCCTCACTGTGCACGAGCCTCCTGTGTCGCGCAACCCTTGGACGATGAAATCAGTCGTAGATCGAGCGCGACTCGACGGATTTAGTTGTTCGATGCCCATAGGTATGTCGAAAACGTCGCCCCCGGGGCTAGGGTGGGGGCACCCCACATCCGGACGTCGACAGGAGGGTTGCACGTGACCGCCGCAAGCCCAGAGCAGGGACGGCTGCGCAAGCTACGGAACTACGTCGCCGGAGAGTTCCGGGACGCCGCCGACGGGCGCACCACGCAGGTGATCGATCCGGCCACGGGGGAGCCCTACGCCACCGCGCCGCTCTCCGGGGCCGCCGACGTCGACGCGGCCATGGCCGCCGCGGAGGCCGCCTTCCCGGCCTGGCGGGACCTCGTTCCCGCCGAGCGCCAGAAGGTGCTGCTGAAGATCGCCGACCGCTTCGAGGAGCGGGCGGAGGACCTGGTCGCCGCCGAGTCGGAGAACTGCGGCAAGCCGATCGCCCTGGTGCGCTCCGAAGAGGTCCCGCCGATGGTGGACCAGATCCGCTTCTTCGCCGGTGCGGCGCGGATGCTGGAGGGCCGCTCGGCCGGCGAGTACATGGACGGGCTGACCTCCATCATCCGCCGGGAGCCGATCGGCGTCTGCGCGCAGGTGGCGCCCTGGAACTACCCGATGATGATGGCGGTGTGGAAGTTCGCGCCGGCCCTCGCGGCGGGCAACACGGTCGTGCTCAAGCCGTCCGACACCACCCCCGCCTCCACCGTGCTCATCGCCGAGATCATCGGTGGTGTGCTCGACGAACTGGGCCACCCCAAGGGCGTGTTCAACGTCATCTGCGGCGACCGGGAGACCGGGCGCCTGATGGTCGAGCACGAGGTGCCGGCGATGGCGTCCATCACCGGTTCGGTGCGGGCCGGCATGCAGGTCGCCGAGTCGGCCTCCAAGGACCTCAAGCGGGTCCACCTGGAGCTCGGCGGCAAGGCCCCGGTCGTGGTGTTCGAGGACACCGACCTGGCCAAGGCGGTCGAGGAGATCGCGGTCGCCGGGTACTTCAACGCCGGTCAGGACTGCACCGCCGCGACCCGCGTACTGGTCCAGGAGTCCCTCCACGACGAGTTCGTGGCCGCGCTGGCCAAGGCCGCCGCGGAGACCAGGACCGGTCCGGCCGACGACGAGGACGTCCTGTACGGGCCGCTGAACAACGCCGACCAGCTCGCCCGGGTCCAGGGCTTCATCGACCGCCTGCCCGCCCACGCCAAGGTGCTCGCCGGCGGTCAGCGCGTCGGCGACAAGGGGTACTACTTCGCCCCGACCGTCGTCTCGGGGCTGCGGCAGGACGACGAGATCGTCCAGAACGAGGTCTTCGGGCCCGTCATCACCGTCCAGTCCTTCCGGGACGAGGAGGAGGCCCTGGCCTGGGCCAACGACATCGAGTACGGGCTGGCCTCGTCGGTGTGGACGAAGGACCACGCGCGCGCCATGCGGATGTCCAAGAAGCTCGACTTCGGTTGCGTGTGGATCAACACGCACATCCCGCTGGTGGCGGAGATGCCGCACGGCGGGTTCAAGAAGTCCGGTTACGGCAAGGACCTCTCCGCCTACGGGTTCGAGGACTACACCCGGGTCAAGCACGTCATGACCTCGCTGGAGGGCTGAACGACGCGGTGACGCGGCCGGCGGACCGCCACCCTGACAGGGGTGGCGGTCCGCCCCTGCGCGGTGGGCTTCTGTACGGGGGGCCCTTCGGGATGCCCGCGCCACGGTCCCTCCCGGGGCCACGGGCCGCGGGGGCGCGGGTCACCGGAGGCGCACCACGAAATGTGGTGGACCGGCCGGGGGCCGGGGCCCAGCATGGCGGCATGAGGATTACCGAGGCCACCGAGGAGCAGTGGCCGGAGATCTGGCCGATCTTCGAGCAGATCGTCAAGGCCGGTGAGACCTACCCCTACCGGCTCGACACCGGCTACGAGGAGGGGCGGGACCTGTGGCTGCTGCAGCCGCCGTCCCGCAGCGTCGTGGCGGTCGACGCGTCGGGGCGGGTGCTGGGTACGGCCAAGATGAACCCCAACCGTGAGGGCAACGGCGCCCATGTGGCCAGCGCCAGCTACATGGTCGACCCGGCGTGCGCCGGCCGGGGGGTGGGCCGTGCGCTGTGCGCCGACAGCATCGCCTGGGCGCGGGCACAGGGCTTCCGCGGCATGCAGTTCAACGCGGTCGTGGAGACAAACACGCGCGCGGTCGCCCTCTACCGGTCGCTCGGGTTCGAGGTGGTGGGCACGGTTCCCGAGGCCTTCCACCACCCCACGGCGGGTTACGTGGGGCTCCACGTGATGTACCTGAAGCTCTGAAGGGGCCGGGGGCCTCGCGGGCTGCGGGGCCACGGGATCCCGAAGTGCCGCGACTTGGGGAACCCGTGGCCGGCGGTCAGCCCCGCCAGGCGGCTGCGAAGGTGTCGATCTCCGAGCGCAGCCGGGTCTTGGCGGCCTCCGCCATGAACGAGGCGTCGACGGCGTTCTTCGCCAGGGCCGCGACCCCGTCGGTGTCGAGGCCGAGCAGCCGGGCGGCCACCTCGTACTCGGTGTTGAGATCGGTGCCGAACATCGGGGGGTCGTCGCTGTTGATGGTGACGAGGACACCCGCCTCGACCATCTCGCGCAGCGGGTGCTCCTCCAAGGTGGCCACCGCCCGCGTCGCGATGTTGGAGGTGGGGCACACCTCCAGGGGGATGCGGCGCTCCGCCAGGTGCCCCAGCAGCTCGGGGTCGCGGGTGGCGCTGGTGCCGTGCCCGATGCGTTCGGCGCGCAGGGCCGTGAGGGCGTCCCAGATGGTCTGCGGCCCGGTGGTCTCGCCGGCGTGCGGCACCGAGTGGAGGCCGGCGGCGATCGCACGGTCGAAGTACGGCTTGAACTGCGGGCGTTCGACGCCGATCTCCGGTCCCCCCAGGCCGAACGAGACCAGCCCCTCGGGCTTCAGCTCGCAGGCGATGCGGGCGGTCTCCTCGGCGGACTCCAGGCCCGCCTCTCCGGGGATGTCGAAGCACCAGCGCAGGACCACGCCGAGTTCGCGCTCGGCGGCCAGGCGCGCGTCCTCGATGGCCTCGACGAACGCCACGTCGGGGATGCCGCGCCGCACCGAGCTGTAGGGCGTCACGGTCAGCTCGGCGTAGCGGATGTTCTGCCGCGCCATGTCCCGGGCGATCTCGAAGGTCAGCAGGCGGACGTCCTCGGCGTCGCGGACGAGGTCGACGACGGAGAGGTAGACCTGGATGAAGTGGGCGAAGTCGCGGAAGGTGAAGAAGTCCACGAGAGCGGCGGGGTCCGCGGGAACCGTCGAGTCCGGGTGGCGCGCGGCCAGTTCGGCCACGATGCGGGGGGACGCCGAACCGACGTGGTGGACGTGCAGCTCGGCCTTGGGGAGCCCGGCGACGAACGCCTTCATCCCCGGAGTGTCGGACCGGTCGGTGGACTCCGACGGATCGGCTGCTTGGGGCACGCTCTCTCCTCCCGCGGGGGCTCTCCCCGGCTCTTCGGGCCCTGGGACCCGGGCCCGCGACGACGTGGGCGCCCCGGCCCGGAAGCAGGTCCCGGTGGCGCGAGGTGCCGCAACTGTCATCGTAGAGGGACATGTCCCCCGTTCGGGTGGTCGGCCCGTAGCATGACGAACCGGGGCCGGGGGTGGGCCCCGGGGCTTCATGCCGTCCCGGATCGGCCGGGTGGCGCAGGTGAGGGCCCCGTCATGACGTCGTGGGTGGGGAGAGCGCACGGATGAGCACCGGTACCAGAGGCGGGGGCCAGGGCGGGACCGCGCAGAGGGGCGAAGCCGGCGGCGACGGCCACCGGGCCGGGCCCGCGGTGTCCGGCGGCCCCGGGGTGTCCGGCGGCCCCGGGGTGTCCGACCGGCCCGGGGGACCGGGCGGGGCGACCGGCGCAGGGGGCGCGGGTGGCGCCGGGAGCGGGCGGACGGCGGACTGGCCGTGGGGGCCGCCGCCGGCCGCGCTCTTCGGGGCGGCCGCGCGCCGACCGGCCGACGACACGCCGGCGCCGCCGGCCGCCACCGGCGAGGGCGCGCCCTGCGGCTCCGCAGGCACGGCGCCGCCGCACACCCGCAGAGGTGAGGCTCCGGTGGGCGCCGCACCGGTCGCGAAGAGTCCGGCGCCCGCAGGGGAGGCACAGCCGCGCTGGGGCCACGGGTACGCCGTCCCGGCGCCTCCCGCCGCCCCGGGCGGGCACACACCTCCCGTCCCCCTCACCGGGCACCCACCCATCGCGCCCGCGGGGCCCGTCGGGCTCCGCGGCGGCGGACCCGGTCCGGCGCTCTCCGGAACCTTCGGCGAGGCCGGACACCACGGCGGCGCCTCCGCTGCCGGGGCGCCGCCGTCCTCCGTGCCCCCGGCCGTCTTGGTACCCGGCGGAGCGCAGCCGGGGCCGTGGCCCGGCGACGGGACAACGGGCCACCCGGCGGCCGGCGGCCCCTGGGCGGGCTTCCCTGCGGCGTCCCAGCCCCTGCCGCTGTGGTACCCGAACAACGGGTTCGGGACCGCCGCGCTGGTCGTCGGCGTGGTGGCCGTCCTGCTGAGCCCCAGCATCGTTTTCGGCGCCCTGCTGGGGGTGCTGGCGATCGGTCTCGGTGCGGCTGGGCGGGCGCGGGTGCGCCACGGTACGGCGAGCAACCGGGGGTCGGCCACGGCCGGTATCGCCCTGGGCGGGGCCGGACTGCTGCTGAGCGCCGGCGTTCTGGCGTTCGTGGCGCTCAGCCTCTCCGGCGGTACCTCCCTGCCCACCGGGCCCCCCGACGAGGATCCCGGCACCTATCACGCCACGGCCACCCACCCGCACCCTCCGGTCCCGGGCGGCTTCGGGCGGGCGAGCATCCGCCAGCGGTAGGGGCCGGCCCCTGCCCGGGTGAACTCCGGGGCGCGGCGACCACCGCTCGGCGCGACACTCCCCGGGCGGGGCCCCGGGCCGGGCTCCGGCGCCCACCGGGTCAGGCCGGGGGCCCGGGCCAGGAGGCCGTGCTCAGGTGCGCCCGGGCCGCCATGAGCGCGAAACCCAGGAGGTTCTCACCGCGCCACTGGGCGACGTCCTCGCTGCGCGGGTCGGTGCGGGCCAGGCCGATGCCCCACACGCGGTCTGTCGGACTGGCCTCGACCAGCACGCGGTCGCCGGTGGTCAGCAGGTACTCCCGGAGGTCCGGGTGCCGGCCGAACTTGTGGATGTTGCCGGTCACGACCAGCGCGTAGCGGTGGGCCCGCCAGGCCGCCTCGTCGAATCCGCGCACGCCGCGACCGGCCTCCTTGGCGTCGCGTGGGTGGCCTGCGGCCAGGGCGCGCTGTTCGGCGTCCGCGTCCCCGAACAGCCGGGCCTTGCCGGCCATCATCCAGTGCTCCGCGGTCGCGTAGCGCACGCCGTCCACCGTGAACGGGGCGGGCCACCACTGGCTCAGGCAGCCCGGCCCCACGCGTCCGTCGCGTCGGGGTGCGTGCCCCCAGAAGTAGAGGAACTTCTCCCTGTGCCCCGCCGCCGACCGGCTCAGCAGTTCGGCCACGCTCCGCGGCCCGCCGCCCGACGGTGACGTGCTCACCGCTCCGTACCCCATGGCCCCTCCTCCTCCGCCCCGGGACCGCACCGCCCTCGCCGCCCCTCATCAGTGGCCATTGTGTCCCGGGGCACGGACACTGAGGTCAGGTTCCACCCTGTCCGGGACGCCCGCGGGAGGCCGCCTTCGGGGACCGGTCGTTTCGCCCCTCCGGCCGCCGGGAGGTGCCGCATGCGCATGACCGAGGCCGACGGCGGGAGCGAGCTGCTGTCCGCCGTGTACGAGGAGGTGCTCCGGCCGGCCTTTCCCGCCGAGGAGCTCGAGAGCCTGGAGTCGCTCAGGGCGGCGGCCCTCGCCGGACGGGCGGTCGTCAGCACCGTGGTCGACGACGAGGACCGGCCGCAGGCCGTCGCGGTGGGCGACATGGACGAGGACAGCGGTGTCCTGCTGCTCTCCTACCTGGCGGTGTGCCCCGGGGTTCGGTCCTCGGGGCTCGGCGGCCGGTTGATGAGAGAGGTCACGCAGGCCTAACAGTCCCGCTTCCGGCCGCGGCTCACCCTGGTGGAGGTGGAGAACCCCCGCGGGCGCGGGGCCCACCGGGAACACGGCGACCCGGCCGCGCGACTGCGCTTCTACGCCCGGCACGGCGGTCGCGCGCTCGACGTGCCCTTCTTCCAGCCCGCCCTGCGGCACACCGGGCGCCGCGTCCCGGACATGCTGCTGGTGGTCCTCCCGCCCTGCCCGCCGACCGACGCCGCCGGCCGGCTCCCGGGTGCGGCGGTGCGCACCTTCCTCGCCGGCTACCTGCGGGAGTACGAGGGCGGCCCCGGGGACGATCCCGGTGTCCGCGCGCTCTGGCAGGCCGTGGACCGGCCGGGTGGCATCCCCCTGCTCCCGCTGGACGACCTCGACGCCCTCCCGCTCTCCTCGGCCCCTCGCTGACCTGCCCGCACCGGGCGGGGCGGGCGGCAGGCCCCCGTCCCCGGGGCCGAGGTGGCGCACGTCACGGTCCGTCGAGCGCATCGGTGCGCGGAACGCTGTAAGGACCCGGGCTGCCGGCCCTCTCCCTCGTGACCACCCGCGGAACGGGAAACGAGGAGGGCGCATGGACGCAGCAGCGGTCGAGCGGGCCGTCACCTGGCTGGTGTCGGCGGAGGAGGAGCCCGAGAAGTGCCGGCGGGCCTGGGAGCAGCACCCGCTGGGCGTCGCCCTGTTGCCGGTGGGGCGGTTGTGGGACGTCGCCCTCGCCGAGGGCCCCCTCGGCCCCCGCGCGCTCACCGTGCTCCGCCGCACCGGCCGGGCCCCCGGTCCGGTGCTGGCGGACTTCGGCGACACCCGCGTCGCCTTCCTCGTCCCGCCCGGCACCGCCGCCGGCCGGCTGGGGACGAGCCTGCGCTTCCTGGGGGCCGGGGGGTGGCTTGTGGTTCCCTACCCGGGGCGGGCCACCGGCGGAGTGCGCTGGCTGGTCGAGCCGGACGGCAGCGGTCACCTCACCGACCCGGAACTGCTGGACCGGGCCCTGCACGAGGCGGCGGCGGAACTGCGGGAAAGCGGCTCCTGACCTGCACCGCACCGGCGTGCGCGAGGGGCGGGCACGGCCCCGCCCGCCGTCAGTCCGCGCGGCCCGCGTCCGTCGCCGGGCCGCCGTCCACGTCCCCGCCGCGGCCGGGGTCCGCCGCCCCGCCCCGGCCGGCGTCCGAGGTTCCGCCCTCCGGCGCCGAGGCCCGACTGCCCGCGGCCCGTGTGCAGGCCCGGAGCGCCGGCAGCAGGGCCCCGCACAGGCACCAGCTCGCCACCACGTCCAGCGGCCAGTGGTAGCCGCACACCACGAGGCCCACGGCGACACCGGCGTTCAGCACCACCGCGGTCAGCGCCACCACCCGGCGCACCCACCGGCGGGCGAGGAAGCCGGTCAGCAGCACGGCGGCACCCGCGTAGGCGGCGACGGCGGTCGCGGCGTGCCCGGAGGGGAAGAAGCCGCTCGTCCCCGCCAGCGGACCCGGCGGGGCGGGACGGGCGAAGAGGGCCTTCAGGGGGACGACGAGCAGCGGGACCGCCGCGCAGGTGGCCGCCGCGGCCACCGGAGGCAGCCACCACCGGGAGGACCGGGCACGCAGCCCCGCCCGCACGGCGAAGACGACGGCCGTCAGCGCCACCGGGACGGCGACCGACGCGTTGCCGAGGTCGGCGAGGAAGTGGGCGGCACCGGGGGAGAGGAGCGCGGGACCTGTCCGCAGTGCCGCGGCGTCGACGCGCACGTCCGCGGAACGCAGCGGCCCGCCGCCGGCCACCTGAAGGCCGAGGAGCGCGAAGAGGACCAGTGACAGGCCGCTGGTGACCAGGGGGCGGACGCGGCGCCGGCCGGTCGCGGGAGAGGGGCTCCCCGACCGCCCCGGCAGAGGTGGGGTGGGCCCGGGGCGGCCGGAGGGATCGGCGTACCGCGCGCCCCGGGGGGCGTGGGGCGAGCGGCCATCCGATCGGTGAGGAGGAGTTCCGGAGCTGGCGGCTCCGGGAGTGTGCGCCGCGGCGCGCCCCGGTAGGAACCGCAGGGGTGTCCACCGGGAACCGTCCGCTGAGTGCGGCGGGCGGGGTGTCTGCCTCATCCGTGACGACCGTAGCCCGGCCGGGCGCGGGGCGGGAGAGGGATCACGGGGCCGCCATCGTGCTCGCACACCCTCTTCACGCCCCTCGCCGAACCTCCGGACACCCGAGGGCCGAGGGTACCGTCCGGGGCCGCCGGGGCCCACCCGCCGCCCGGACCCGGCGGGGCGCACGGTGCGCCCCACCGGGTCCGCGGGTCAGAGGGCGGCCAGGGCGTTCTCCAGCACGTCCAGGGCCTCGTTCAGCAGGTCCTCGCCGATGACCAGGGGCGGCAGGAAGCGCATCACGTTGCCGTAGGTGCCGGTGGTCAGCACCAGCACACCCTCCTGGTGGCAGGCCTTGGCAAGCGCCGCTGTCGCCTGCGGGTCCGGATCCTTCGAGCCGGGCTTGACCAGCTCGATGGCGATCATCGCGCCACGGCCGCGGACCTCACCGATGACCTCGTGCTTCTCCGCCATCGCCGTCAGACGCGACTTCATGACCTCGCCGATGCGCCGGGCCCTGGCCGGGAGGTCGAGCTCCTTCATCGTCTCGATCGCGCCCAGGGCCGCGGCGCAGGCCACGGGGTTGCCGCCGTAGGTGCCGCCGAGTCCGCCGCTGTGCGCCGCGTCCATGATCTCGGCACGCCCGGTCACCGCCGCCAGCGGCAGACCGCCGGCGATGCCCTTCGCCGTCGTGATGAGGTCGGGCACGATGCCCTCGTCCTCGCAGGCGAACCACTGGCCGGTCCGGCAGAAGCCGGACTGGATCTCGTCGGCGACGAAGACGATGCCGTTCTCGCGGGCGAACTCGGCCATCGCCGGCAGGAAGCCCTTGGCAGGCTCGATGAACCCGCCCTCGCCGAGCACCGGCTCGATGATCATCGCGGCGACGTTCTCCGCACCGATCTGCTTGGTGATCTGGTCGATCGCCTGCGCCGCGGCCTCCTGCGCGCAGTTCTCCGGCCCGGTCAGCCAGCGGTAGGGGTAGGCCAGCGGCACCCGGTAGACCTCGGGGGCGAACGGCCCGAAGCCGTGCTTGTACGGCATGTTCTTCGCCGTCAGCGCCATGGTCAGGTTGGTGCGGCCGTGGTAGCCGTGGTCGAAGACCACCACGGCCTGCCGCCCGGTGTACACGCGGGCGATCTTCACCGCGTTCTCCACCGCCTCGGCGCCGGAGTTGAACAGCGCGGACTTCTTGGCGTGGTCGCCCGGGGTGAGGGCGGCGAGCTGCTCGCACACCTCCACGTACGGCTCGTAGGGCGCGACCATGGCACACGTGTGGGTGAACGCTTCGAGCTGTGCCCCCGCGCGCCGCACCACGGCCTCGGCGCTGTTGCCGACGGAGGTGACCGCGATGCCGGAGCCGAGGTCGATCAGGGAGTTGCCGTCGACGTCCTCCAGGACGCCGCCGCCCGCCCGGCGGACGAAGACGGGCAGCACCGCGCCGACCCCGTCGGCAACGGTGGCCTGCTTGCGGGCCCACAGCTTCTGCGACTCGGGCCCGGGGACGGCGGTCACCACGCGGCGCTCCTGGGGGAGTCCGGGGCCTCCGGTCAGTTCGGTCATGGCGTTCTCCCTCAGGTGGAACGGGCAGAGAAAGGGCTGTGTGGGCAGGCTAGGGGCGGCCGGGGGAGGCGGGCATGTTCCGTTCGGGAGAAGTGCGCGTGTCGCGTTGTCCGCGACGGACAACGCGGTGCCGGCGGTCCCGTACGCGCGGCCCTACTAGATTGGCCGCGGTACCGCTGAGGGGACGAGGGACAGGCTGATGGACAGCGAGGGCAGGTACGACGCGGCACGCCACTTCGTGCCCCCACCCGCCGAGAGGCCCGGGGCGCAGGAGGCGCGAGGCGACATGCGGGCCGGCGCCGCGGGAGCGCCGGGGGAGGGCGGCGGCCGGGGCGTGCCGCGGGCGCCGGGGGACCCGGTGGCCGGAGCGGGCCGCCCCTGGCCCGTGCAGGGCGCGCCGGTGGACCCGCCGCGCCCCGCCGCCCCGCCGAAACCGGCCGTCCCGCCGCCGCCGCCGGGCTCGCCGTCAGCGGGTGCCGCGGCGGCTGTGCCGGGGCCCCGGCAGGGCGACGGGCGGCGGCCGGACGGCTCGGAACCGCCGCTGGTGCGCTGGCTGCGGGCACCCCGCCCCGCGGCGCCCGCCGGTGTGTGGCGCCACCGCTACGTCCCGCCGGCCGCCGACGACCCCGAGCGGGTGTCCTCCCGTCAACTCGTGGGCGGCGCACTGGTGTCGCTGCTGTGCGCCTGGCTGCTCTGGTCGCTGCTGTGGAACGGCTACCTCGGCCAGTGGTGGGTGCTGCCGCTGGAGCTCCTCACCCCCGACTCCTGGCGGTTCTCCGGCAGCCCCACCGGCACCGTCGTCCTCTACGACGCCTACTACGCCGTCATCATCGCCGTCCTCCTCGTCGTCTTCGGCCGGATCGGCCGCTGGGCGGAGGTGTGGCGCCGCTTCTTGCGTCCCCTGGTGCGCGGACGCGGTCCGCAGACGCCCGGAGCCGCCCCCGCGCCGGCGGGTGAGGGCGCCCTGTGGCCGGAGTTGCGCGCCCACGGCGCCCACGCCGCCGCGGACCGCCTGGTGGCCGAGGCGCACGCCGGGGCGATGAACGACGTCGACGCCGCCCGCCTCGCCCGTGCCTGGCGCGCCGTGCGGGAGGGCCGGGAGAGCCCGGCGGCCTTCAACGACACCGTGCTGCGGCAGGGTGCCGCCGCCTACCCCCACCCCTCGGGCCGGCGCGACCTCGCCCACCGCACCGCCCACCACGACCTGCTGGTCGGCCAGGTCAGGCTGGGCAGGGCGACCCGCGACACCCGCAACCCCGCCTCCCACCGCGGCGCCGGCATGGCGCTCGCCCCCGCCGAACTGGCCACCTCCCTGCTGGCGGTCGACCCCGCGGGCCTGTCCCACCGGCTCACCCGCCCGGTCACCGAGTCGCTCTGCCTCCAGGCACTGGCAGGCGACTGCGCGGTGGTCGCGGTGGGGGCGGCGGGGGCACCGCTCGCCCCCGACGAGGCGTTCGACGTGGTGGTCCGCCCCGGCGCCGAGCGCAGCGACTGCGACCTGGACCTCTACGGCGGCACCACCGACCCCGACGAGGCCGCCGCCGTGCTGGCGGAGGCGCTCGTCGGCGACCTCTCCGGGCAGCTCCCCGGCGGCGACAGCAGGCGCGCCGCGACGGCCCTGGCGCAGCTGCTCGGCCCCTTCCGGGGGGCCCACGACCGCTTCCCGGCCGTCAGCGAGCTGCGCGACCTCCTGGACGGCGTGCCCGGCCGGCTCGCGGAGCTGCGCGGCCTCCTGGAGGGCGCGGCGGCCCACGCCCTGCTGCGTGAACTGGACGCCCGGCAGCGGCAGTCCGAGCGGCCGGGCGACGTCGCCGCGCTGCTCGCCGACCGCCTGGCCCTGCTGGACCGGCCGGCCTTCGCGCGCTTCTTCGACACCGCCGGCCACACCCGGCAGGTCTCGCTGCGCTCCCTGGACCACCCGGTGCGCATCCGCGTCGACCTCCCGCAGAGCGGCCACCCCGACGCCTCGCGGATCATCGCGCGCCTGGTGCTGGCGCAGTTCACGGCCTGCGTCGCCGCCCGGCCCGCCGACTCCGTCTTCGCCTGCCTCGTCATGGACGACGCCTCCCACACCGTGACGCCCGAGTCGCTGCGGGCGCTGCACCGGCTGCGCGGGGCCCATGCGGGTGTCGTCCTCACCCTGCACGGCCTGGACGACGTGCCGGAGGCGCTGCGGTCCTCGCTGCTGGGGGCGGTCGGCTGCCGGGTGGCGTTCGCCGGGGTGACCACCTGGGACGGCGCCCGGTTCGCCGAGGTGTGGGGCAAGGAGTGGGTGGAGACCCGCGACGTCACCGACCGGCAGATCATCGCCGAGGGCGCGCTGATGAAGACGGTGCACGTCTTCCGGCGCCTGGTGACGGGCAAGGCGGTCACCGCGAAGGCCGTGACGGTGCGCACCGTGGAGCGGGAGCGGTGGTCGGCCTCGGACCTGGCCAACGCGGTCCCGCCCGGCCACGCCGTGCTCTCCGTGCGCTCCCGTGACGGCGCCCACTCCCCGCCGGTGCTGGTCTCCCTCGACGGCTGACCGGGGCGCCCGCCGCCCCGGTGGCGTGGCGCCCGCGAACCCCGCGCGGCGTCCCCGTCGCGGGCGCGGGGTGCCTAGGCGCGTCGGGCCCTGCGTCGCCCTGCGTGCGCACCGTGTGAGGTGGGCGGGGCGGAGTGTGGAGACGGGGGCGGGTGTGACGCGGAAAGGTGGACGGAGCCTTCACCGGATTTCCTCCGGTGAGGCACAATCGGGGGCACCTGTTCGTACGGGACGGCGTAGAGGCCGCGTGGTGCCCGTCACAGGTCCCGGCAGCGGCGCCTGTGCGCAAGCGAACGGTGCCGGTCCCGCCCGTTACCGCGCCGGAAGGCCTCGGACACCCCCGTCCCGCCCTCCCGGTGCACCGAAACAGCCCGACGAGGGGTCCCATGCCGATCACGCTCGCCTCGCTGGTCCACCACTCCTCGCTGAAGCTGAGCGTGCTCGCGGGCGAGGACCGGCTGGACCAGCCCGTGCGTTGGGTGCACGCCAGCGAACTGATCGACCCCGTTCCGTACATGGACGGCGGCGAGCTGCTGCTGATCACGGCACTCAAGCTGGACGCGGCGGACCCCGAGGCGGCACGCCACTACGTCGGCCGCATCGCCGAGGCGGGGGTCGTCGGGCTCGGCTTCGCCCTCGGCGTCAACTACGAGGAGCCGCCCGAGGCTCTTGTGGAGGCGGCCCGCGCGCACCGGCTGCCGCTGCTCGGCGTCCCCCGCAGGACCCCCTTCCTCGCCATCAGCAAGGCCGTCTCCGCCGCCGTCGCCGCCGACCAGTACCGGGCGGTGACCGACGGGTTCGAGGCCCAACGCGACCTGACCCGGGCGGCTCTCGGCCCGGACGGCCAGCAGGCCCTGCTGGCCCGGCTCGCCGCACACCTGGGAGGCTGGGCCGGGCTCTTCGACGCGACGGGGACGCTGACGGCGGTCGCCCCCGAGTGGGCCGCCCGCCGCGCCGCCCGGCTGACCACCGACGTGGCGCGGCTGCGTGAGGGGCCGGTCCCGGCCAGCGTCGTGGTCGGCGGTTCCGGCGCCGACGACCGGATCGAGCTGCAGTCGCTGGGCACCGGCCGCCGCGCCCGGGCCGTCCTCGCCGTCGGCACCGGCGCCCCGCTGGGCACCGCCGAACGCTACGCCGTCCACTCGGCCGTCGCCCTCCTCACCCTCACCCTGGAGCGCACCCGTTCCCTCCAGGAGGCCGAACAGCGCCTGGGCACGGCCGTGCTGCGGATGATGCTGGCGGGCGAGCCCGACCACGCCCGGGTGGTGGCGGGCCGCCTCTTCGGCACGCTCCTGGACGACCCCTTCCGCGTCCTGGTGGCCGAGGTGACGGGCTGCGACGTAGACCAGGACGGGCAGCCCGCGGCCCTGGAGTCGCTCGCCGACGTCCTGGAGACCGCCGCCGCGCGCGCCGGGGAGACGCTGCTGGCGGTCCCGGACGGCGGGCGGCTGGTGGTGGTCGCCGCCGACGGGGGAGCGGTCGTGGCGGCCTGCGCCGCGCGCGCGGCCGAGGTGGAGGCCGGCTGGGCCACGCACGCGCAGGGCCGCGGCCGGGGGCGCCGCCCCGCGAAGGGGAAGGGGGCCGCCCCGGTCGGCCACCTCGCCGTCGGGCTCTCCGCACCGGCCGGCCTCAAGGGCGCTCCCGCCGCCTACCGGCAGGCCGAACAGGCGCTGTCCATAGCCCGCCGCCGCGGCCGGGCCCTGGTGGAGCACGAGGACCTGGCCACCGGCTCGATCGTGCCGCTGCTCGCCGACGACGCCGTCCGCGCCTTCGCCGACGGCATGCTGCGGGCGCTGCACGAGCACGACGCCACCGGACGCGGGGACCTGGTGGCCTCGCTGCGGGCCTGGCTCTCGCGCCACGGCCAGTGGGACGCGGCCGCCGCCGAACTCGGCGTCCACCGCCACACCCTGCGCTACCGGATGCGGCGCGTGGAGGAGATCCTGGGCCGCTCCCTGGACGACCCGGACGTGCGCATGGAGTTGTGGCTCGCCCTGAAGGCGGGCTCCACGCCGCCGTCCGCCCCACGGGGCTGAACGGCCCGCCCCGTCCGTCCTCACGGGGCTGACGCCGCGCCGCCGCCCGCCGGGAGGTGGCCGGAAGCCGGGTCCCACCCGTCCGGGAGGCCGTGACCGTCGTGGCGGTGCCGTGGCGCTGTCCGGATCGGCGCAACCGGACCCGGCACCACTCCGTCGCGGACAAGCGCCGGGCCACCGGGATGCCCCTACGGTGAGAGGAGCCCGGGAGCCGGTCGCGCACCGGCCCGGCGCAGTCCACAGCGGGCGGCCGTCCGGTCGCCCCGCCAGCCACCCACCGAAGGGCCGGGATTCGACGTGCCAGTCACCCAGGACGCCAGCACCCACGCCTTCTGGCTCGCCGGCCGTGAGGCCACCGGCGAAGCCACCCTCGACGTCACCTCGCCCTGGGACGGACGTCTCGTCGGCAGCGTGAGCCTCCCCACCGAGCAGCAGGTCGAGGAGGCCGTCGCCGCCGCCGTCGCGGTCGGGGAGGAGTTCTCCGCCACCCCGGCGCACGTGCGCGCCGCGGCCCTGGAGCACGTCCGCCGTCGGCTGGAGGACGGCGTCGAGGAGATCGCCCGGCTGATCTCCGCCGAGAACGGCAAGCCGATGAAGTGGGCCCGGGGCGAGGTCGGCCGCGCCATCTCCGTCTTCCGTTTCGCCGCCGAGGAGGCCCGCCGCTTCAACAGCGGTGAGGCGCAGCGGCTGGACACCGACGCCGGCGGCACGGGCCGCCTCGCCTTCACCCGCCGCTTCCCGCGCGGCCCGGTGCTGGGCATCGCGCCCTTCAACTTCCCGCTCAACCTGTGCGCGCACAAGATCGCACCGGCGATCGCCGCGGGTGTCCCGATCATCCTCAAGCCGGCGCCGGCCACCCCGCTCTCCGGCCTGCTGATCGGCGAGTTCCTCGCCGAGACCGACCTGCCGGCGGGTTCCTGGTCCATCCTCCCGGTCCCCAACGACCGCATGGCGGCCCTCGTCGCCGACGAGCGGCTGCCGGTGGTCTCCTTCACCGGCTCGGAGAAGGTCGGCTTCGACATCCTGGACTCGGTGCCCCGCAAGCACTGCACCCTCGAACTGGGCGGCAACGGAGCGGCGGTGGTCCTCGCCGACTACGCGAGCGACGCCGACCTGGACTGGGCCGCCGGCCGCATCGCCACCTTCGCCAACTACCAGGGCGGCCAGTCCTGCGTGTCCGTGCAGCGGGTCGTCGCCGACGCCACCGTCTACGACCGGCTGGTACCGCGCATCGTGGCGGCCGTCGAGGCGCAGGTCACCGGCGACCCCGCCGACGACGCCACCGACGTCGGCCCGCTCGTCAACGAGGACGCCGCCCGCCGCGTGGAGTCCTGGGTCGACGAGGCGGTGGGGGCGGGCGCGAAGCTCCTCACCGGCGGCACCCGGGAGGGCGCCTCCTACGCCCCGACCGTCCTGGCCGAGGTCCCCGCCGAGGCGACCCTGTCCTGCGAGGAGGTCTTCGGGCCGGTGCTCACCGTCCACCGGGTCGACAACGAGGAGGCCGCGTTCGCCCTCGTCAACGACTCCAAGTACGGCCTCCAGGCAGGGGTGTTCACCCACGACGTGCAGGCCGCCTTCCGCGCCCACCGGTCTCTGGAGGTCGGTGGCGTGATCGTCGGCGACGTCCCCTCCTACCGCGCCGACCAGATGCCCTACGGCGGCACCAAGCAGTCCGGCGTCGGCCGCGAGGGCGTGCGCTTCGCGATGGAGGACTACACCTACGAGCGGGTGATGGTCCTCACCGGCCTCGACCTGTGAGCAACGCCCACCCGCGGTGAGACCGCCCGGCGATCCGGAAGGTGCCTGAGGGGTCCATGCAAGATGCCCGCCCGGGCCGCGTGGTCTGGCACCGCACCTCGCGGCGTTGCCGAAAAGTCCTGGTAGCTCCGCTACGAGGACTCTGCGGCGCCTTGCGATGCACGGCACCAGACCACGCGACCTCATCGGACGCTCATCTTGCAAGGACCCCTTAGCGGTCCATGCAAGATGCCCGCCCGGGCCGCGTGGTCTGGCACCGCACCTCGCGGCGTTGCCGAAAAGTCCTGGTAGCTCCGCTACGAGGACTCTGC
>NZ_JBHWGP010000003.1:20675-73773 GCF_042733155.1 Streptomyces sp. NPDC059740 | reverse complement strand
GGCGCCTTGCGATGCACGGCACCAGACCACGCGACCTCATCGGACGCTCATCTTGCAAGGACCCCTTATCGGCCACCTGATCGCCGGGCGGCTGCGTGTGCGAGATGTGAGCAGGCCCACCGGATTCCGTCCCGGCGGGCGTGCATCCATGAGCGGGCCCCCGTGCGTCTGACGTGTCAGCGGCACGCGTATGCGGTCGCACGGAAGGCCACATGGAGAACTCACTGTGAAAACCGGCATGAGGGGGATGCGCCGCACCTCCGCGGTGCTCGTCACCGCGGGGGCGGTCGCGGCGGCGGGAGCGTTCGCCGCCGCCCCGGCCCAGGCGGCCACGCTCAAGGCGCCCACAATCGTCGCCAAGGGCGGCTACGTGATGAACAACGGCACGGGGGCGAGCCTCTACACCAAGGCAGCCGACACCCGCCGGTCGACCGGTTCCACGACCAAGATCATGACGGCGCGGGTCGTCCTGGCGCAGAAGAACCTCGACCTGAACGCGAAGGTCACCGTCCAGAAGGCCTACAGCGACTACATCGTCTCCAAGACGGCGTCCTCGGCCCACCTGATCGTCGGCGACCGGATCACCGTCCGCCAGCTGCTCTACGGCCTGATGCTGCCCTCGGGCTGCGACGCCGCCTACGCGCTCGCCGACAAGTACGGCACCGGCTCCACCCGGGCGGCACGGGTCAAGTCCTTCATCGGCAAGATGAACTCCACCGCCAAGTCCCTCGGGCTGAAGAACACCCACTTCGACTCGTTCGACGGGATAGGGAACGGCTCCAACTACTCCACGCCGCGCGACCTCACCAAGCTCGCGGGCAACGCGATGAAGTACTCCACCTTCCGCCAGGTCGTGGCCACCCGGTCCACCAAGCAGAAGGTCACCACGAAGAGCGGCGGCTACCGCTACATGTCGTGGACCAACACCAACACGCTGCTGGGCAGTTACTCGGGAACCATCGGCGTCAAGACCGGTTCCGGCCCCGAGGCCAAGTACTGCCTGGTCTTCGCGGCCACCCGCAAGGGCAGGACCGTCATCGGCACCGTCCTGGCCTCCTCCTCGGTCGCGAGCCGCACCGCGGACGCCAAGAAGCTCATGGACTACGGCTTCAAGAAGTAGGCGCACGCCACCGCCCGCACGCCACCACCCGCAGGGCCCGCCGCGACCGACCGGCCGCGGCGGGCCCTGCGTCCTGCGGCTCCCGCCCCTCTCACCGGGGCGCACGAGACGGGGACAGCGGCACCACCGCACGCCGGGCCCGCCGCCGCGCCGGGTCTCACACCTCCCGCGACCCGGCCCCGTCCGGCCCCGCCACCGACGGCCCCTGCAACCGCCGCACGTCCGCCGCGGCCTTCTCCAGCAGCCCCCGCATCAGCGTCTCGGCGGTGTCCGGGTCGCCCGCGCGCACCGCCGCCACCAGATCGGCGTGGCCGGGAACGGGGTCGTCCGCCGAGCCCGCACGGTGGACCAGGAGGTCCCGCAGGAAGAGCCCGGGCTCCAGGAACATGTCCAGCCGCATCAGCAGCGCGTTGCCGGAGGCGGCCAGCAGCGCCCGGTGGAAGGCGACGTCGGCGGTGGCCGCCGCGGCGGCGTCCTCGCCGTCCGCGGCCATGGCGGCCAGTGCCGCCTCCAGCGCCGTGAGATCGGCCGCGGTGCGCCGCAGTGCCGCGTACCGGGCCGCGGCCGGTTCCACCACGGCCCGCATCTCCGTCAGGTCCCGGACGAAGGCGGCGTCGCCGCCCGCCTCGGACTGCCAGCGGATGACGTCGGAGTCCAGCAGGTTCCAGGCGGCGCGCTCACGCACGAAGGTGCCGCGCCGCTGCCGCGCGTCCACCAGGCCCTTGCCCGCGAGCACCTTCAGCGCCTCGCGCAGCGCGGTCAGGCTGATGTCCAGCTCCGCGCCGAGGCCGCCGATGTCGAGCGTCCCTCCCTCCGGTATCCGGCCCGCGACGATGCGGGCTCCCAGCACTTCCACGGTCTGGCCGTGGGTTCCTCGACCTCGGTAGGACGCCATGGCGGTGGCGCCTCCTCGCTGTTTCGTCCGGCCGGCTCGGCGCCGGGCCGGAGGGGACGGGGGACCGCGGCGCCGCCGCGAGGCCGCCGGCCACCGTTCCCGGTCGGCACACCGCACCAGGCCCGCGCCCCGGCCCGACACCGCCCGGACGCCGTGGCGTTCACGCGCCCCCGCTCGCCCGACCGGCACGGATCCGTCAGCACCGTAACCTTCTGCACCTAATTTATGAAGAGTCATTGACGCGGCGAAGAGCCCGCCCCACCATGAGCGGCGAGCAAACGGACCGGGACGCACCCGGACCGCCAACCTCCCCCCGAGAGGGGGTACTTCGCGTTGAGACCACACCATCCGGGCCCGTCCCGGCGAGAGGCACTGCGCGTCCTCGGCCTCACCGGACTGGGGCTGGCCGCCGCACCCGCGCTGGCCGCCTGCGGCAGAGACACCGCCCCGCCCCTCAGTTCAGGGAAGGCCGCCCTCCGCTTCTGGACCCACGACCCCGGCTACTCCAAGACCTTCCAGGCCGCCCTCCGCCGGCCCGCGCTGATGCAGGGCTCCCGCTTCCGGTACACGCTGAACGTCACCCAGTCCAACCCCACCGACCTGGTCACCCGGCTCGTCGCCCAGGCCATCGCCGACGGCGACACCCCCGACCTGGTCGGCATGGTCGTCGACCAGTTCCCCCGCGTCATGCGCGACGACCTCGCCGGCCGGCTCTTCACCGACCTCACCGCCACCGTCGCCCCGCACCACGCCGACCTGCTCAAACTCCCCTCGTACAGCATCGCCGGCACGCCCTACTGCCTGGAGTCGGACAACTCGGTCAGCGTCTACTACTACCGCCACGACGAGTTCGCCCGGCACGGCATCCCGCACGACCTGGACACCTGGGAGGAACTGGCCGAAGCCGGCGCCGGGCTGCACCGCAGGACCGGCCAGTACCTCGGCATGGTCTCCACCGGCAACACGTCCAACGCCTGCTTCACCTTCTTCCAGTTCCTCCTGCAACGCGGCGGCCAGGTCTTCGACGAACACGCCCGACTGCGCCTGGACTCGCCCGAGGCCGTGCAGACCCTCACCTTCCTGCGGGACGGGGTCAGGAGCGGCTTCCTCGTGCCCCTCATCGACCCCTACGGCAGTGCCTGCGCCGCCGCCCTGAAGTCCGGCCGGCTCATCGGCACTGCCATGCCCAACTGGTACAACCAGTACGGCCTCCAGGCCAACTGCCCCGAACAGAAGGGAAAGTGGCGGCTGCGGCTGCTGCCCCGGTTCGCGGCCGGCGGGCACACCGCCTCCACCTGGGGCGGCACCGCCTTCTGCGTGGTCAAGGACAAACCCGGCAGTCAGGCGGCGCTGGAGCTGCTGCGCCGCGTCTACCTCACCCGCGCGGGCCAGATCCTGCGCTACCGCACCGGCGGTTACCTGCCGACCCTCCGGTCCCTCTACCGCGACCCCGCCTTCACCGGCGTGCAGGACGCCTACCTCGGCGGCCAGCGCGTCTTCGACGTCTACGCACAGGCCGCCGCCGACCTGCCCGCCTACTACCAGTCGCCCGACACCCGCATCCTCACCGACGTCCTGGGCGGCCACGTCCTGGACGCCGTCCTGGGCCGTGCTGAGCCGGCCGCGGCGTTGAGAGCGGGCCTCGACGACTACCGGGAGCAGGTGAAGCGATGAACACCCAGGTGCCCGCCGGGCCGGTGCCCGCCGCACCCCGGGCCGACGCCCCCGACCACGAGCGGCGGCCCCACCGCTCCTGGTGGTCGCGGCACCAGCGCGACCTGGCGCCCTACGTCTTCGTCTCGCCGTTCTACGTCGTCTACGCCCTCTTCATGATCGTCCCCATCGGTTTCGCGCTCTACCTCAGCTGCACCGAGTGGGCCGGCCTCGGGCCCACCCACTGGGTCGGGCTGCGCAACTACGCCGACCTGCTCACCGACTCCAGCTGGTGGAACGCGGTCGGCAACACCGCCGTCTACACCGTGGTGACCCTCCTGGTCATCATCCCCGCGGCCCTGCTGATCGCGCAGGCGCTCAACGCCCGGGGGCTGCGCGGCCGCGACATGTTCCGGCTCGCCTTCTTCCTGCCCGTGGTCATCTCCCCGATCATCGTCTCGCTCGTCTTCGGCCTCGTCTTCGACGGCGAGTACGGACTGCTCAACACCGTCCTGAGGGCGCTCTTCGGCTTCGGCGGCACCAGCTGGCTCACCGACCCCTGGTGGGCCCAGGCCGCCGTCATCGTCCTCGTGCTGTGGCGGTGGACCGGCTACCTCACGGTCTTCTTCCTCGCCGGCCTGCAGAACGTGCCCCGCGACCTGTACGAGGCCGCCGAGCTCGACGGCGCCGGACGGGTGCGCACCTTCGTCTGTGTCACCCTGCCGGTGCTGCGACCGGTCACCGCGTTCGTCGCCGTCACCGTCCTCGTGCACACCGCGCAGATCTTCGACGAACCGTTCCTGCTCACCCAGGGCGGGCCCGGCGAGTCCACCTACTCGGTCGCGATGTTCCTCTACCGCGCGGGCTTCCAGCGCCAGCAGCTGGGCTACGCGTCCGCCGCCGGCGTGCTGCTCTTCGCCGCCGTCCTGGTGCTCGGGCAGCTCGCCAACCGCATCATGGGAGTGGGGCGGGAGCGATGAGCGAGCACGCGTCCGCCGTCCGCGGCAAGGCCGGCGCCGCGCCGCGCCGCGGCCCCGGGCGGCTGCTGCTCCACGCCGCCCTCCTGCTGCTCCTGCTCGTCTTCGTCCTGCCGATGCTGTGGGCCGTCAGCTCCTCCTTCAAGGCCCGCAGCGACATCTTCAGCTACCCGCCCCAGCTGCTGCCCCACCCGGGGACGCTGGCCAACTACCGCTCCCTGCTGAGCGAACAGCCCTTCTGGAGCTGGCTGCTGACCAGCACCGTGGTGGCGGCAGCGGCCACCGTGCTCGCCGTCGGCCTCTGCTCGCTGGCCGGGTTCGCCTTCGCCAAGTACCGCTTCCGCGGCCGCAACGCGCTCTTCCAGGTCATGTTCAGTTCCATGGCGGTGCCGCTCACCGTCATCGTGGTGCCGCTCTTCCTCATGCTCGCCAAGGCCCACCTCACCGCACCCTGGTTCGCCCTCGTCGTCCCCTGGATGACCCCCGCGTTCGGCATCTTCATGATGCGGCAGTTCACCGAACAGGCGATTCCCGACGCACTGCTGGACGCCGCCCGGGTCGACGGCTGCACCGAGTTCACCCTCTTCCGGCGCGTCGTGGTGCCGCTGCTGCGGCCCGCGCTCGGCGCGCTCGGCGTGTGGTCCTTCCTCACCAGCTACAACAGCTTCCTGTGGCCACTGATCGTGGTGAGCGACCCCCACCGCTACACCGTGCCCCTCGGCCTCCAGGCGCTGTTCGGCGCCGAGGGCCGCAGTTACGACCTCGTCCTCGCCGGAGCGGTCCTCGCCGCCCTGCCCAGCCTGCTGGTCTTCTTCCTGCTGCGGCGGCAACTGCTCTCCGGCCTCACCGCGGGCGCCGTCAAGAGCTGACCGCCCCAGCGCGCCCGCCGCCCGCCGCCCCAAGGAGGCCCCGTGCCCACCGCACCGCCCGCCCACCTCCCGGCCCGGCTGACCCTCACCCTCTGGGACTTCACCTGGTACACCCGCACCGGCCCCGGCGAACCCTTCGCCGACCTCGACCGCGCCTTCGCCGAGGCCGTCGAGCGCGGCTACAACACCGTCCGGGTCTGCGCCATGCCCTACCTGCTCTTCGGCTCCGGACTGGACACCACCGCGCTACGCCTGGGCCCCCTCGGCGGCGGCCTGGGACAGCGGACCCGCTGGTACGACGTGCGGGCCGGCACCACCATCGACGCCCGCGCCCGCCTGCTCCAGCTGTTCGAGGCGGCGCGGCGGCACGACTGCTTCGTCGTCCTCTCCAGCTGGGAGTACCAGCAGAGCCCGAGCTTCGCCACCGACCCGGCCTGGTGGGACGCGCTGCGCCGGGTCGAGCCCGAGCGGCGCGCCGAAGCCCTCGCCGAGGCCCTGGCCGACCTCGTCGACTTCCTCGCCGCACACGGCCTGGCCGACCGCGTGGTCTGCGCCGAACTCCACAACGAGGCACAGGGCAGCCTGCTGGCCGAGGGGCTCGACCCCGACCGCACCCGGCGGGTGGTGGCCCTGCGTCCCCGGCTCGAACGCGGCATCGAGGCGTTCAAGAAGCGCCACCCCGACCACCTGGTGGCCCTCGACTACGCCGGAGTGCCGCTCGGCGCGCTGCGCGGGGTGCCCCGCACCGCCGACGTCCTCGTCTTCCACCCCTACGTCTACGGCGTCCTGGGCGAACTCAACGAGACCTTCGCCGTCCGCAACCGCGACCGCCCCTTCCCGCAGCAGGCCGTCCGCCGCGAGCTGCTCCGCGCCGGCGCCCCCGACCTGGCGGAGTGGACCCTGCCGCCCGCCGACCGGTGGAAGCTGGCCGCCACCACCGTCGGGCAGCGCGAGCTCTACCTCCACGACTGGTGCGACCCGGAACGCTTCGACGCCTGGCTGTACGACCGCTACGCGCTGCACCGCCCCCTGATGGAGGAACGGCTGCGCACCTGGATCGCCGCCGCCGCGGACCGGGCGGCCGAGACCGGCGTCCCCCTCGTCCTGGGCGAGGGCTGGGTCGGCTACACCCCGCTGCACGGCACCTTCGAGGAGGGACCCGCCGGAGCCGCGCTGTGCCGCCTGGCCGTCGCGGAGGCCGCCCGCACCGGCGCCTGGGGCACCGTCGTCTGCTCCAACGCCGCGCCCCACCACCCCATGTGGGCGGACGTGGCCTTGCAGAAGGCGTGCAACGAGGCATTCCGGGCCGCCTGACCCGCCGGCCCCGGACGGACGCCACCCGCCTCCCGCGGCCCCTGCCCCCGGCGTCCCCCACACGCCTCCCGGAGTTCACCCGACCGCCACTCCGTCACGTGAACCCCGGACGTACCTTCAGCGTCTTTCACCCCGTAAGTCCTGCTTCAGCACTCCCGTACCGTCACGACGCCGCCACCACGGGACGTCGCCCCCGGCGCCGCCACCGCGACGCCGCACCGACCGTGAGGAGCAGTCCGTTGACCACCGCGGCCCACCGCCACCCCGCACCCACCGCCTCCGTCCCCTTCCGCAAGGGCCAGGAGGGCTACGACACCTACCGCATCCCCGCCGTCGTCACCTCGCGGCAGGGCACCGTCCTCGCCTTCGCGGAGGGCCGGCACGACTCCGGCTCCGACACCGGGCACATCGACACCGTCCTGCGGCGCTCCACCGACGGTGGCCTCACCTGGCAACCGCTCCAGGTGGTCTGCGAGGAACCCGGCCAGGGAACCGCCGGCAACCCCGCCCCCGTGGTCCTCGACAACGGCCGGATCGTCCTGGTCACCACGCACAACGCCGCCACCGCCACCGAGCAGAAGATCCTCCTCGGCCAGGTGAGCGCCGAGGAGACCCGCCGCGTCTGGGTGCAGCACAGCGACGACGACGGCCTGACCTGGTCGTCCGCCCGCGAGATCACCGCCGACGTCAAGAAGCCGGACTGGCGCTGGTACGCCACCACCCCCGGCCACGGCGTCCTCCTGCGCCACGGCCCGCACGCCGGCCGCATCGTCGTCCCCTGCAACCACACCACCCCGCCCACCGGCACCGACAAGGGCAACGAGGGCAAGTACAACAGCGGCAACTCCATCCTCAGCGACGACGGCGGCGAGACCTGGCGCCTGGGCTACCTCGACGAGAACCCCGACGGCTACGTCAACGTCAACGAGTCCACCGGCACCGAACTGCCCGACGGCCGCCTCTACCTCAACACCCGCAACGACGCGACCTCGCCCGGCCACCGCGCCGACGCCTACTCCGAGGACGGCGGGGAGAGCCTGGTCAAGCCCTTCCGCCCGCAGGCCGGCCTCGTCACGCCGATCTGCCAGGGCAGCGTGCTCGCGCTCACCGACCCCGAGGTGCTGCTCTTCTCCGGCCCCGCCGACCCCGAGGACCGCGCCCTGATGACGGTCCGCGCCAGCGAGGACGCAGGACTCACCTGGCGCCCGGCCTTCACCGCCTCCGGCCTGCCCGCCGCCTACTCCGACCTGGTCCGCGTCGACGCGGACACCGTCGGCCTCCTCTACGAGACCGGCGACTTCAGCGCCTACTCGACGGTCACCTTCCAGCGCATCCCGGTCACCGCACTCCTCCGCCGCTGAGGACCGCCGCCGCACCCGCCGCGCGGCGCCGGCGCCGGGCAGCCCGCCCGGCGCCGGCACCACCGGCCGCCGACTGGCGCAACCGGCAGGTGCGCCCGCCGATCGACGGGGTAGGGACTCCTTCGTCTGGACGAGTCAAACCCGTAAGGCCACGGACCGGTGGCCACCCGGCGAGCCACGCGCACCGCGCCCGCCCGCCGCGGCGCCCCGGACCGCGGCATGGCGCGAGAAGCCTGGCGGCGAGGTGAAGGACGATGACCGCTCCCTCCACACCAACCACCCCATCCGGCCCGACCGGCCCGAGGACCGCACGGGAGCCCGGCGGCACCCGCAACGTCTCCGAGCGCGAGGCGCGGCAGGTCGCCGAGGACGCCCGCGAGCAGCACTGGCACAAACCGAGCTTCGCCAAGGAGCTCTTCCTCGGCCGCTTCCGGCTCGACCTGATCCACCCCCACCCCACCCCCGACCAGGAGGACGCCCGGCGCGGCGAGGCCTTCCTCGCCAAGCTCCGCGCCTTCTGCGAGAACGAGGTGGACGGCGCACGCATCGACCGCGAGGGCCGCATCCCCGACGAGACCGTGCGGGGCCTGAAGGAACTCGGCGCCCTCGGCATGAAGATCGACCGGAAGTACGGCGGTCTCGGCCTCACCCAGGTCTACTACAACCGGGCGCTGGCCCTCGCAGGTTCGGCCAGCCCAGCCATCGGCGCGCTGCTCTCCGCCCACCAGTCCATCGGCGTGCCGCAGCCGCTGAAGATGTTCGGCAGCCAGGAACAGCGCGACACCTTCCTGCCGCGCTGCGCCACCACCGACATCTCCGCCTTCCTCCTCACCGAACCCGACGTCGGCTCCGACCCCGCCCGGCTGGCCACCACCGCCACCCCCGACGGCGAGGACTACCTGCTGGACGGCGTGAAGCTGTGGACCACCAACGGCGTCGTCGCCGACCTGCTGGTCGTCATGGCCCGGGTGCCCGAGGCCGAGGGCCACAAGGGCGGCATCAGCGCCTTCGTCGTCGAGGCCGACGCCGAGGGCATCACCGTGGAGAACCGCAACGCCTTCATGGGGCTGCGCGGCATCGAGAACGGCGTCACCCGCTTCCACCGGGTCCGCGTCCCCGCCGCCAACCGCATCGGGCCCGAGGGCGCCGGCCTGAAGATCGCGCTGACCACCCTCAACACCGGCCGGCTCTCGCTGCCCGCCATGTGCGTCGGCTCCGGCAAGTGGTGCCTGAAGATCGCCCGCGAGTGGTCGGGGGTGCGCGAGCAGTGGGGCCGGCCCGTCGCCAGGCACGAGGCGGTCGGCTCCAAGATCTCCTTCATCGCGGCCACCACCTTCGCCCTGGAGGCCGTCGTCGACCTCGCCTCCCAGATGGCCGACGAGGACCGCAACGACATCCGCATCGAAGCCGCCCTCGCCAAGCTCTACGGCTCCGAGATGGGCTACCTGATGGCCGACGAGCTGGTGCAGATCCGCGGCGGCCGCGGATTCGAGACGGCCGACTCCCTCGCCGCCCGCGGGGAGCGGGCCGTCCCCGCCGAGCAGATGCTGCGCGACATGCGCATCAACCGCATCTTCGAGGGCTCGACGGAGATCATGCACCTCCTCATCGCCCGTGAGGCCGTCGACGCCCACCTCTCCGCCGCCGGCGACCTCATCGACCCCGACAAGTCGCTCGGCGACAAGGGCCGCGCCGCCGCGAAGGCCGGCGCCTTCTACGCCCGCTGGCTGCCGCAACTGGTCGCCGGGCCCGGTGCGCTCCCCACCGGCTACCACGAGTTCGGCCGGCTCGCCCCGCACCTGCGCTACGTCGAACGCACCGCCCGCAAGCTGGCCCGCTCCACCTTCTACGCCATGTCGCGCTGGCAGGGCCGGATGGAGACCAAACAGGGCTTCCTCGGCCGCGTCGTCGACATCGGGGCGGAGCTGTTCGCCATGAGCGCCGCGTGCGTGCGCGCCGAGCACCTGCGCACCGCGGGTGACAACGGCCGCGAGGCCCACCAGCTCGCCGACGCCTTCTGCCGCCAGGCCCGCATCCGCGTCGAGGAGCTCTTCGGCCGGCTGTGGACCAACACCGACGACCTCGACCGCAAGGTCGTCACCGGGGTGCTGGCCGGCGCCTACGAGTGGCTGGAGGACGGTGTCGTCGACCCCAGCGGCGAGGGCCCCTGGATCGCCGACGCCACGCCGGGGCCCAGCCTCAAGGAGAACGTCCACCGCACGATCGGCTGAGTCGCCTCCCGCGCCGCCCCGGACCGCCGCCCACCACCGCCACCGCGTGGTGCGGCGGCGCCGGCCCGGGCCCCGGCGCGACGCGGACGGGTGACGCCTCACCCCTTGTCGTCCCGCCGCCTCCGTCACACGCCACAATGGACGCCATGACGGACTCCCTCGCCCACCCGAAGCTGCGCTACACGCCGGCCGCCGTCCCCGGCGCGTCGCAGGGCCCCCGCACCCTGGTGATCCTCGGATCCACCGGTTCCATCGGCACCCAGGCCATCGACCTGGTGCTGCGCCACCCCGACCGCTTCCAGGTCACCGGCCTGTCCGCGGCCGGCGGCCGGGTGGCGCTGCTGGCCGAGCAGGCCCACCGGCTGCGGGTGCGCACCGTCGCGGTGGCGCACGAGGACGTCGTCCCGGCGCTGCGCGAGGCCCTCTCCTCCCACTACCAGCCGGGCGAGCCGCTGCCCGAGATCCTGGCCGGCCCCGACGCCGCCACCGAGCTCGCGGCCTCCCCCTGCCACACCGTCCTCAACGGCATCACCGGCTCCATCGGTCTGGCGCCGACGCTGGCCGCCCTCGAAGCCGGCCGCGCCCTGGCGCTCGCCAACAAGGAGTCCCTCATCGTGGGCGGGCCGCTGGTGAAGGCGACGGCCGTCCCCGGCCAGATCGTCCCCGTCGACTCCGAGCACTCCGCCCTCTTCCAGGGCCTGGCCGGCGGCGCCCGCCGCGACGTCCGCAAGCTGGTCGTCACCGCCTCCGGCGGCCCCTTCCGCGGGCGCACCCGGCAGGAGCTGGAGAGCGTCACCCCCGAGCAGGCCCTCGCCCACCCGACCTGGGCCATGGGCCCCGTCATCACGGTGAACTCGGCCACCCTGGTCAACAAGGGCCTGGAGGTCATCGAGGCCCACCTGCTCTACGACGTGCCCTTCGAGCAGATCGAGGTCGTCGTCCACCCGCAGTCCTACGTTCACTCGATGGTGGAGTTCACCGACGGCTCCACCCTCGCCCAGGCCAGCCCGCCCGACATGCGGATGGCCATCGCGCTGGGCATCGGCTGGCCCGACCGGGTGCCGGACGCCGCCCCGGCCGTCGACTGGTCCAAGGCCCAGACCTGGGAGTTCGCCCCCCTGGACGAGGAGGCCTTCCCCTCCGTCCCGCTGGCCTGCCACGTCGGCGCGCTCGGCGGCACCGCCCCCGCCGTCTTCAACGCCGCCAACGAGGAGTGCGTCGAGGCGTTCCTGGCGGGGAAGCTCCCGTTCAACGGCATCGTCGACACCGTCGCCGAGGTCGTGGCCGAACACGGCACGCCCGCTCCGGGAACCACTCTCACGGTCCCGGACGTACTGGAGGCGGAGACCTGGGCGCGCGCCCGCGCCCGCGAACTGGCCGCCGCGGCGGCCGCCCACGTCACGGAGGCCCGCGTATGACGACCCTGATGACCGTCCTCGGCATAGTCGTCTTCGTGGTGGGGCTGCTCTTCTCCATCGCCTGGCACGAGCTCGGCCACCTCTCGACCGCCAAGATGTTCGGCATCCGGGTGCCGCAGTACATGGTCGGCTTCGGACCGACGATCTTCTCCCGCAAGAAGGGCGACACCGAGTACGGCGTCAAGGCCGTCCCGCTCGGCGGCTACATCCGCATGATCGGCATGTTCCCGCCCGGTGACGACGGCAAGCTCCAGGCCCGCTCGACCTCGCCCTGGCGCGGCATGATCGAGGACGCCCGCTCCGCCGCCTTCGAGGAGCTCCAGCCCGGCGACGAGAAGCGGCTCTTCTACACCCGCGCCCCCTGGAAGCGGGTCATCGTCATGTTCGCCGGGCCCTTCATGAACCTGATCCTCGCGGTCGTGGTGTTCATGGGCGTCCTCATGGGCTTCGGCATCAACACCCAGACCACCCAGGTCAGCACCGTCTCCGACTGCGTCATCGCCGCGAGCGCCAAGACCGACAAGTGCCCCGCCGATGCCCCGGACTCCCCGGCCAAGGCCGCAGGGCTGCGCCCCGGGGACCGGATCACCGCCTTCGACGGCAGGAAGGTGCCCGACTGGGGCACCCTCCAGAGCCGGATCCGCGACACCACCGGCCCGGCCACGATCACCGTCGAGCGCGACGGCCACAGCCGCACCCTGCACGCCGACCTCATCCGCAACAAGGTCGCCAAGACCGACGGCCACGGCAACTACGTCGACGGCAAGTACGTCACCGCCGGCTTCCTCGGGTTCACCCCGGCCAGCGGCGTCGTGCGGCAGTCCTTCGGCCAGTCCGTGGACCGCATGACCGGCATGGTGGAGCAGGGCGTGCAGTCCATCGTCGACCTGCCCGAGAAGATCCCCGACCTGTGGAACGCCGCCTTCAACGGCGGCGAGCGCAAGCCCGACTCGCCCATGGGCGTCGTGGGCGCGGCCCGCGTCGGCGGCGAGGTCTTCTCCCTGCACATCCCGCCGGTGCAGCGCGTGGCCACCATGCTGTTCCTGGTCGCCGGCTTCAACCTCTCGCTGTTCCTCTTCAACATGCTGCCGCTGCTGCCACTGGACGGCGGGCACATCGCCGGCGCCCTGTGGGAGGCGCTGCGCCGCAACCTCGCCCGGGTCTTCCGCCGCCCCGACCCGGGACCGTTCGACGTGGCGAAGCTCATGCCCGTCGCCTACGTCGTGGCCGGCGTCTTCGTCTGCTTCACGCTGCTGGTCCTGGTGGCCGACGTGGTCAACCCGGTCAAGCTGACCGGCTGACCGGCGTGCGGGGGCACCCGGCGCCCCCGCACGCCACGGGGCGCCGGGCGGTCCGGGTTTACCCGGTCGGCCGTCACCCGCCCGTGGGCCGCCCGGGACGGGGTGTGAGTTCCGGCCACCCCGTGCCGTAGTCTCGAATGCCGGAGCCCGCCGATCTCGGGACCTAGATCCACAACTTGGGGTTGCTCGCCAGATGACTGCCATTTCGTTGGGAATGCCGGACGTTCCGGCCAAGCTCGCCGACCGCCGCGTCAGTCGCAAGATCCAGGTGGGGCCGGTCGCCGTGGGCGGTGACGCGCCCGTCTCCGTCCAGTCGATGACCACGACGCGGACGTCCGACATCGGCGCAACGCTCCAGCAGATCGCCGAGCTGACCGCCTCCGGCTGCCAGATCGTCCGGGTGGCCTGCCCCACCCAGGACGACGCCGACGCCCTGCCCGTCATCGCCAGGAAGTCGCAGATCCCGGTCATCGCGGACATCCACTTCCAGCCGAAGTACGTCTTCGCCGCGATCGACGCAGGCTGCGCCGCGGTGCGCGTCAACCCCGGCAACATCAAGCAGTTCGACGACAAGGTCAAGGAGATCGCCAAGGCCGCCTCCGCCGCCGGCGTCCCCATCCGCATCGGCGTCAACGCCGGCTCCCTGGACCGGCGCCTGCTGGAGAAGTACGGCAAGGCCACCCCCGAGGCGCTGGTGGAGTCCGCGCTGTGGGAGTGCTCGCTCTTCGAGGAGCACGGCTTCCGCGACATCAAGATCTCGGTCAAGCACAACGACCCGGTCGTGATGGTCAACGCCTACCGGCTGCTGGCCCAGAAGTGCGACTACCCCCTCCACCTCGGCGTCACCGAGGCCGGCCCCGCCTTCCAGGGCACCATCAAGTCGGCCGTCGCCTTCGGCGCCCTGCTCAGCGAGGGCATCGGCGACACCATCCGGGTCTCCCTCTCCGCGCCGCCGGCCGAGGAGGTCAAGGTCGGCATCCAGATCCTGGAGTCCCTCGGCCTGCGCCAGCGCCGCCTGGAGATCGTCTCCTGCCCCTCCTGCGGCCGTGCCCAGGTCGACGTCTACAAGCTCGCCGACCAGGTCACCGCCGGCCTGGAGGGCATGGAGGTGCCGCTGCGCGTCGCCGTCATGGGCTGCGTCGTCAACGGCCCCGGCGAGGCCCGCGAGGCCGACCTCGGCGTCGCCTCCGGCAACGGCAAGGGCCAGATCTTCGTGAAGGGCGAGGT
Organism: Streptomyces sp. NPDC059740; assembly: GCF_042733155.1. Taxonomy (NCBI): domain Bacteria; kingdom Bacillati; phylum Actinomycetota; class Actinomycetes; order Kitasatosporales; family Streptomycetaceae; genus Streptomyces; species Streptomyces sp. NPDC059740. The sequence goes on along the minus strand of NZ_JBHWGP010000003.1, from coordinate 59,407 downwards.
CATCAAGACCGTCCCCGAGTCCAAGATCGTGGAGACCCTCATCGAGGAGGCCCAGAAGATCGCGGCCGAGATGGAGGCCGAGGGCATCACCTCCGGCGAGCCCCAGGTCGCCGTCGCCGGCTGACCCCCGCGGCCACACCGCTGAGCCCGAGCCCTCCCGCCCCACCCCGGCGGGAGGGCTCGGGCGTGCCCGCCCCGGTACCGGGAGCCATCCCGACGGCGCGAGCGGGTACCGGAACCACGAGAGGTACCCTTCGAAGAATCGTCACGTCCCGCCCCCGCCCGGGCGCCGCCCGGGCCCGTAACGATGAGGCCCGTCCACTCGTGCTGACGACCACGACCACCCGAGTCCTTGAGCCGGGGGAACTCGACGACGCGCTGGCGGTCCTGCACCGTGACCCGGTGGCCAACGCGTTCGTGACCGCCCGCGTCCAGGTCGCCGGCCTCGACCCGTGGCGGCTCGGCGGCGAGATGTGGGGCTTCTACGTCGACGGACGACTGCGCTCACTGTGCTACGCCGGAGCCAACCTGGTGCCCGTGGACGCCACCCCCGAAGCCGTCCGCGGCTTCGCCGAACGCGCCCTGCGCCAGGGCCGTCGCTGCTCCTCCATCGTCGGGCCCGCCGAACCCACCGCCGAGCTGTGGGCCCTGCTGGAGCCCAGCTGGGGCCCGGCCCGCGAGGTGCGCGCCCCGCAGCCCCTGATGGTCACCTCCGAGCCCTCCGCGACCGTCGCCCCCGACCCCGCGGTGCGCCGCGTCCGCAAGGACGAGATGGACGTCATCATGCCCGCCTGCGTGGCCATGTTCACCGAGGAGGTCGGCGTCTCGCCGCTCGCCGGGGACGGCGGCCTCCTCTACCAGGCCCGCGTCGCCGAACTCGTCGGCGCGGGCCGGTCCTTCGCCCGCATCGAGGGCGGCCGCGTGGTCTTCAAGGCCGAGATCGGCGCCGCCACCCCCCGGGCCTGCCAGATCCAGGGGGTGTGGGTCGACCCCGAGTACCGAGGCAAGGGACTGTCGAAGGCCGGCATGGCAGCCGTGGTCCGCTACGCGCTGGCGGACGTCTCCCCGGTCGTCAGCCTCTACGTCAACGACTACAACACCCCGGCCCGCGCCGCCTACCGCGCCGTCGGCTTCGAGGAGACCGGCGCCTTCATGAGCGTGCTGTTCTAGAACGGCCCGAGCGGCGCGTCCCACTCACCTGGAGGTCACCCCGCCCTGCTGCGCGGCCCCCGGGGCGGCCGGCTCCAGCAGCCGTCCCCCGCCGACCGCACGGACGCCGACCTGCCCCGCCAGCGCCCACATCGTCGCCTGGTTGGCGGTGACCACCGGCTTGCCCAGCAGCTCCTCCAGCGGCCCCACCACCTCGTAGGTGGGCAGTGCCGAGCAGCTCACGAACACCGCGTCGGCCTCGGGCCGGTCACCGGCGCGCACCGCCGCCACCACCTGCGCCTGCGTCGCCCCGTAGACCGCCTCCACCGACGCCGCCCCCAGCGGGGTCAGCGAGACCACCTCGAAGCCGGCCGCCGCCAGGTACGCCCGCAGCCAGTCGCCCACCGGCTCCTGGTACGGGTGGACCACCGCGATCCGGCGGGCCCCGAGCCGGCGCAGCGCGGCGGTCACGGCGCCCGTCGTGGTCACCGCCCGCGCCGCCCCCGCACCGTGCAGCGCCGCGACCACCGCTGCCTCCCCGGCCGGGCCCCGCGCGAAGCCGCCCACCGCGCACAGGTACGCCACGGCCTCCGCCCCCGCCGCCACCAGCCGCCGGGCCGGGGCCGCCAGCAGTGCCGGATCGCTCAGCCGCCGCGCCAGCTCCGCGTTGTCCCGGTAGGGCACCTCGTCGGTCAGCGTCAGCGACCACTCCAGCTCCGGCGGCAGCCAACGGGCTGCCTCCGCCTGCCTGGTGAAGTCGAAGGAGGCGACCACGCCCACCCGCCGCCGCCCCGTCCCCGGTGTCCGCTCCATACGAGGACGCTAGGAGACCACCGGGCCACCCCGCCACCCCCACCCCGGCCCCGCGAGGCGCTACGCTCGGCGCCCATGGAAGACGTCGCGGTCGCCCCGCTGGACCTCGCCGCCCGGATCGACGACGCCCTGGCGGTCCAGGCGGTGGCGTTCGGGCTCGACGACGAGGAGATCCGGGTCCGCCGCCACATCGTGCTGCGGCACCTGGAGAGCCCCGGCGCCCGCGCACTGGGCGCCACCACCTCCGAGGGCCGGCTGGTCGGGTTCGTCTACGGCATGCCCAACGACCGCAGCCACTGGTGGTCCACGGTGGTCGAGCCCTACCTGCGCCGCCGTGAGGCCGACGGCTGGCTCGACGACTCCTTCGTCATCACCGAACTCCACGTCCACCCCCGCTACCAGCGCCGGGGCCTGGGCCGGGCCCTGATCACCCGGCTCACCGACGAGGCGTCCCAGCCCCGCAGCATCCTGTCGGCCATCGACACCGACAGCCCGGCCCGCGACCTCTACCACGCCCTGGGCTACCGCGACCTCGCCCGGCGCGTCCTGTTCCCCAGCGCGCCGCGGCCCTACGCCGTCATGGGGGCCCCGCTGCCGCTCGTGCGCTGAGGCTCTCCCCGGGCCGGGAGAGCGGACCCATTTCCGTGTGCACGACCGGGAGGGCTAACCTCGGGCCAGTCACCGTTCCTCAGCAGGAGAAGAGCCCCATGGCCCACGCCGCGCAGGTCCAGCGCATGTCCCGTTTGATGCTCAAGACGCTGCGCGACGACCCGGCCGACGCCGAGACCGCCAGCCACAAGCTGCTCGTGCGCGCCGGGTACGTCCGCCGCACCTCCGCGGGCATCTGGACCTGGCTGCCGCTCGGCATGAAGGTCCTGGAGAACGTCACCCGCGTCGTGCGCGAGGAGATGAACGCCATCGGCGCCCAGGAGGTCCTCCTGCCCGCGCTGCTCCCCAAGGAGCCCTACGAGCAGTCCGGCCGCTGGGAGGAGTACGGCGACCTGCTGTTCCGCCTCAAGGACCGCAAGGGCTCCGACTACCTCCTCGGCCCGACCCACGAGGAGATCTTCACCCTCACGGTCAAGGACCAGTGCACGTCCTACAAGGACCTGCCGGTCATGCTCTACCAGATCCAGACCAAGTACCGTGACGAGGCCCGTCCGCGCTCCGGCGTCCTGCGCGGCCGCGAGTTCACCATGAAGGACTCCTACAGCTTCGACACCTCCGACGAGGGGCTGGCCGAGGCCTACCGCCTGCACCGCCAGGCCTACCAGGAGATCTTCCGCCGCCTGGGCATGGACTACCGCATCGTCTCGGCCGTCTCCGGCGCCATGGGCGGCTCCGCCTCCGAGGAGTTCCTCGCCCCGGCCGCCGCCGGCGAGGACACCTTCGTCTACTGCCCCTCCTGCGAGTACGCGGCCAACACCGAAGCCGTCACCGCGAGGATCGAGCCGGTCGACGGCAGCGGCCACGGGCCCGTCGAGGAACTGGACACCCCCGACACCCCCACCATCGAGACCCTCGCCGCCCACCTCGGCGTCGAAGCCTCCGCCACCCTGAAGAACCTGCTGGTCAAGGTCGACGGTGAGATCGTCGCGGTCGCCGTTCCCGGCAACCGCGAGGTGGACCTCGACAAGCTCGGCGAGCACCTCGCGCCCGCCGTCGTCGAGGTCGTCACCGCCGAGGACTTCACCGGCCGCCCCGAACTGGTCCGCGGCTACATCGGCCCGCAGGGCATGGCCGGCAAGGCGTTCCGCTACATCGCCGACCCCCGGGTGGCGCCCGGCACGGCCTGGATCACCGGCGCCAACAAGGAGGGCAAGCACGCCCGCAACGTCGTCGCCGGCCGCGACTTCGAGGTCGACGAGTACCTCGACGTGGTCGTGGTGGAGGCGGGCGACCCCTGCCCCGAGTGCGGCACCGGGCTGCGCATCGACCGCGCCATCGAGATCGGCCACATCTTCCAGCTCGGCCGCAAGTACGCCGACGCCTTCGAGCTGGACGTGCTGGGCCAGAACGGCAAGCCGGTCCGCGTCACCATGGGCTCCTACGGCATCGGCGTCTCCCGCGCGGTGGCCGCCATCGCCGAGCAGACGCACGACGCGTCGGGCCTGTGCTGGCCGGCCGAGGTCGCACCCGCCGACGTCCACGTCGTCGCCGCGGGCAAGGCCGCCCAGACCGAACTGGCCCTGGAGGTGGCCGACCTGCTCGCCGAGGCCGGCCTGCGCGTCATGGTCGACGACCGCGCCGGGGTCTCGCCGGGTGTGAAGTTCACCGACGCCGAGCTCATCGGCGTCCCCAAGATCCTCGTCGCGGGCCGCCGCACGGCCGAGCGCGTCCTGGAGCTGAAGGACCGCCGCACCGGCGAGCGCGAGGAGCTGACCGTCGAGGAGGCGCTCGCCCGGCTCAGCGCCTGACCGGCTCCGGCGAGGCCGGGAGGCCGCACGCCGTGGCACGCGCCCGCCGACCCCGCGCAGCCGGGGCGGCGGGCGCGGCACGCACGGCCCGGTCCCGCGCGGGAGCCGTCCGGGGTCGCGGGCGCGAGGCGGGCCGCCCGGAGGCCTTCGGTGCGAACGGGACGGTCCGGGGCCCGGAGGGACAGGGCCCCGGCCCGCCTCAGAGCGCGCCGGCGAACTCCAGCAGCGCCTCGCCGCGCGGCACGTCGCCGCGCACCACCTCGCGCACCGCCTGGTGCACGGCGCGGAACAGCGTCCAGCCGCGCAGCCGGTCACGGTCGACGTCCAGCGCCTCGGCCAGCCGCGCCACACGCCGACGGGCGGCAGCGGCCACCCCGGAACCGGCCAGCAGGTCCTCGAACCGGTCCAGGGCCAGGGCCGCCAGGTCGTAGGCGTGCTCCCCGACCACCGGGTCGGGCCCCACCGCCAGCCACGGCACGCGCTCACCGGCCAGCACCTTCGCCTGCCGGAAGGCGCCGTGCAGCAGCGCCTCCTCGGGAGCGTCGGCGGCCAGCGCGCGCCGCAGGTCGGCGGCCTCGGAGAGCAGCGGGCCCGCCACCGGCAGCAGCGGGACGGCGGCGCCGATCTCGTCGATCTCCAGGTCGGTGCGGCCGGCCACCGTCTCCCACGGGTGCTCCGGCCCCGGCTCCACCCACAGCCGCCGCAGCGTGCCCGTCGCCTCCAGCACCGCCTTCGCCTCGGCCAGCGAACGCAGCGAGATCTCGCCGCGCAGCCGCTCCAGCAGCAGGGCGCCCTCCGGCACGTCCGCACGCAGCAGCCGCACCGACCCCCAGCCGTCCCACCGCTCCAGCGCCGCGGCCTCCCGCGCGGCACGACCGGGCAGCGGGAGGCGCAGCGTCGCCGGGGTGCCGTCCTCCTGCCGGACGTACACCACCAGGCTGCGCCGCCCACCCGGCTCCAGTACCCGCTCGGGCGTCAGGTGCCAGTCCTCCAGCCGGCGCGCGACCGTGGCGGGGAGTTCCTCCAGCCACTGGTGGACGACGGGCCGGGGGTCGCGGCGCACCGTGCCCACCAGTCGCTCGGGGGGTGTGAGGGGTGCGGTTGCCATGCCTGCGCCGTTCCTTCCGCGGTCACCTGTCGGTTCGTCGTCCTGCCGGCCGGCCCGTGCCGCGACCCGCCGACGGCCGGCCGGGCACCGTCGGCGCCGGTCGAGGGTCGCGGTGGACGGGCGGGCTGCCGGCTCACAGCGTTCCCGAGCCCGTCGTCGGCGAGGCAGAGGGTTCCCCGGGAGCCGACCGTTCACCCAGCCCCGGGAAGGCCGGGCCGCTGCCGCGCCAGCGCACCGCACGCACCGCCGAGTCCCGCAGCGCGGTCGCCGCCTCCCGGCGCCGGCCGTTGCCGCCGTCGCGCACCAGGTCGGCGTAGACCGCGGCGACCCGGTCCTCCAGTTCGGCGGCCAGCCGGACCGCGGCGGCGGCGTCGGGCACCGGGAACGGCAGGGCGTAGGCCGCCGCCGCCGCGCGGGGCGTGCCGCCGAGGTCGACGACCTGGCGGTGGAGGGCGTCCCGGCGGGCGCGGTGGGCGTCGTAGGCCTGCTGGGCCGCGGCCCGGCGGTCTCCCGTGACCCGGGCCCCGACGACGCCGTAGCCGTAGACGGCGGCGTGCTCGGCCTCCAGCGCGGCCTGGACCGCCTCGATCTCGGCGGTGGGCGCGCCGCCTTCCGCGGGTGCCGGCATCAGTCGTCCTCTCCGAGCAGGAAGGCGTGGGCCGCACCGGCGCCGGCGAGCGAGGCCAGCAGCCGGGCGAGGGTGGGGGAGGCCTCCAGGAGGGCGCCGGCGCGGGAGTCGGCCGTGCGCCGCTCGCCGTCCGCCAGCGCGGCGCGGGCGGCCTTCTCCTCCCCGGGCACCTCGGGGGCGGCCGCCCGCCCGCCGCCCGAGGAGGGGGAGGGGCCGCCCGCGGCCGGCGAGGACTCGGAGGTGCTCAGCGCCGCCAGGTGCCGGGCGACCTGGACCCGCAGCGGGGTAAGCCGCTCCCGCAGGGCGGGGTGGGCGGCGATCGTCGCGTCGTAGCGGGTGAGCAGGGCGCGGCCCTCCTGCGCGGCCTTGGTGCGCAGCCGGGAGTCGGTGGCGGCCTGGCGGCGCGCCTTCCTTGCCGAGGTGTCGGAGCAGCCCGTGACGAGCAGGGCCGCCACCCCCAGGGCGGCCCCGGAGGCCAGGGTGGTTCTGCGGGTGAGGGGCAGGTTCGGCACGGTCCTCTTCCTCAAGAGTTCGAACCGGAAATGGTCGCAAGTGATCAATCTCAGGCGAGCGTATCCGCGACCGGACACCGAATCGTCAGTACCCCGCCGCTACCGATAGGCTTTGCACCTGACACGCGACCATCCCACAACAGCACACGCGGCCGAGGAGTCACCCGGATGAGCACCACCCAGAGCGAGAGGCTGCGCGGGTTGCTCGACCCGCTGGTCGCCGCCCGCGACCTCGATCTCGAAGAGGTGGAGGTGACTCCCGCCGGCAAGCGCCGGGTGCTGCGGGTCGTGGTCGACTCCGACGAGGGCGTCCAGCTGGACGAGTGCGCGGCCCTGAGCCGGGAGATCTCCCAGGTGCTCGACGAGTCCGACGCCATGGGCGAGACGCCCTACACCCTTGAGGTGACCTCCCCCGGAGCCGACCGGCCGCTGACCGAGCCGCGGCACTACCGCCGCGCCGTCGGCCGGCTGATGCGGGCCCACCTGCACGAGGGCGGGGAACTGGTCGCACGTATCACCGAGGTCGACGACGAAGGTGTCGACGTCGAGGTGCCGGGGGTCAAGGGCCGCAGGCCCACCCCGCGCCGCCTCGGTTTCCCCGAGATCGCCAAGGCGCGCGTGGAGATCGAGTTCAACCGCAAGCAGCAGGACAGAGCCCACAACGACGACGGCTCCGCGGCCCGTGACGCCCGGCAGCACGACGAGGGTCAGAAGGAGGCGTAGCCGTGGACATCGACATGAGTGCCCTGCGGGGTCTGGTGAGGGAGAAGGAGATCTCCTTCGACCTGCTGGTCGAGGCGATCGAGTCGGCCCTCCTCATCGCGTACCACCGCACCGAGGGCAGCCGCCGCCGCGCACGCGTGGAGCTGGACCGCAAGACCGGCCACGTGACGGTCTGGGCGAAGGAGGAGCCCGAGGAGCTCCCCGAGACCGAGGGTGGGGAGCGGCGCCCCGAGCCCCGCGAGTTCGACGACACGCCCTCCGGTTTCGGCCGCATTGCCGCCACCACCGCCAAGCAGGTCATCCTGCAGCGGCTGCGCGACGCGGAGGAGGAGGTCACCTTCGGCGAGTACGCGGGCCGCGAGGGCGACGTCGTCACCGGCGTCGTGCAGCAGGGCAAGGACCCGAAGAACGTCCTGGTCGACATCGGCCGCTTGGAGGCCATCCTGCCGGTGCAGGAGCAGGTCCCGGGTGAGAAGTACACCCACGGCACCCGCCTGCGCAGCTACGTGGTGCGCGTCGCCAAGGGCGTCCGAGGCCCCTCGGTGACCCTCTCGCGGACCCACCCGAACCTGGTGAAGAAGCTCTTCGCCCTGGAGGTCCCGGAGATCGCCGACGGCTCGGTGGAGATCTCCGCCGTCGCCCGCGAGGCCGGCCACCGCACCAAGATCGCGGTGCGCTCCACGCGCTCCGGCCTCAACGCCAAGGGCGCCTGCATCGGCCCGATGGGCGGCCGGGTGCGCAACGTGATGGCGGAGCTGAACGGCGAGAAGATCGACATCGTCGACTGGTCCGACGAGCCCGCCGAGCTGGTGGCCAACGCCCTCTCGCCGGCTCGGGTGAACAAGGTGGAGGTCGTCGACCTCGCCGCCCGGTCCGCCCGGGTCACCGTCCCCGACTACCAGCTCTCGCTCGCCATCGGCAAGGAGGGGCAGAACGCCCGCCTCGCCGCCCGGCTCACCGGCTGGCGCATCGACATCCGCCCCGACACCGAGCAGGGCGACGCCGAGCAGGGCGACGCCGACCAGGGCTGACGGCCGCCGCAGGGCGGGTGGCGCGAACCGCCCGCCCCGCGTGGCGCACCGGAACACTGCGTGACGGGACCGTCGTCCCGCGGTCACAACCGGTGACGGCGTGCCCGCGCCCCGGCGCGGAGCAGGGGCTGTCCGTGGTGACGAACCCGCCACGGTGCGGCGTCGCCGAGGTGACGGCCGGGAAACCCCGGTGACCACCAGGAATTCTGTACAGCCGTTCGCGCATTACCCCATAGAGGTGAGAGCGGCGCGGGGAGGTAGACTTAATCCGTGTCTGGCCGGACGCATGCCCGCGCATGCCCAGAGCGCACCTGTGTGGGGTGCCGGGAGCGAGCGGCCAAGGGCGACTTGCTGCGCATTGTGGTGATCGAGGGTGCGTGCACCCCCGACCCGCGCGGTACGCTGCCCGGCCGGGGTGCCTACGTGCACCCCACGCAGACCTGTCTCGACCTGGCGATCCGTCGCCGGGCGTTCCCCAGGGCCTATCGAGACCGGGGACCGTTCGACACGACGGCCCTGAGCCGGTACGTCGGGACGGTCGACCCCCAGGCGACACAGCACGACGCACGGAACCCCGTGCGGTCAGGTACCTCGCGAGTTCGGAAGTAGGTCGAGATTGCGATGAGCACTCGATGAGTACGCGATGAGTACGCCCATGAAGTAGCGACGGTCCGGTAGCACCCCGGACCTAGAAGGAGCGAAGTGGCTAAGGTCCGGGTATACGAACTCGCCAAGGAGTTCGGAGTCGAGAGCAAGGTCGTCATGGCCAAGCTCCAAGAACTTGGCGAATTCGTCCGTTCGGCGTCCTCGACGATCGAGGCGCCGGTGGTACGCAAGCTGACGGACGCGTTCCAGGCGGGCAGCGGCAACGGTGGCCGTTCCGCCAAGCCCTCGGCGCCGCGCAAGGCGCCGTCCCCCGGTTCCGCCGCGCCCAAGCGCGACAGCGGTTCCACCCCCTCGCCGTCGGCCGCAGCGCCGTCGGCCCGTCCGGCTGCTCCCAAGCCGGGCGCCCCCAAGCCGGGTCCGGCCGCCCCCGCGGCGCCGTCGACCCCCGAGAGCACCCCCGCGAGCCCCGCACCGGGCCCGCGTCCCACCCCTGCGCGCCCCGGCCCCAAGCCGGCTCCGGCGGCCCCCGCGCAGCCCGAGTTCCAGGCCCCCGCGGCGCCTGCGGCGTCCTCCGGCCAGGCGACGCCCCCGGCCCCGTCCGGCCCCAAGCCGGGTGCCACGCCCGGTCCGCGCCCCGGCGCCCGTCCGGGCCCGCAGAGCGGTCAGGGCGGTCAGGGCCGCGGCGGCAACGCCCCGCGCCCCGGCCAGAACGCCCCCCGTCCCGGCGCCCGCCCCGGCGGCCCGCGTCCGGGCAACAACCCCTTCAGCACCGGCGGTTCGACCGGCATGGGCCGCCCGCAGGCGCCCCGTCCCGGTGGCGCCCCGCGTCCCGGTGGCCCCGGCCAGGGCGGCGGCCCGCGTCCGCAGGGCGGCGCCCAGGGCGGTCCCCGTCCCCAGGCTCCCGGCGGCAACCGTCCAAGCCCGGCGGGTATGCCCCGGCCGCAGGCTCCCGCCCAGGGCGGCGCGGCTGGCCCGCGTCCCGGCGGCGGTAACCGTCCGAACCCGGGCATGATGCCGCAGCGTCCGGCTGCCGGCCCGCGTCCCGGCCCCGGTGGCCGCGGTCCCGCGGGTGGCGGTCGTCCGGGCGGCGGCGGTCGTCCCGGTGGCGGCGGCGGCTTCGCCGGCCGTCCCGGTGGTGGCGGCGGTCGTCCCGGTGGCGGCGGCGGCTTCGCCGGTCGTCCCGGTGGTGGCGGCGGCTTCGGCGGCGGCGGTGGCCGTCCCGGCTTCGGCGGTCGTCCCGGCGGCCCCGGTGGCCGTGGTGGCACGCAGGGCGCCTTCGGTCGTCCCGGCGGTCCCGCGCGTCGCGGTCGCAAGTCCAAGCGGCAGCGTCGCCAGGAGTACGAGGCGATGCAGGCACCGTCCATCGGCGGTGTGATGCTGCCTCGCGGCAACGGCCAGACGGTCCGGCTGTCGCGCGGTGCCTCCCTCACGGACTTCGCGGAGAAGATCAACGCCAACCCGGCGTCGCTGGTCCAGGTGATGTTCAACCTGGGCGAGATGGTCACCGCGACCCAGTCCGTCTCCGACGAGACCCTCCAGCTCCTCGCCGACGAGATGAACTACGTCGTCGAGGTCGTCAGCCCGGAGGAGGAGGACCGCGAGCTGCTCGAGTCCTTCGACATCGAGTTCGGCGAGAACGAGGGCGGCGAAGAGGCGCTCATGGCGCGTCCGCCGGTCGTGACCGTCATGGGTCACGTCGACCACGGCAAGACGCGCCTGCTGGACGCGATCCGCAAGACCAACGTGGTCGCGGGCGAGGCCGGCGGCATCACCCAGCACATCGGTGCCTACCAGGTCGCGACCGAGGTCAACGACGAGGAGCGTCGGATCACCTTCATCGACACCCCGGGTCACGAGGCGTTCACCGCCATGCGTGCCCGTGGTGCGAAGTCGACCGACATCGCGATCCTCGTCGTCGCCGCCAACGACGGCGTCATGCCGCAGACGGTGGAGGCGCTGAACCACGCCAAGGCGGCCGACGTGCCGATCGTCGTCGCGGTCAACAAGATCGACGTCGAGGGTGCCGACCCGACCAAGGTCCGCGGTCAGCTGACCGAGTACGGCCTGGTGGCCGAGGAGTACGGCGGCGACACCATGTTCGTCGACATCTCCGCCCGCCAGGGCCAGAACATCGAGGCGCTGCTGGAGGCCGTGGTCCTCACCGCGGACGCCTCCCTGGACCTGCGCGCCAACCCGGAGCAGGACGCCCAGGGCATCGCGATCGAGGCCCACCTCGACCGCGGCCGCGGCGCCGTGGCGACCGTGCTGGTCCAGCGCGGCACCCTGCGGGTCGGCGACACGATGGTCGTGGGCGACGCCTACGGCCGCGTGCGGGCCATGCTCGACGACACGGGCGCCAACGTGGAGGAGGCGGGTCCCTCGACCCCGGTCCTCGTCCTCGGTCTGACCAACGTGCCCGGCGCGGGTGACAACTTCCTCGTCGTCGACGAGGACCGCACCGCCCGCCAGATCGCCGAGAAGCGCGCGGCGCGTGAGCGCAACGCCGCCTTCGCCAAGCGCACCCGCAGGGTCTCCCTGGAGGACCTGGACAAGGTGCTCAAGGCCGGCGAGGTCCAGCAGCTCAACCTCATCATCAAGGGCGACGCGTCCGGTTCGGTGGAGGCCCTGGAGTCCTCCCTGCTCCAGCTCGACGTCGGCGAAGAGGTCGACCTGCGCATCCTGCACCGCGGTGTGGGTGCGGTCACCGAGACCGACATCGACCTGGCGACCGGTTCCGACGCCATCGTCATCGGCTTCAACGTCCGCGCCGAGGGGCGCGCGACGCAGATGGCCGAGCGCGAGGGCGTGGACGTCCGCTACTACTCGGTCATCTACCAGGTGATCGAGGAGATCGAGGCGGCGCTGAAGGGCATGCTCAAGCCGGAGTACGAGGAGGTCGAGCTCGGCACCGCGGAGATCCGCGAGGTCTTCCGCTCGTCCAAGCTCGGCAACATCGCCGGTGTCCTCATCCGCTCGGGCGAGGTCAAGCGCAACACCAAGGCACGCCTGCTGCGCGACGGCAAGGTCGTGGCGGAGAACCTCAACATCGAGGGTCTGCGCCGCTTCAAGGACGACGTCACCGAGATCCGCGAGGGCTTCGAGGGCGGTATCAACCTCGGCAGCTACAACGACATCAAGGTCGACGACGTCATCGCGACGTACGAGATGCGCGAGAAGCCGCGAGGCTGACCACCCCGGTCGGTCGGTCCGGTCGCCCGCCTGGTGCGGGCGGCCGGGCACCGCGCAGCGATCCGTCCGGGGCCGGTCGCCGGAGCGCTCCCGCCCGCCCCTCGGGGCGGCGGGAAAACTCCGTCGATCGGCCCCGGCCGTTGCGTGTAGGTTCACTGTCGAGCCTGCGTTCGCCCACCGGTCCGGTGTGCGGACGACATCCGGGGTCCCTCCTCGGGCGTGCCGGGCCCACGGGCCCGTGGCGACCGGGGCAGGACCCTCTAGTGCCCCCCGGGTGGCCTTACCCGATCTTCCATGTACGTAGGGACGCTGTCCTTCGACCTGCTCCTCGGCGACGTCCACTCGCTGAAGGAGAAGCGCTCCGTCGTCCGTCCGATCGTCGCCGAGCTCCAGCGCAAGCACGGGGTGAGCGCGGCCGAGGTCGGCGACCAGGACCTCCACCGCAGGGCCCGGCTGGGTCTGGCGATGGTCTCCGGCGATACGGGGCACCTGAGTGACGTACTGGACCGCTGCGAACGCATGGTCGCCGCGCGTCCGGAAGTGGATCTGCTGTCCGTACGGCGGCGGATCCACGGCGACGACGACTGACGCCGCCGCCCGTGCCCGCCGGGGCGGACGGTGCCCCCCCCCGAGGGCGCCCCACCGCCCCCGGCGGCGCGAGGACCGTGCCCCGGCACGGTCCGGCAGGGCAGCCGGGACCGGCGGCCCACGCCGGCCGACGGCCACGGGCCGGGCGGCCGGTGGCACAACCGAGGAAAGAACACGAAGGAGACGTATCCAGTGGCCGACAATGCGCGGGCGAAGCGGCTGGCCGACCTCATCAGGGAGGTGGTCGCGAGCAAGCTCCAGCGCGGTGTCAAGGACCCGCGGCTCGGCACGCACGTCACCATCACCGACACCAGGGTGACCGGTGACCTGCGGGAAGCGACGATCTTCTACACCGTCTACGGCGACGACGAGGACCGCCGGAACGCCGCCGCGGGCCTGGAGAGCGCCAAGGGCATCCTGCGCTCCGAGGTCGGCCGGGCGGCCGGGACCAAGTTCACCCCGACCCTCGCCTTCGTCCCCGACGCCCTGCCGGAGAACGCCCGCACCATCGAGGACCTCCTCGACGCGGCACGCGCCTCCGACGCCAAGGTGCGGGAGGCGTCCTCCGGCGCCACGTTCGCCGGCGAGGCGGACCCGTACCGCAAGCCGGGCGAGGACCAGGACGCCGACGACACCGAAGAGCACTGACGAAGGCCTGAACGCGGACGCCGCCCCGCCCGGGACGGCGTCCGCCCACGTCGCCCAGCAGACCCCACACAAGGACCCCACCACCGCATGAAGCGCAGGAACACCGGGCCGGACGGCCTGGTCATCGTCGACAAGCCGGCCGGCTTCACCTCGCACGACGTCGTCGCCAAGCTGCGCGGCATGGCCCGCACCCGACGCGTCGGCCACGCCGGCACGCTCGACCCGATGGCCACCGGCGTCCTCGTCATCGGGGTGGAACGGGCCACCAAGCTCCTCGGGCACCTCGCCCTCACCGAGAAGGAGTACGTCGGCACCGTCCGGCTCGGCCAGTCCAGCCTGACCGACGACGCCCAGGGCGAGATCACCGCGACCACCCCCGCCCACGGCCTGGACCGGGCGGCGGTCGACGCCGGTGTCGCCAAGCTGACCGGCGCCATCCAGCAGGTTCCCTCGCAGGTCAGCGCCATCAAGATCAACGGGGTGCGGTCCTACAAGCGGGTCCGTGACGGCGAGAGCGTGGAGATCCCCGCCCGGCCCGTCACCGTCTCCTCCTTCCAGGTCCACTCCGTCCACGAGACCGAGACCGACGAGGGCAGCCCGGTCACGGACCTGCTGGTCTCCGTCGTCTGCTCGTCGGGAACCTACATCCGCGCACTCGCCCGCGACCTCGGCGCCGACCTCGGCGTCGGCGGCCACCTCACCGCGCTGCGCCGCACCAGGGTCGGCCCCTACCGGCTCGACCAGGCCCGCACCCTGGAACAGCTCCAGGAGCGGGTGGACGACGCAGAGGGCGACGGCCTGCCCGTCATGCCGCTCGCGGAGGCCGCCGGCGCGGCGTTCACCCGCTGGGACGTCAGCGCCCAGGAGGTCCGCCTCCTCAGCAACGGCGTCCGGGTCCCGCTGCCGCCCGCAGCCCGCCGCAACCCCGGCACCCCCATCGCCGCCTTCGCCCCCGACGGGACGTTCCTGGCGCTGGTGGAGGACCGCGCGGGCCGGGCGAGGAGCCTGGCGGTGTTCACCGGGTGAGGCCGGGGCCCGCACTGCGGTGGGCCGGGGCCGCTACGTGGCCCACGGCACCACGTGGCAGGCTTAGGAACGGCACACAGGCGCGCCAGTAGTGGCGACGGACATCGGCGAGGAGCGGGCACAGTGCAGCGCTGGCGAGGACTGGAAGAGATCCCCGAGGGCTGGGGACGCAGCGTCGTCACCATCGGCTCGTTCGACGGCGTCCACCGCGGTCACCAGGTCATCATCGGACGGGCGGTGGCCCGCGCCCGCGAACTGGGCGTGCCCGCCGTCCTCGTCACCTTCGACCCGCACCCCAGCGAGGTCGTGCGCCCCGGCAGCCACCCGCCGCTGCTGGCCCCGCACCACCGCCGCGCCGAACTGGCGGCCGACCTCGGCGTCGACGCGGTGCTGATCCTGCCGTTCACCAAGGAGTTCTCCCAGCTCCAGCCGGCCGAGTTCGTCGCCAGGGTGCTCGCCGACCGGCTGCACGCCGCAGTCGTCGTCGAGGGACCCAACTTCCGGTTCGGCCACAAGGCCGCCGGCGACGTGGGCACCCTGGCCGAACTGGGCGAGCAGCACGGCTTCACGGTCGAGGTCGTCGACCGCTTCGAGCGCGGCACCGTCGGCGAGGGCCGGCCGTACTCCTCCACCCTGGTCCGCCGGCTGGTCGCCGAGGGCGACGTGGCAGGCGCGGCCGAGGTGCTCGGCCGGCCGCACCGCGTGGAGGGCGTCGTGGTGCGCGGGGCCCAGCGGGGCCGCGAGCTGGGCTACCCGACGGCCAACGTCGAGACGCTGCCCTACAGCGCCGTCCCCGCCGACGGGGTCTACGCCGGCTGGCTGCACGCCCAGGACGAGGCCATGCCGGCGGCCATCTCCGTCGGCACCAACCCCCAGTTCGACGGCACCGCCCGCACCGTCGAGGCCTACGCCATCGACCGGGTCGGACTGGACCTCTACGGCCTGCACGTCGCCGTGGACTTCGTCGCCTTCCTGCGCGGACAGGAACGCTTCGACACCCTCGAAGGCCTGCTGGAGCGCATGGCGATCGACGTGAAGCAGGCCCGGGAACTGGTGACGCCGGCTACCCGGGGCTGAACGCGGGCCCGCGCCCCGGGCGTCCTCAGGAACGTGTGAGGACGACGAGTTCCCGGGTCGCCCGGGTCATCGCCACGTAGCGGTCCACCGCCCCCGCCACGCCCTCGCCGAACGCCTCCGGGTCGACGAGGACGACCAGGTCGAACTCGAGGCCCTTGGCCAGCTCCGGGCTCAGCGACCGGACGCGGTCCCTCGCCCGGAACGTCGGGTCGCCGATGACGCAGGCGATCCCGTCGGGGTGCGCGGCGAGCCAGGTGTCGAGCACCGCGTCCCGGTCGGCGACCGTACCGTGGACGACCCGGTGGCCGCTGCTGCGCACCGAGGTCGGCACGTTGGCGTCCGGGAGCGCGGCCCGGATGGCGGGCTCGGCCTCGGCCATGACCTCTTCCGGCGTCCGGTAGTTGATGCTCAGGGAGGCCACCTCGATCCGGCCGAGCCCGACCCGCTCCAGCCGTTCCCGCCACGACTCGGTGAACCCGTGCCTGGCCTGGGCCCGGTCCCCGACGACGGTGAAGCTCCGGGACGGGCAGCGCAGCAACAGCATCTGCCATTCGGCGTCGGTCAGTTCCTGCGCCTCGTCGACGACGACGTGCGCGAACGGGCCGGCGAGGCGGTCCGGGTCGGTACGGGGCAGCGCGGACTCGTCGACCAGGCTGTCCTGCAGGTCCTTGCCGCGCAGCATCGTCACCGCACCCTCCCCGTCGGTGTCGGCGGCGAGGATGTCGCTGATGACGTCGGCCATGCGCGCGCGTTCGGTGGCCACGGCGGCGGCGTGGCGGCGCTTGCGCCGGGCCACCGCCGGGTCGCCGAGCCGTTGCCGTGCCGCGTCCAGCAGCGGAAGGTCGGACACCGTCCAGGCCTGGGCGTCGGCGCGCTGGAGCCTGCGCACCTCGTCCCGGCTGAGCCAGGGAGCGCACAGCCGCAGGTAGGCGGGCACCGTCCACAGGTCCGAGACGAGGTCGGTCGCCCCCAGCATCGGCCATGCCCGGTGGAGGGTCCCGACCAGTTCCGTGTCGTGCAGCAGCGCCCTGCGGAACTGCTCGGGCGGGATGTCGCCGTCGTGTTTGTCCCGCAGGATGGTGAGCAGTTCCTCCCAGATCTCCTCGCGTGCCTCGTTGTGCGAGGTGCCGGGGTCCGGTGCGTCGAAGGCCTCCGCCCAGTCCTCGGCGCTCAACCACACGTCCGCCCACGGGGTCGAGACCGTCATCCCCTCGGTGGGCGGCTCCTCGTAGATGCTGACCGCCTTCTCGATCGCCTTCACCATGCCGGCGGACGACTTCAGGCCGGCCACGTACGCGTCCGCCTCGGGCACCGCGTCGGCCCCTTCGGCCACGAGGTCCCGCAGGGTGCAGGTCTGCACGCCCTCCTCGCCCAGGCTGGGAAGGACGTCGGCGACGTAGGCCAGGTAGGGCTGGTGCGGACCGACGAACAGCACGCCGCCCCGCCGGTGGCCGAGACGCGGGTCGGAGTAGAGGAGGTAGGCCGAGCGGTGCAGGGCCACGACGGTCTTCCCCGTGCCCGGACCACCGTCGACCACGAGCGCGCCGCGGGATCCGGCCCGGACGATGGCGTCCTGGTCGGCCTGGAGGGTGGTGAGCACGTCCCGCATCCGCTCCGATCGGGTACTGCCCAGACTGGCGATGAAGGCGGACTGGTCGTCGAGCGCGGCGTGCCCCTGGAGGCCGTCCGCGGTGAACACCTCGTCCCAGTAGTCGCTGATCCGGCCGCCGGTCCAGCGGTACCGCCGGCGGCTCGCCAGGCCCATCGCGTTCGCGTGGGTCGCGGCGAAGAACGGCTCGGCAGCGGGGGAGCGCCAGTCGAGCAGCAGCCGCCTGCCTGCGCTGTCGGTGAGGCCGAGACGCCCGATGTACACCGGCTCGGGGTCGTCCGCACGGACGAGGTGTCCGAGACAGAGGTCCAGCCCGTAGCGGCGTAGGGCGTGCAGCCTGCCGGTCAGCCGGCGGACCTCCGTGTCCCGCTCCATCGCCGCCCGCCCGACGCCACCGGGCGCCCTGCGTTCGGCGTCGAGCTGGTCGGAGAGTTCGGCGATCGCCGACTCCAGGCTCTCCGCGACGGCCGCGAAGTGCCGTTCGTCGGCAGCGATCAGTGCCGGATCGGCTTTGGGGGAGAGGCGCTCGGGGAGGTCGAACGCACTGGTGGTCATAGAGGTCATGTCACCGGCTCCGCTCTGCGGGCACGCACGCCCAGCCTGCCGGCGCGCACACCCGCACCCTCGGAGCGGAGCCCGGCCGCCCGCCGTCGCCGCATCTTTCCTGAACCGACAACACCGCACACACTTCGTGAACCACCCGTTTCCGCAGCTTCTGGTCTCGGCGAGCGATTGTGCAGCAGTAAGGGGGCCTTGCCGCAAGGCCCCCTTACTGCTATACGTTGAGAGTGGAAGGGAGTGGGTAGTCCTCCTTTTCCGTTTCCCTCGCTGTCCGCCCTCCACGGGATCTGCGGACGACCACCCTGTATTCGGGGCTTGCGCGGGCGGCACGCCGCCGGCAGGGACCCCGGGCGCTTAGGGGTCCTTGCAATATGCCCGCCCGGGCCGCGTGGTCTGGGCACCGCACCTCGCGGCGTTGCCGAAAAGCCCTGGTAGCTCCGCTACGAGAACTCTCCGGCGCCTTGCGATGCACGGCACCAGACCACGCGACCTCATCGGACGCTCATATGGCAAGGACCCCTTAGCGGCGGGTGCGGGTGCGCGCGGGGTTCAGCCTTCGCCCCGGCCCAGCCGGTAGGTCACGCAGTGCCGCAGCGGCCCCGGGGCCACGCTCAGGTCCTGGAAGTCGTCGGCCGGGTCGTGCGTCATGCCGATGCGGCGCATCACCGCCCGGGACCGCAGGTTGGTGGCGGTGGTCACCGCCAGGATCTCGGGCAGCCCCAGGGTGGTGAAGCCGAACTCCACGGCGGCCAGGGCGGCTTCGGTCGCGTACCCGTTCCCCCATGCGGACCGCGCGAGGCGCCAGCCCGTCTCCACGCCGGTGAACGGGGTGTCCTGCGCCGGGGCCAGCCCGGCCACCCCGATGAACTCCCCGGTGGCGACGGCCTCCAGCGCCCACCATCCCCAGCCCCGGCGCTCGATGTCCGCCTGCCAGCGGTGCGCGGCGGCGTCGCTGCGCTCGCGGGTGAGGACGTCGGGGAAGTACCGGCGGACCACGGGGTCGGCGTTCAGGGCCGCCAGGGGAGCGAGATCGCTCTCCCGCCACTCCCGCAGCAGGAGGCGGTCGCTCCTCAGCCCTGGATGTCCTCGTCTCGGCTCTGGCACGGCGTCAGCGTAGCGCCGTCGGGCCGGGTGGCGCCGTGCCCGATCGTCGGCTCACGCCCGTGCAGGGCCGCACCGCTCAGCCCGGCGCAGTGCAGCCCACTGCCGTCGACCGCTCAGCCGTCGGGTCCGCCCGGGCCGGTTGCCGGCCGGCGCAGGTGACCGAGGGGCCGGGACCGCGACGGGCCGAGGGCCCCGGCGCGCTGCTGCACACCGGGGCCCTCGGCCCGTCGTCTCTCCACCCGGCACTCCGGCCGTGCCGCCGGCTCACTGCGGCGGCGGCCCCTGCTGCCATCCCGGCGGCGGACCGGGCTGGGCCGGTGCGTCCGGTGCGGGCTGCTGCCAGGTGGCAGGCGGCTGCTGCGGCGCCCCCTGCTGGGTCCAGCCGCCCTGCTGCGGCGGGACGGCGGGCTGGCCCTGCTGCGGGTAGCCCTGCTGCGGCTGCTGCGGTGCCTCCTGCCCCGGGTACTGCTGGCCCTGCGGCATCATCTGCTGGTTGGGGTCGACCCACCCGCCCTGGCCCTGCTGCGTCCTGGGGAAGTCCTCGGCCACCATCGCCGAGAGGTTGAAGTACGCCTCCCGGGTCTTGGGCCGCATCATGTCCAGGTCGACCTCTGCGCCGGCGGCCAGGTGCTCGTCGAAGGGCACCACGACCACGCCGCGGCACCTCGTCTCGAAGTGGGCCACGATGTCCTCGACGCGGATCATCTTGCCCGTCTCCCGCACCCCGGAGATGACGGTGATGCTGCGCTGCACCAGGTCCGCGTAACCGTGCGCCGAGAGCCAGTCCAGCGTGGTGCTGGCGCTGCTGGCACCGTCCACCGAGGGCGTGGAGATGATGATGAGCTGGTCGGCGAGGTCCAGGACGCCGCGCATGGCGCTGTACAGCAGGCCCGTGCCGGAGTCGGTGAGGATGATCGGGTACTGCCGGCCCAGCACGTCGATGGCGCGGCGGTAGTCCTCGTCGTTGAACGTGGTGGAGACGGCCGGGTCCACGTCGTTGGCGAGGATCTCCAGCCCGGACGGCGCCTGCGAGGTGAACCGGCGGATGTCCATGTAGCTGTGCAGGTGCGGGATGTTCTGCACCAGGTCGCGGATGGTCGCCCCCGTCTCACGGCGGACCCGTCGGCCCAGGGTGCCCGCGTCGGGGTTGGCGTCGATCGCGAGGATCTTGTCCTGCCGCTCCAGCGCGAGCGTCGCGCCGAGGGAGGTCGTGGTGGTCGTCTTGCCGACGCCGCCCTTCAGGCTGATCACCGCGATGCGGTAGCAGGACATCACCGGCGTGCGGATGAGCTGGAGCTTCTGCTGCCGCTCCTGCTCCTCCTTCTTCGCGCCGAACTTCAGCCGTGAGGGCTGGGCGTTGGCACCCGGCTTGCGCTTCTTGGGCTCCTTGCGCAGCAGCCGCTCGGAGGTCAGCTCGACCGAGGCGTTGAAGCCCAACGGCGCACCCGGCGCCGCACGCTGCTGCTGGCCGGGGGCGTAGGAGTAGTTGGCGACCCGCGGGTCCACCGGCTGCTGGGGCTGACCCTGCTGCGGCATCTGCTGCTGCGGCACCTGCTGTTGCGGGGCCTGCTGCTGGGGCGCCTGCTGCTGGGGGTACTGCTGGTTCGGCTGCTGGGGGTACTGCTGGGCCTGCTGCGGCGGGTACCCCTGCTGCTGGGGCCCCTGCACCTGCGGGTAGCCGTAGGCGGGCTGACCCTGCGGAACGGCCGGGCCGGCCTGCTGCGGGTAGCCGTAGCCCCCCTGCTGCGGATAGCCGTAGCCGGACTGAGCCGCCACCTGGCCCTGCTGCTGGGGCTGGGGCTGGGCGTAGCCGGAGTGCGGCATCTGCTGCTGGGGCTGCTGGGGTTGTTGCGGCTGCTGCTGCGGTCCGGGCTGTCCGGGGAAGCCCTGCTGGGGGGCGCCCTGCTGAGGGACGGCCTGCTGGGGGACGCCCTGAGCGGGCATCTGCCCCTGCTGTACAGCCTGTTGGGCAACCTGCTGTGCGGCCTGCTGCGGGTCGGCGGCCTGGTACTCCGGCGGCAGCGGAGGCACTGCTCCACCGGCGGCCGCCTCGCCCCCCTGCGCAGCCCAGGGCGTGCCCTGCTGCGGCGGGGTGGGACCCGCCACCGGGGCGCCCTGCGGCGGCGCCTCGGCCGCGGCGGCTGCCGGCTGGCCACCGGCCGCCTCAGCGCCCTGGGCAGGCGCTCCCTGAGCGGGCGTGCCCTGGGCGGCGGGGGGCTGCTGCGCGGGCACCTCCGCGGGGGCCGCGGCCGGCGACTCGTCGTCGTCCCACAGCCCTGCGGTGGGGTCGTCGTTCCCCGCGCGCACGCGCGGCCCCTCGGCGGCAGGCGCCTCCTGAGGGGTTGGTGCCGCAGGGGCGGCAGCCGGGGCGCCCTGCCCCTGCTCCTGGCCCTCAGGCCGCAGCATCGGGAAGCCGGGCGCGGCGGCCTGGGCGGCCTCCGGGCCGGGTGGCGCCGCCACCGGTGGCCCCTGCGGTGGGGCCTGGGAGGGCGGCGACTGCGGTGTCGGGGCCGGCGGCGGGGTGGGTGCCGGGGCCGGTGCGGCAGAACCGCTCTGGTCCGCGTACCAGGCGGGCGCCGCGAAGTCGATCTTGAATTCGCCCGTGAGGTCGAACTCCGACGCCTCGTCGTCCTGCTCGTCGTCCGGGTGGAATGCGCCCTGCTCGTTCACTGTGCCTCCTGGTGTAGTGAAACGCACCTGAACGGCATGACCGGAAACAGGCGGATCCATCGGATGTCGGAACACACCGCCTCGTGTCGCGCCAACACCTACCGTCTCCATTCCCCGTATCGGCAGCAGTCGCGTGTGCTCCCGTTCAGCTCTTACTACAGCCTAATCAAGAGATGGCGACCAACGGCAGCCGATGCCCCGCCGTTCCGGCCCCCTCCCGGAGCGGACGCGGAGGGCGGCAGCCCGAAAGGGATGAAACGGTCGCGGAGACCGCCCGGTCGGCTGTGGCGCGACGTTGACGGCGGGTGAGGAGAATACACCGGTCCGCCGCACCTCATGCGGCCGGACCAGGCCCCTCGCTGCGACGGCCGTCCCCGCCCGGCAACCCGGCTCGCGCCGTTCGCCGCAGGCCGGGAGCCGGACGCGGACCCGCGCCGCACACCCCTGCGAGAACCGTCACACGGGTCCACCCGCAACCCTCACGCGACAAGGCACCACACCCCGCGTCCCCCGCCCCCGTCCGCCTCCGTGGGCGGACCGGACACGACGCGGCCCCGGCGCCAGACGCGGCGGCACCGGGGCCGAGGCCGGGAGGGCGGAGGGTCAGTCCATCCGTCGCGGCCCGCCGAGCAGTTGCGTCTCGGCGTCCGTCGGCGTCGTCATCACGAACTGGTGGTTGTCGCTGGTGCACCAGAGCATGGCGTTGTCCGACAGTGTCGGCAGCACCTGGCCCACCTGCTGCGGCAGCCGCAGCACACGGGTGACGACCTCGGCCTCCTCCGGCGACAACCGCTGCAGGCCGACGAGGTCGGCGCGGCCCAGCATCTGCGGGGAGCGCGGCCCGAGGAAGGGCAGCAGGGTCAGCACCGACTGCCAGGGGCTGGGGGCCAGCTGGTTGCGGGGCGGCCGGGCGCCGCAGTCGCGGACCACCAGCACCGGGCTGGAGACCGACGGGCCCTGCGGCGCGATCTGGCGCACGTCGTGCACCGTCACGCACTGCTGACCGCCGCCCGCGGACTGCGCCATCTGCCCCCAGGCCGGCGGCCGGGCCGTCTCCACGGCGACGCGCGCCCCGGTGGCGACCGTGCGCAGCGCCAGCACCTGCGCCATCCACATGCTGCCGACCAGGACCACCTCGAACGGCCTCGGACGCAGCAGGCTCAGCACCGCCGGCTGGCTCTGCGGGTCGATCCCGATGACCACACCGTCGTCACCGACGGAGAGACCCAGCGAGGGCAGGGACTCGGGCGGCAGGACGTGCGGGTGGCGCCGGGGCCCCCGCAGCCCGTACCCCGGCTCCGGGCGCGGCCCCTCCGGTTCGGCGGGCCGCTCGTCGGGACGGGGCTGGTGCGAGGGGCGCTGCACCCCGCCGGCGACGGGGGCGGGCGCGCTGCGCCAGCTGTTGCCGCTGCTGCGCGGCTGGTAGGTGGGGGTGGCCATCAGCGGGTACCTCCGAGGGGGAGCGTGGCCAGCAGACCGGGGAGCTGCTCGCGGTCCAGGCGCACCAGGTCCAGCTTGAGCCCGCCCGACCGGCGTGACAACTCGGCGTGCGCCGCGTTCAGTTCGTTCTCACTTCGGGTCGACACCCGTACGTACCCGGTGATGGCGGGGTTGCGGCCACCGCTGTGCGTCGCGGTCAGCGAGAACGTGCTCGCCATGGCCGGGGTGCTCGTCAGCATCTGCGTGATGCCGCCCAGCGGCGCGCCGCCGTTGCCCAGCTGCGGCCACTTGCTGATCCAGTAGGTGGAGTGCCAGCGGTCGTCACACCGCATCGCGCGGATCGTCTCCTGGGTGCGCCGCGCGGCCCGGCCCTCCCGGCCCATCGCCACGCTCGCGGCCCGCGGGCTGGCGCAGACCGCGGTGCCCAGCGCCGCCACGACCTCGCGCTCCTCCAGCACCCGGGCCCGCAGCCCCTGGGCGTCCAGCCGGCTGACGAGCTGGTCCGCCGCGCGCAGCAGCGACCGCTGCGCACCGCCCAGACCGCCGCCACGCGCCTCGATGGCCTCCGAGCAGAGCTCCGGGTCGAGCTTGAGCGCGATCCAGGTGAGCTGGACCGCCGGAGTCTGCGCCTGCGCCTGCAGCGGCGCGTAACTGCGCGCCGCGATGGCCTGTTCGGGCAGGTGCGGTGCCGGAGCGGGCTGGGAGTACTGCACGAACTGGACGGACTCCAGGTGGATGTCCTCGATGTCCAGCGCGGTGTGCAGCAGGTTCAGCGGCAGCGGGCGGCTGCCGCGGTGCGGGCGCAGCGGCTCGTCCCGCGCGTCGACCTGCACGATCGCGGTCATGAAGGTGCCGTCGCCCACGAAGCCGACGGCGCGCCCGTCGTTGCCCGTGTAGTGGTGCGTGCGCAGCGCCGGCTCGCACTCCACGATGGGGGCGAGGGCCGGGTCGGCGGCGAGCGCCCGTGCCCCGCCGGTGCGCTTGCCCCGGCGCTTCATCTCCCGGACGGTCGTCATCCACTCCGCCAGCGGCACCCGCCGGCGACGGCCGAGGGCGAAGAAGACCAGAACGATGCCGATGACCGCGCCCACCACGAGACCGACGGCCTTGAAGAAGGCACCACCCAGCAGCGCCAGCGCGACTGCGACCTCGATGAGCGCCAGTTGCTGCACCCGGATTCCGCCGATGCTGCCGGCCTGTGTGCGCAGCCTGGGCACGGTGGGGCCCGAGGGTGCCTGTCGCCCGGCGTCACCGGGCCCGGGAGCGCCGCCCGGACCCTGCCCGCCCGCGTATCCTCCGCCCACCGGCGGTCGTTGCTGCTGGTGCCGCCCGTTGCGGCGTCGAGCCCTGGTGGCGTTGGACATCCCCCGGCCTGCTCCTCTGCTGATATCGGGCCTCACCGCACCGAATTCCCCACCGAATCTCCACAACCCCGGTGCGGGGTGCGGAGCTGGTGCGGCGGAAGGTGGCACCCGTACGGTACGGGTCGATCGACACACGGCATAGTAGAGGGCCCGACGCCGGTAGTGCCCGGGGGCGGTCCACGGTCGAGATCCAACAGCGGGGAGAGAAAGCGACAATGGCATCACGTCGGGACGAGCTGAACGCGTATTCGTTCGCGCGGAAACGGACGACCGCCGCGTTCCTGAAGCCGCTGCCGAACGGGTCGATAGAGAGCGTGCCGCGTCCGCTCCGCACCATCCTTCCCAGCGTCGTCGTCGGCGCGCTGGTCATGGTCGGCTTCGGCGCCTGCGGCATCCTCAAGCCGGTCGCGCCGCAGGGGTGGGACGAGGTCGGCGGCAACGTCCTGGTCGGCAGTGACTCGACGACCCGGTACGTGGTGCTGGACGACGGGGAGAAGGACGGCAAGAAGACGAAGCTGCTCCACCCCGTCCTCAACCTGGCCTCCGCCAAGCTCCTCCTCGACCCGGACAAGTACCAGGTGGTCCAGGTCAAGGAGTCCGAGCTCGACGGCAAGCTGCCGCACGGCCCCGCCGTCGGCATCCCCTACGCCCCCGACCGCCTCCCCACCGCGGACCAGGCGAAGACGCCCAAGAGCTGGGCCGTGTGCGACCGACCGGGCAGCGGGACCAACAGCGCGCCGCAGCAGGCGGTCTTCGTGCTCGGGGGGAACGACAAGAAGAAGGTCGAGGGGGACGGGAAGGTCGACAGCAACCAGGTGCTGTACGTCCAGGACCCCGAAGGCAGGTACTGGATCGTGGACAGCACGGGCATCGCCATGCAGCTGACGGGGGACGCCGCGAGCGCCCGCCAGGCTGCCGCCGGTGGCGACGTCGACGAGAAGTCCGTGGACACCCTGCGCAGTGTCCTCTTCGGCCAGGCCGACCCGCAGCAGGTGACCGACGACTGGATGAAGACGGTCAACAAGAGCCCGGTCTCGATCTACCTGCCGGTGATCCCGGGCGCAGGTCAGCCCAGCGACAACCCGGGCAAGCTCGAGGCCGCCAACTCCAAGATCGGCCAGGTCCTGGTCTCCAACGGTGAGTACTACGTGATGATGAAGGACGGGGCCTACACCACCACCGCCTTCGTCGCCAAGCTCCTGGAGGATGGACCCAACGGCCGCGCGGTCACCAACAGCAGCAAGCCGATGGAGGCCAAGGAGGTCACCGCCGACAGCGTCCCCACGGTGCCGGGGGTCGGGACGAAGGACAACAAGGACTTCCTCGAGAAGTACCAGGGCGACATCACCATGCCCTGGCCGAGCAGTGTCGTCAGCATCGCGAACAAGACCAGGACGCAGGCCTACGGCGAATCCAAGGGGCAGGTGTCCTGCGCCGTCTACAGCGGCAAGGACCAGAAGTTCGGCACCGACGTGGGCAAGCTGCTGGGCAGCAGCTCCGGTTCGGTCCCGATGATGACGACGTGGACCGGCGACGAGTACCCGGCCGACATCCCCGACGGCGAGTCGACCTACGTGACGCCGGGCGAAGGACTGCTGTACCGCGAGACGCAGGGCAACGACAAGGGCGGCGGCTCGCTCTGGCTCGTCACGGACACCGGCCTGCGCTACTCGGTGCCGGTGAACAACGACAGCCAGGACAAGGCGGGCAGCGACAAGCAGGAGCAGAACCAGGCACAGGTCCGGCTCGGCTACAAGAACGTCACGCACCCCGCGAACATCTCGAAGGCCTGGTCGGACCTTCTGCCCAAGGGGCCGGCCCTCGACCAGACCAGCGCCAGGAAGACGCAGTCCTCCTGACCGCCGGTACGCTGCCGCACATCGGTTGAGGGGTCCTCCCTCGCCATCGGGGCGGAGGGCCGGACGCCAGTCGTCCGGCCCTCCGCCGTTTCGGTCCGGTGCGGGACCGAGCAGCGGCAGGAATCTCCACCACACCCTCACGGATCCGCACGCCACTGGCGGGTGGAATGGTGGCAATTCCCCCCAAGAGGAACCTTCGCGTCCGCCGATGCACCCCGATAGAATCGGTCGTCGCCGTTCTCTTCCCGAACGGCCAACGCAGCACGCCAGTCGGCATGTTGTGATCCCGTCACAATCCGTGGCCCGCTGTTGGGGGCGGACGTGGGGAATGGTTAAGGTAGCGACAGGCTTCACCGAAGACGCCGCCGCCGGCCGCCCTACCAGCGCCACGCGGTTACACACAAGTCTCATGGGGGACGTTGACTATGGCTGGTCAGCAGTTCACTACCACCGAGGAGGAGATGGTCGCATTCAGCGGCCGTATCGACTCGGTTAATCAGAGCATTCAGGGTGAGATCCAGCGTCTGCAGACCGTGGTCGACACGATCACGAGCGGCTGGAAGGGCCAGGCGGCCTCCTCGTACAACCAGCTGCAGTCGCAGGTGAACGAGGACGCCACCCGCCTCAACCAGCTGCTCAGCGAGATCAAGGAAGCGATCGACCAGACCACGCAGAACTACAGCGCTTCCGAGGAAGAGCAGATGCAGTCGATCCACCAGGTCACCTCCCAGGCATCGCCGTTCGGATGAGGGGGCCGGCCGCGGCAGCGGCCCGCTCGTAGCGGCGGCCGAGCCGGCTCACCCCATGGGCCGGACCGAACGGCGCTGACTCGACCAGACTTCATCAACTCCTCGAGGAGACACCATGTCCGGCCAGATCCTCGTCAATTTCTCGACGATCTCGCAGGCCGCCTCCGACGTGCGCGGAACGGCCAACAACATCCAGAGCCAGCTCGACGACCTCGAGGCCGGCGTCAAGAAGATCGCCGCCTCCTGGGAAGGTTCGGCGCAGGAGGGCTACCAGGCCCGCCAGCGTGAGTGGGACCAGCGTGCGGCGTCGCTCCACCAGACGCTGGAGGCCATCGCCAAGGCCCTCGACTCCGCGGCCCAGAACTACCAGGCCACTGAGCACAAGAACTCCGGTCTCTGGAGCTGATCCGTCGCCTCAACGGCACGGACTCACAACGGCTGAGCAGCCGCCAGGCTCGCACAGTAGTGAAAAGGGCGAGCGCGCTGCACCAGTGCGCTCGCCCTCACGCGTGAGTCCTCTCTGACCCGCTGTACCTCTGTACCTCCAAGGGCAGCGGGCCGCGCCGCCCCATTCCCCTCTGCCCTCGCACAGGAAGAGCACACCACCGTGGCACCTCGCAGCACCCCTCCTCGAACGAGGCACCGTCGCAGGGTGGCCGGTGCGCTGGTCACGGTGGTGTGCGCCACCGGTATGGCCTGCCTTCCCACGGTCCCGGCGTCTGCCGGCACCGTGCCGCTGGACACCGGTGACTGCAAGTTCGGGGGCCCCTGGGTCAAGGAGGTCCCCTGGTCACTCCAGCGTCTGCTGACCGACCAGATGTGGGCGGACGGCAACAAGGGGCAGGGCGTCAAGGTCGCGGTCATCGACACTGGCGTGGACGCCGCCAACCAGCAGATCAAGCCGGCCATCTCAGGCAGCAAGTCCTTCGTGGGAGGCGACGCGAGGCAGGACGAGGTCGGTCACGGCACGAAGGTCGCGGGAATCATCGCGGCACGGCAGATGAAGGCCTCCGGGTTCTACGGGCTCGCGCCCGAGTCGACGGTCCTCGCCCTGCAGACCGCCTCCGACGAGAAGGGCGGTACGGCGGCCCGGCTCGCCACGGCCATCGACTACGCCGTGAAGCAGCATGTGGACATCATCAACATCTCGCAGGGCACCGAGGACTCCGTGACGAAGCTCGGCGACCTCGCCGCCGCTGTCACCAGGGCTGATGCGGCGAACATCCTCATCGTCGCCTCGGCGGGTAACGACGGTGCCGACGGCAAGGTCCGTAAGACCTACCCCGCAGCCTTCGAGAACAAGAACGTCCTGGCCGTGGCCGCCTCCGACCGTAACAACGAGCGCGCCCCGTTCTCGCAGGCGGGCGACTTCGTCGACCTCGCCGCTCCCGGCGTCAACATGGTCTCCGACGTCCCGGACGGCGGTAACTGCGTTGACCAGGGCACTTCGTTCGCAGCGCCGTACGCCGCCGGTGCTGCGGCCCTGGTGGCGTCCAAGGCGAAGGCCGCCGGCAGCAGGTGGACTCCGCAAGAGATCATCTGGCACCTGGAGCAGACGGCGGATCGGGTCCGCCTGGGCCGGGACGACAACATCGGCTGGGGCGTCGTCGACCCGGTCAAGGCCGTCAACGACTTCAGGAAGCCCACCGCCGCTCCGGTGCCCGACAAGAACACCGCGGCCGCCGGCGCACACGTCAGACCGGTGGCCATCACCCTGGGTGAGTCCGCGGAGCAGCGGCAAACCAGGTACGCAATCTACATCTTGGGCGGCACACTGTTGTTGGTGGCCGCCGTCGTGGGCGGCTCCATCGCACTGCGCGACTGGCGCCGCAAGAACGGGATCACCACCCACGGGGAGGCCTGACATGGCGGGGAAAGAGTACGGCGTCGACCTGGACGCCCTCGACGAGGTTGTGCGCAACCTGAACCAGGTGCTCAAGGACATGGGCGACACCAAGGGCAAGGCGAAGAACAACACCTACATGTCGCCCAGCCACTTGGGGACCGGGTTCAGCGAGCGGGATCGACTGCATGAGTCTCATGGCGAGATGAAGTCGTACATCGAAGACAAGATTTTGGCGCAGATCGAGAAGATGATCGACGACTTTGGAAAGAAGTCGAAGAAGACGCACGAGGCTTACACCGAGGCCGAGCACAACAACTCCATGAAGTAATTGAGTGGCGGCGGGTAACTGCAGAATGAATGGAAGAGGGGGACAGCATGACGACTGACGCCGGCGGTGGGGACGGCTACTACCGCTACACCACGCGCTTCAACGCTCACAGCCTCGATGAGTTGAAGGGCATGCTCGACGGGGCCGACCCGGGCGCGGTGCACACCGTGGCGAACCACTGGACCACGTTGCACCAGAATCTGGTCGGGGCGGGTGGCATTAAGGAGCAGTTTCAAAACGCCGTCAACAAAGTTCTGGAGTCCTGGCACGGCGACTCGGCGGACCGCTTCAAGGAGAAGGCCACCGAGATCGTCAAAAACATTGATGACGGTGCGCCCTACGCAGAGCACACGGCTAAGACGATGCATGAAGTCGCCGATACTCTCTCGAAGAAGATGGGGCAGGTGACGCCGGTCGACGATGGTTGGAACTGGAGTGACGACGTTTGGACTTTCGGTCAGATCGACGATGACGATCTAAACGCAGCCTTGGCGACGGGGGCTGACACGCAAGCTCTGCTTGACGCCAACCGCGACAACCTGTCGGGGCATCAGCAAAAGCGACTTGAGGCCGCGGTACATATGCAGGAACTCGGTACTACGTATGTGGCCAAAGCGGCCGCATTGAAGGTGCCGGGTAGCAACAGGCGAGAAGACCGCCTCCCCGACGGCAACGGCAACGGCGACGGAAGTAATGGCGGTGGCACCGACATTATGACGCCACCGATGGGTGGTGGCGGTTTCGGTGGCGGGGGAAGCGGTAGCTTGCGCTTGCCTACCAAGGGCGGGGGGAGCGCTGGCGGTAATGCGAAGATGCCCACCGCGCCCAAGATTCCCACAGTGACGACTCCCGGGATCAGCGGTGGCACAGGAAGCGTGAAGCCTGGTACTCCCACTGTTCACACCGGCTTGGACGGTCTCGGTGACCCCGGCAAAACCACTCCCTCCATCGCCAACCCGCCCGGAGGCGGTGGGGGTGGCCTCAACATTCCTGGCGGTAGGGGCAACACCGGTGGCGGTGGCGGCATCCCGAACGTACCTGGCCCCGGCTTGGGCGGAAGTGCGATTAAGGGGCTTGGCGGATCCGGTGCCCCCAAGGGCGGGATCAGTGGAACTGGAAGCTACAAGGGCGGTACAGGCGTGCCCAAGACGGGCACGACCGGCACCGGTAGCCCGAGCGCGACAGGCGCTGGGCGCGGCAGCACAGGTCGGATGGGCATGCCCGGTATGGGAGGCATGCACGGTGCTGGCAAGGGGGGCGCTGGAGCCGGAGGGGCTGGTGGTGGCAGTCCACTGGCACGGCAAAAGGGAGGTGTCATCGCCAACCCTGGCGCTAAGAGCGGCACTGGGACTGGAGGCTCGCAGGGGGGCTCTGGCTTGCATCGCAGTCGAGGCGGCTCGACGCCAGCGGGTAGTGGCTCGGCTGGTCGCCGTCCAACTGGCATGATGGGTGGTGCCCACGGCGCGCACGGTGCCAAGGGTGAGGGTAAGGGACATGAAGGTGAACGTCCCGACTACCTGATCGAGGATGAAGAGACCTGGACACCGGAGCGCAATATTGCTCCCCCGGTCATCGAGTAGGGCAGTCGGACAGCAGCCGGCTGACGTCGCTTAGGGCCCGTTGCTTCGGCAGCGGGCCCTAACGTGCGAAGGAGATGTGAAGGGCATGGCGTTCGTGCGATCGCTAAGAGCGGCGAGCGGAGCGGTGTTGGTGGGAGCCCTCTTGCTGGGCGCTGCCCCTGTTGCCTCGGCAGACCAAGTCAGAAATGATCAGTGGCCGCTGGAGGCCTTCGGAGCTCAAGACGTATGGAAAGTGTCAACTGGGAAAAATGTCACCGTTGCAGTGATTGATGACCCGGTAGACGGTCAACATAACGATCTAAAAGGAAACGTTCTTCAAGGTACGAGCTTCCTCTCGGGAGGAGGCAGAGGTGACGTTGCCGTTAAAGGGGCGGAACACGGTACTGCTATGGCCTCGTTGATCGCTGGCCATGGGCACGGGCCGAATGCCTCGCAGGGGGTTATGGGAATCGCGCCCGACGCGAAGATCCTTCCTGTTGGCGTTGATCAGGACTGGGGGCCAGCCCTGAGGTACGCGGTTGACCACCATGCACAAGTGGTCAACATGTCTTTTGGTGAAGCTGCTTATTCTGCGGCAGAGAAGTCCGCGGTGCGGTACGCGAGAGAACATGACGTGCTTGTCGTCGCTGCCGCAGGGAATAGCGGGGTCGATCATCTCGGGTATCCCGCGTCGGCGTCTGGTGTGCTCGCGGTGGGGGCTGTAGACGACAATCTGCACGTGTGGAAGTACTCCAACTATGCGTCAAATGTGAAAATCATTGCACCCGGTGTCAACATCCGGTCAGCTAGCCCGGGCAATGGTTACCATCTAGCCAACGGCACCTCCGACGCCGCCGCCTACGTCTCCGGTGCGGCCGCGCTCCTTCGCTCGAAGTTCCCCGACCTGACCGCCGGGCAGATCGCCAACCGTCTGATCAAGACGACGACGATGCCCAGCGACAAGAAGGACCTCAAGCTTCCCGATCCCCATTACGGGTACGGGATCATGCGCCCGTACAGCGCCCTCACGAAGGACGTCCCCGCTGGCCCCAAGGACGGCCCCTTCCCGCCGCTTTCCCAGGCTTCCGGGAAGTCGTCCTCGTCCCCAGGTGCCAAGGATGACGGTGGAACCACCGCGCCCAACCTGAGCTCTGACAGCTCCAGCAGTGGTCTCGTCATCAGCATCATCGTCGGTGTGGTCGTCATCGTCCTCCTGGTGATCGTCCTCATCATCGTGTCGGTCAAGCGCAAGAACCGTCGCAACGGGCCGCCCCCCGGTGGCGGGCCCGGTGGGGGTTGGGGTGGCCCCGGTGGTGGCGTCCCCGGTGGTTACGCTCCTCCGCCCGGTCAGCAGCCCGGTGGTTACCAGCCGCAGATGCCGCCGCAGTACCAGCCGCCGTCCAGCGCGCCGAACTATCCCCCGGCGCCCCCGCAGTAGCCGGAGACGCACGGCTCGCTGCTGGGCACGGGAAGAACGGCTGTGGCCCGCAACCAACCGGTTGCGGGCCACAGCCGTTCCCGGACCATCTTCGGGCAGGGGGAGCGGCGGTGAGGGCCGCCTCTCAGCCCAGGCGTTGGCGTCGTAGGCGCCGTTGCATCTGATGGGCCCTGCGACGGGGCGGAGGCCGCGACCGGTAGGCGGTCGCGGCCCTCGTCTCGGTCTCCGTCGGCACCTCCAGTCAGGCACCGCCTCGCGACACCCTCACCCGAAGACGGCCTTCGCCTCTTCGTAGGCGCTGAAGCCGCCGCCCTGTGCGGGTTCGCCCTCCTGTGCGGGTTCTCCCTGGTCTCCGAGGGCGTTGACCACGCGGGAGGCGTGGCCGCCGGTGTGCTGGTCCAGTCGGTTGACGACGTGTCCCTGAGCGCGGTCGGCCTGGGTGTTGGCGTAGCTGTCGGCGTCCTTGGTCACGTGGTCGACGTAGGTCTGCGGGTCGCCCAGGTCCTTGACGCCGTCGACGTACTCCTTGCCCGCCTTCTTGACGTCGTCGACGTAGCTGCCGGCGTGCTCCTTGACGATGTCGCCGGTCTCGCTCCAGTCGATGCCGTGACGGGCACCGAAGTGGTTCTCGATGCCCTGCGCGGCGAGGTTGCCGGCGATGTCCGCACCGGCGCCGATGGCCTCGTCCTTCGCGGCGCCGACCACGCCGTCCTGCACGAACTTCTTGCCGCCCTCGACGACGCGTTCCTTGACCTCTTCCTTCACGACCTTCTTGCCGTAGTCGAGGGCCATCTTCCTGGCCTCCTTGGAGACGAGCTTCTTCGCCACCTTCTTCAGGGCGTCCATCGTGGCGTGTTCCATCGCCTTCGTCGCCGCGCGCATCACCTCCTGCCGCAGCTTTTGGAGGATCTCGCGCACCGCGGCACGCGTCAGTCCTGTGGCGGCGAGGCCGCCGATCTCCGACAGTCCGAAGGTGAAGACCGCCTCCGCCTGGGCTGCGATGATCTCGGCGGCGAGCATGACGAGTTGGACGATGACAGCGATCTTCGCGGCGAGGATGGCCGCCGCGGCCACGTCGAAGGCGAGGGCGATCACCTCCGCGGCCGCCTTGGCGTCACGGAAGTAGTTGTCCGAGCCGCCGGCGCTGCCGTCGAAGGCGCCCCACTCCTTGCGGAAGGCGTCGATGGCGTCGCCGGAGTTGGAGCCGGTCACCTCAGCCGCGGCGGACGAGCCGCGAGGTGCCATCTGGTCGATCCGGTTCGCGAAGTCCCGCCAGGCCTGGGCGCAGGCGTGGAGCTGGTCCTCGTCCGCCTTCGGCCATTCGAAGCCCAGAATGTCCAGAACCCACGTGAGTTCCTCGGGCAGTGTCAGCGCCACGTTCTCATCCCCGTGCGTGAAGTGGTCGATGCCGTTCTCAGAGAGGGAACGGAGGATATGGGAGCCTCGGAAGGTGCGACGCGTGAGGGAAAGACGCGCGTACGGGACGGTGGTCGCGGTCTCTCATCACGTGCGACCGCCGGGCGGGAAACCCCGCACCCGGGCAGAGACCTCACGGGACGGACACTCGGTAGTTGATGTCCGGTACCTGGACCGTCCCCGGCCTCGCTTCGGTCCCGCTTCGGTCCCGCTTCGGTCCCGCCGAGGCGTCGCGGACCGCTGTGCGGGCGCCTCAGACCGTCGGCTGGGGCACGTCGGTCATCAGGATGACGCTCTGGTCATCGGCGTCGGCGTACTGCTTCGCCATGTCCTGCAGCTTGTCGCCGATGTCCCCGATGCGCTCACCCAGGGAGTCCATGGACTCGAAGAGGCCCGTGCGGATGGGCTCGTAGATCTGGATGAACAGGTCCGCGAAGTCGGCCTCGCCCCAGGTCGCGCCGTCGGCCTCGGTGTCCTTCAGGCCTTCGAGGGTCTGCTGGAGCCGCTTGGAGGCACTGGTGAAGTCGCTGCCCAGGCCGATGAAGACGTCTCCCTGGTTACGGAGTACGTCTGGTTCTACGTTGAAGGTTCCGCCTGCCACATGTCCCCCGGTAGCCGTCGGACGACGCGGTCACCCTCACGGCCGCGCGTCCGGTCTCATCGTGATGTGCGGGTCGGCCGGACTTCCTGTGTGGCCCGTCCGGCTTGAACAGCCCGTCAGGGGCTACAACCTAGAGCGCGGGCGGGGGGTGTTCAAATGGTCCGGGAGCGGGGCAGGACCGACACTCTTGTCCCATTTGATCCCTCCTGTCCCTGCCGTTTATGGGGGCGAATCAGGGCAACGTCAGGCAATGGCAGGTGACTTGCTGTCCGAGATGGTGCGTGTAAAGAGATGGTGAGGATTTTTGGTCATAACCGGACGGCGATGTTTCACCGCCAGCCGGAGCCCCTCGTAACCCGCTTCGGGCGAGGGTCGCCCCGGCCGGGGCACTAGCATGTCGGGCCATGGACGCACCAAGGAGCGAGGACTCCTCCCGGACGGCGACGACCGCAGACACCGCGGCTCGTGGAGCGGCGGGCGCCTCGCACGGGGCGGTCACCGTCGGCGAAGAAGGGCGGTCCCCGGAGCCGACACCCACGGAAGACCTCGCAGTGGGAGCCCCCGACGCTCCGCCCCAGCCCCACCCGGCATCGCCTCAACCCGACACCGATGCGCCGGCGACCGGGCAGAAGGACGGCGCGGTACCCAGCCGGACGACGGCGAGCGGTCAAGTCGCCGGTGACGCGCGAGTGGTGAAGCCCCGGAGCCCTGCGGACGATCTCGCAGCGGCGGACGAGCTCCCCGTGGCGGAGGCCAACTCCTCGACGGACGAGGTTTCCGGGGGCGACGGCGTGTCCGAGGTCGGTGTCGGCGGCCGGTCCGGGAAGGGGTGCAAGACGGCGTCCGAGGCCAAGCCCCAAGCCGGAGAGCCCGAGGCGGTCAAGGAGGCCGGCGGGTCCGCAGCCCGGGGAACAGCAGAGGAAAACGACACGGCTGCCGGGCAAGGGCCGCACACCCCGGCTGAGTTCGGTGAGGCGGACGACACCGAGGAGGTCGTGGACGGTGGCGCAGGCCGCTCGAGGTTGACGCCGCGGCAGGCGCGACGGCTGCGCATGGGCGCCGGCGGTGTCCTCATGGTGGTCATGGCCGTGGTGCTCGTC
This sequence comes from Streptomyces sp. NPDC059740, assembly GCF_042733155.1. Classification (NCBI taxonomy): domain Bacteria; kingdom Bacillati; phylum Actinomycetota; class Actinomycetes; order Kitasatosporales; family Streptomycetaceae; genus Streptomyces; species Streptomyces sp. NPDC059740. The sequence goes on along the minus strand of NZ_JBHWGP010000003.1, from coordinate 24,248 downwards.
GTGCGGCTCGCCGCCCGCACCTCGGTGTTGGTGGTCGGTGTCTACGGTGCGGCACTGATCCTGTGCGGCATAGTGATCGAACTGAGCCGGCAGGGCCGCACGCGCCTGGGTACCTGGTTGCTGGTGGTGGGCCTCGCAGCCGCCGTCGTCGCCGACCGACTGCTGCCCTGAGAGGCCACCCGGCCCCCTGACGTCTCTCCGGCCCCGGACGTCTCCCCGGCCCCGAGCGACTTCCCCATCGCTCCGAGCGGCCTCCCCGTACCGCTCCGGGCGTTCCCTCCGCCGCCCGGAGAACCTCCTCTCCTCGATGCCGCTTCCTCAGCGTGCGTGCGAGGCGGCTCGATGCGCGTGCGGTGTGGAGGATCGTTCCCCCACCTGGAGTGCCTTCACCTTGTCGGCGGTCGCCACCACGAGGACGCCGTCGAAGGAGAGGTCGGCTGCGACGAACGTCGGCTGAGCGGGCAGTTCGGCGATCGTCTCGTGAGAGTCCCGGTCCCAGACGCGTACTCCGCCGCTCCCCAACCGCATGCCCAGCGGCGCTTCCTCGCGTAGCGCAGACGTCGGCAGGCGCACGGCACCCGGGTCGCTCTCCACCCGGCCGGACTCGTGCAGACCCTGCAGGAGGACCGCGACGCCCTCCACCCCGTCCCAGAGCCCTGCCGCCGAGAGCTCCGCAGCGAGAGTGACACCGTCGGCCGTCTCCGGGAAGCGGGTGCCCCGGCTGCCCGCATCTCCCGCTGCACCCTCGTCCCCCGGTACCCCCCTGTCACCTGACGCACCCGCCCCACTCGACGCACCCGCCCCACTCGACGCGCCCGAAGCCTGCACACCGGCCCCAGGATCGGTGGCACCAGGGGCACCAGGCGCACCAGGCGCACCCGGGGTACCAGGAGCATCCGACGCCCCCGACGCCCCCGACGCCCCCGCGGCGTCCGGGTCGAGGCGGACGGCTGTCAGCGGCCGGGCCCCAGGCGTGCCTGCCGGCACCAGGAGGGCAACCACCGACCGCGATGCGGCCCCGCCACCCCGGTGCGCGCGGCGCCGGACCGGTGGTTCCCCGGCGTCCGTCGACGGCTTCGGGGGCGAGAGGGGGAGCAGACCGGTTCTGACGGCCGTGACGCCTGAGACGTCGACGCTCCAGAGGGTCCGCCAGGGGAGGTCCAGGCCCAGGCCGTGCAGTGCCTCGGCGTAGGGCTGCAGGCCGTCCTCCACGAACGCCGTCTCCAGGAGTGCCGCCCGGGTGCGGGCCTCCTCCCGGCCGCGGGGGAGGAGCGCGGCCGTGCGCAGGTAGGTACGGGCCGGGGCGCCCAGCGACTCCGGGGGCACCGCGGCCACGGCGGCACGCAGCGGATGGGGATCGGCGTACACGAACAGCGCGGGATCGGTGAGGAGTTGCGGCAGCAGGCCGGCATCGAGGGTGTGACCGGCCAGGTGGTCGCAGACGTACGGGTCGGCGCGGGACCAGTCCTGGCGGGGGACCGACTTCAGCAACGCCATGGCCAACCGGGTCTGCGCCTCCCGTGAGGCGGGCAGGTGGGTGCGTATCTCCTCGGCCAGGGCGGGGTGGACCAGCCGCAGCAACCGCCGGGGCCGGGCCGCGGAGTCGGTGGCCGCCATGTCCCCGGTGCCCGTCACGGTGGCCCCGGCCGGTTCGGAGGTCGGGAGGCCGCCCTCGGGGAGCGCGCCGGGCGGGGTCAGGACAGCGGCCTCGGCGTCCGTCAGCGGTTCACCCGCCGCCTGGTCCTCCGCCGCCCGTTCACCCACCGCGCGCCCGGCCGTCGCCTCCTCACCGACACCGGAATCTTCACCCCCCTCGCCCCCCTCAGGACTCTTCGCCGCCTCGTCCCCGTCGTCGGCGGCTTCCCCGCTCAGGGAACCGGCCGGGGCGCCGGCCCGCGCCGCCCCGGGGACGGCCGAAGGACGCTCGCGGAAGCCGACGCGTTGGACGAAGGGGGCCGCCAGCGCGGTGACGCTCGACAACTCCTTGCCCAGGTCCCGTTCGGCGACGACGTGCGCCAGCGGGCCCCAGAAGGGCGCCGGCAGGCCCTCGCCCTCCGCGAAGGCCAGCGGGGCCAGCAGCAGACGGAGCGTCTCGGCGTCCGTACCCAGCCGGCGGGCGTGGAAGTCGAGTGCCTCGCCGGGGGAGGCGGGGAGCTTCGGCGCCTCGGCCAGGTCGAAGTCCTCGGGGCCGAAGAGCAGCGAACGCACCGTGAGGTGGGCGGTGAGGCGGCTGCCGCCCGCGCCGGCCGCCACCGCCTCGGCCAACGCCGACCTGGCCGCAGCGTCCTCGGCGAAGGGCAACGACCGGCCGCCGCGCGCCGGGTCGAGGGCACCGGCCGCCTGGTCCACCACTGCGCGGGGATCGGCCCAGCGCTCCTCGTCGAGGTCGACGACCTGGGCCTGTCCTGCGGGGAGGGCGGAGGTCAGCTCTGCGGCCAGGTCCCGGGGCACTTCCGCCAGCAGCCGCACCGAGCGGGTCGTGGCCAGCCGGCGCAGTACCTGACGCACCAGCCGCTCCGGTTCACCGGCGGCGCGCACCGGCCCGGCGCGGTCCACGTCCGGCACCACGATCGTCACCGGCCCGGCCGCCACCGCCAGCCGCGTGAAGACGTGCTCGGGACGCGAGACGTGCATGCCGAGCCGCCGGGCGATCGACCACAGGAGGTCCTCACCGGTCCGGCCGACGACCTCGGGCACCACGGGGGCCGGCATGTCGGGCGGGATCGTCGTCGGGTCCATCCGGTTGACGGGCAGCCGGGACCGCTGCTCGGGGTCACAGAGCATCAGGAAGCCCGTCAGCAGGCGCGAGCGCCCGCTGCCGGGGCTCCCGGTCACGGCGATCACGCGGGGCGTGCCCGGCCACTCCATCCGCCACGCGGCGAGCGCCCGCAGTACCGCGGTGCGTCCACCCACGTAGGGGTGCGGCAGGTATCCGTCCGCCGCGCTCTCCCGGTCCGGGGCGCCGGACGCCTCGGCCCGTGAACCGACCGCCGCGGACGTGCCGGAGTCGGCGTTCGGGTCACCGTGTGAGGCGCTCATGACTCCCCTGTTCTCCCGTGGGACTCCGACCGGCGGTCAAACGGTCCCGACGGGCGCGATCCTAAGGCCCACCGCACGACGGGGGAGCGGCCCGGTGGCCGTGACGTCGGCCGTGGACTGGGACCACCGCAGAGCTGTCCGCGGTTCCCCGCCGCCCGCGTATCCGCCACGAGGATGGCGCACGGGCCGCAGGGCCGACGTAAGGGCTCCGGAAGGCGCGAGGAGGGAAGGCGGAAGAAACCGCGACGAGCAGGAAACGAGGAGAAAGGGACCGGAGGGGCAGCGCGAAACAGGAGAAACGGGACTGGAGAACGAGACAGAGAAACAGGATGGGAGGAACAGGGGACGAGAAACAGGGGACGAGAAACAGGAGAGAAGAACGGGGGCGGGAAGGACATCGGGCAAGGGGACCGGAAACGAGAAGGGCCGCGGGTCGGATAGACCCGAGGCCCCCCCAACCCCCGCCGCCCCCCCCACCCGGCGCCACACCGCCCCCCCCCCCCGGAAATGCACCCGTTGCCGCAGAGGGGGGGA